>JACCFC020000001.1 GCA_020830965.2 Neisseriaceae bacterium TC5R-5
TACGACTGGTGGGTAATCGGCCGCGAGGGTGGCCTGAAACGGCTGGGTGGCGCACAAACCGCCACGCTGCAAGCTGCCGCCCCTCCTGCTAGTGGGGCTTATGAACTCAACGACTACCGCTACCACAAGCTGATGGCTGACTGCGAACCGGATATGTTGCTGGCGCAGTTGTATGAGCAAACCCCTGAGCTGCTCACCCCCCACCAGCCATCAACACTGTATGAACAATGTTATCGCTACCTGCGGCAACTGGATGAAGCCGAGATAAAGAACGACAATGATCGACTGAGTAAATTGCAGCAATATCTCTATACCCTTTGATAAGTCGCACAAATTTTCTAAGCCAATTTCTAGAAAAAAGGAAAACAAAGTCATGGTAATTAATAATGCCCCTTTATTAGCACCCTATCTAGTAGAAAAACATGTCGCTTTCAGTTTTGAAAATCGTAATAAAAGTAAAGGAGAATTAAATGATTAAAGCAAGATTTTTAAAAGGACTATTACTGGCAGCAGTATTGCTAGTGACAGCGTGTAGCAGTCTGGGCAAGAATGATGATGAGCGTATCGGTGTGTCGATGAGTGGTGTTAATCACACCAATAAATTTATTTATGAGTATTATATTAATGGCGCTTATGGGTCTAATCTCAGCAAAAATAATATTAGTGGTGCAACGAGCTGCTGCGTAGTCATTCCTCAAAAATGGCGGCCGGGTTTGAAAGTGGAAATAACATGGAATATGCCGGATGGTATTGTAGATAATTTGAAGAAAAAAACCGTTGAAATTGAACCTTATGATAAGCCAGGTCAGGTCTTTGTGCATTTCTTTGATAATGATGTGATTCGAGTCGTGTCATCTAATATCTATCCAGAGGATATTGATCACCCTGTTTCTTTCCCAGGTAAGCAACGCAAGTTTCCCGAGCCAATCCCAGGGAAACAAGGAGAATAAATTATGGTGATTAATAATGCCCCTTTGTTAGCTCCCTATCCAGTCGAAAAATATGTGTCTTTCAGTCTTGAAGATTGTAAGCAAAGAAAAGATGTCTGCGGTCGAGACTCCGTGCCGTTTTTAAAACATCCTGAAAAGTGTCAGCAATTAGTACACATTGGTGTTTTTTTTGATGGTACCAATAATAATATGCAGCGCGACAAGCCAGTAAAAGGGCATAGCAATATCGTGCGTTTATATGATGCGCACAGAGATGATCAGAATACCCATTTTAAGTTTTATATTCCGGGTGTGGGTACCCCGTTTCCCGAAATTGGTGAAATGGCCGAGTCCACCAATGGGAAGGCGTTTGCGGAGGGTGGCCAGGCGCGGCTGCTGTATGCGTTGATGCAGATGTATAACGCGGTGCATCGTTCGGTGTTAAAAGGCCCCTGCTTTGACCCCGCCACAATGAAGGACATGCTCAAGCGTTATAGCCGTGAGGTTGAGCGCGCGCCCACCAAGAATGGGCCGGAGCCGCTGTCGCGGGCGGAGTGGTGCAAGAAAGAAGTAAAAGAGAAGGCGCGGAACCTGCGTAGGGAGCTAGGGCGCAGCAAGCCGGAGATTATCAATATCATCGTGTCGGTATTCGGCTTTTCGCGTGGAGCGGTCGAAGCAGCAGCTTTTTGCCACTGGTTTGCTGAGTTGATGGATGGCGACGGTGAACGCCAGGAGATGGCGCAATTGAATCTACCGATTGAGGCGGGGCCATTGTTTGTCGGGCGACCGGTAGAGATACGCTTTTTGGGGATGATGGATGCGGTGGCCTCGGTGGGGCTGCCGGATTCGGTGGCGTTTAATACCGGCCACCATGCCTGGGCCGGGGTGGTGTTGGATAAGCCACTCCCCGCACTGGTGAAGAACGCGGTGCATTTTATAGCCGCGCATGAGCAGCGCGAGAATTTCCCGTCTACCCAGCCGCCAGGTGCGCAGTTACAAAGCTGGCTCTATCCCGGTGTGCATTCGGATGTGGGTGGCGGCTATGGCCCTGGAGAGCATGGTCGTAGTCCGCAAGTAGCTGACCTGTTGTCACAAATCCCGCTGGTGCATATGTATAAAGCGGCGTTAATGGCTGGGGTCGCATTGACGCAATGGGTGCAGTTGGAGCCAAGAGTACAGCAGGACTTCCAGATCAGCGCGGACTTAAGGCAGGCGTATGAGGATTATATGCGAACGCTGGATTTGCCGGAGGCTGGCGCTTATATGCCGATGGTGCAAAAGCATATGGAATTGTATTACCTATGGCGCGGGGTACGGCAGAAGTCGGACATGGGCGACTTTAGCGGCTTACGTCGCTGTAATGATAAACAGACACGCGAAAACATCCGCAGCTTCAATGACCTGTTACAGGGGGATATGCGCTTATTGCAAATGCGCGAGCGGCGCGGCGATCCAGATGGGCGGCGATGGGATGTCGATCAGATCAGGGCGAATCGCGTCCCTAAAAATAGGGCCCGCTCTGGTCAGGCCTTAAGCGCATGGGAGCAATGGGTATTTAAAGTCTTGCGTCTGCATCTACCGTTGCCGCACGGGGTCGGGCAGTGGTTCGACGTCGCCGCGATGCCTTCGCATAAGCTGTTGGATGATTTTGTGCATGATTCGCTGGCCTGTTTTGTGCTGTCCGGCTTTGTCACCAGTTGGGAGCGGGAAGTGTATGTGCGTAAGCTGCTGGTGAAGGAGAAGGTTTCTGCTGAGAAGGAACAGCTAGGGGAGCATGGCGGGGTGTATATCAGTAGTGAGGATAAGGCCCTATTGGTGCATCTGCGTACAGCGTGCCCGGAGATTATGACGCAATTACATGATAAGGCGCTGGCCTTGCGTAAGCTGCGTATTGATCAGGAGGAAGCCGATCAATTCCAGAATCAGTTGGATATCCCGGAGCAGGAGCAACTGGCACAAGCCTGGCCGCTGGAAGTGGATACCAAAGGCGCGTTTGATAAACTTTTGTTTGGCCCGACTCGACGTGAAGCCAATGGCTATCTGCGCCCCCGTAATGCGTTTGGGGTGGGTAAGAGTTTGTGGAAAACAGTGCCGCCGCCAGTGCAGAGAGCCGGGTCGATTGTACCGCAATCGGGTTCATGGCGTCCGCAACTCCCTGCTGGCCACTCGCATGAGCGGAAAGTGGCGGGTTATACGGCAGTATCGTGCGCGCAGGGGCGACCATTCCCACGGTTAGGGAGTTTGTTACCGCAGGATGAGCTGCTGGTGAGCTGGCAGTGGGTCGATCAGGAAGAGGTTTAATACCAAGGAGCAGTGATGCGTAATAGCAGCGGTAAAGGGGTGATTCGGCTGGGCGATGGCAGCAGCCACGGCGGCCAAGTGATCACCGCCTTGGAGCAGTGTAGTGCGGGTGGGGTGCCGGTGGCGGCTGAGGGTTGTCTGGTGCGCTGTCCGCAATGCAAGGGAGAGTTTGCGATTGTGGCGGGGGCCAGTGGCAAGCGCCACCATGGCAAGGCGCTGGCGTATGAGGGGGATGTGACCACTTGCGGCGCGGTGTTGTTGTCGTCGCNGCCCAATGAAAGGGAGGTGTTTGACGATTGTCAGATTGGTTGTTGGCATCAAGCTCATTTTTTAACGTAAGGCTGTTTTAAGGTTATCCGCAGCAGCAATAAAGACATCATGTATTGACCTAACTGCCTCAAGCGACGTGAATTAGGCTGAGAGTTTTGCAACCACTGCACACAGAGCCAAAATTGAGGAGTCAGGTCATGGGTAAGCTTATCTGTTAGCTGTTATAGCGACCATTGTTCTTATCCGACGATTTTCACACCAGCCAGCGCAAGAAGAAGGCTGCCGACTGAGGTTAACCTATTAACTTTTTATTTAACTTTTAACATTCTGGTTAACTTCGCCCTACTGTTCACGGCCCAGAAAACGTCTTATGCCTCCGCATTATGGTGCGGCTTGCTATCTGCATGTTGCCACGCCAATCAGTCGAGCCCTCGGCTTCCTTCACCATAACTTGGTTAGCTAAATCAACAAGTGCTTTTGCCCTAATAACCCGGCCAACGCTAGGTGTGGCTTGACGATTTGCCGCATGTATATCGTTTATATGATCGGCTGTTTTAGTCTGTTTGTCGCTCTTTAATCACGATTTTGACCGCGCTTTTAGTTTGATTCCCCCCTGCTTGGCACGTCGTCCTCTTTGGTTAACGAGACTGCTTTTTTTTGCAGCCTATTTTTCATTAACTTTCTTGCTGGTTTGCAAATAAAATACAAATAAATCAATAGTCTGTATAAAACCTTTTTCTCTATCTATCCTTTTTATTAACTTTTTGCCGCCTTATTAACTTTCGTTTTCTTGTTGGCTCTCCAGAAAATCGCCATACCACTGCATCATGGTGCGGCGTTCTTCCAGGTACTCAGCGCGATGGTAAGCTGCCCGTACCTTATTGCGCTCGGCATGAGCAAGTTGACGCTCGATAATATCAGGCTTAAAGCCTTCTTCATTCAGCACCGTAGAAGCCAAGGCCCGAAAGCCATGTGGGGTAGCAATATCTTTGTAGCCCATGCGCCACATGGTATAGCTCAGTGTATTTTCACTCATGTATTTATCATGACGGCTTCTTGCAGGAAAGAGTAAAGGACTATGGCCCGTGAGTGATCTGAGTTGTCGCAACAATGTTAGCGCCTGACGGGATAGCGGTACAATATGAGGCTCGCGCATTTTCATGCGTTCAGCGGGTATCCGCCACTCCGCACGTTCTTCATCAAACTCTACCCATTTAGCTGCACGTAATTCACCAGGTCGAACAAAAGTGAGCATAAGTAGGTGTAAGGCAAGATGGGTTGTGTTTTGCATCGGTTCTACGGCTAGACGGCGATAGAAGTCTTTTAGCCCACCACGTGGCAGCGCCGGCCGATGCTCGACCTTTTGTGCTCGCAATGCACCGACTAGGTCATTGCATGGGTTGATACTGGCTCTGTCGGTCTGAATGGCAAAGCGAATGACCGCGCTAATGCGTTGCAGTACCCTTTGTGCCGTTTCTACTGCTCCGCGCTTTTCTGTCTGGCGTACTGTATCGAGTATTACACGGGCGGTAAGGGTGTTGATGGCGAGTTTACCCAAAGTGGGGAAGGCATCCGCTTCTAGTGAAGCGATCACGCGGCGGGCGTGCTGAGGTGTCCAGCGCGGCAGTTCTTTGGTGTACCACTCGCGGGCGATGATTTCGAAGGAGTTGGCGGCCGCTAGAGTTTGTTGGTACTTCTGCTGCTTTTTGTGAGCGTTAGGATCTTGACCCTCCCTCAATAGTTTGCGAGCCTGGCTGCATTTGTCGCGGGCCTCTTTGAGACTAATCTCTGGATAGACGCCACAAGCTAAGGTCTTTTGCTTGCCCTCAAAGCGGTAGGACATACGCCAATACTTAGCGCCATTTGGCATGATCCATAAAAACAGGCTATTACCGTCAGTTAGCTTAATCGGTTTATTATCAATAGACGGCTTGGCATTTTTGATAGCGCTATCGGTTAGGGGCATGTTGGTCTTGGCCTCGTGTTGGTATTTTTTGAATAGCCTCTGCTATATACCAACAAATATACCAACAAAACTATCGGCTTGCTTAGGCCGCTTTGGGATGGCTTAAGACAACAAAAAACCAGAAAAGCTATATACTGTGGGGGTCTTAGGCTTATTTCGGACTACTTTAGAAGTGACTTTGGCTTCCGGCGCAGGAATCGAATCGGCGTGCTAGAACAAGATGGCATGTCGTTTCTTCGGGGCAATATATTTGGCAGTGTATTTCAGATAGATTGTTCGATCAGAAGCGCTAACATCGGCACCACTTCGGTGCTTTTTTTGCGCTCGTGGTGATGCGTTGCCGGTATAAATAACTGTTTTTTTTGTACAAATAGTGAAGTCGTGTTTCTCCGTAGATGGGCGTAAGCCCTGGCCATTTTTGCCTCTCTCATCTTCTTCCCGTCGTGACCTCCTGAATATCTGTACTACCGACACCCCGGTGCTATGTAACGATAAGGCTTTTGCCATCGTTATTTTTTGCTATGGGTATTCTGCGATGTACCTGCCTTAGCTTTTCCTGTCATTCCCGCTGTCCCAATGGCTAGTCGCCACAAAATCCGCGCAACAAACCGCAAGAAATCCCTTAGAATGCTGACCGTGCTGATCTTTATCGGCACCGGGAATGCAAGCCCGAACAACCGAGGCGGACTGTCGCTGCAAAGCGATTTTTTATGTCCGTCTACGCCATTGGTACGCCTTGTTTATGGTGGGCCATGGCGGGGAGACTTTCGGGTCTGCCGGTTGCCTTGGTTCCGGTCTTGCAAACTCTGCCATGTGCCCACCACTCCGAATGCAAGCGGAGTGGTGAGGTTAAACCAAGGGAGTTGTTATGAAATCGAACCACCCGCCTTATCACCCGCAAACCGCTTCACCCTTTCTAGCACTCGCCAGCGGTCTTAGTCAGCAACACGACCTGAAAGCCAGCCACGATGCCGCCGAACGCGCCTATCTGCATGGCTGCATTGAAGGGGAACTGGCGTTTGCCTTTGCCACCCATCCCACCAGCGCCAGTCTGAGCGTCTCCGGTTGTCAGGAGGCTTTATTATTGCGTCTTGGCCTGGAGCAAAGCCTGCTCAGCCCGGAACAGCAGCGGCTGCGCGGCTGGATTATCGGCCTGTTTGGCACCTTGGCCGAGGCCTTGGAGCAAGAGGAGGGCATCAAATGAGCGCGCACACCACCGCTTTATTGCCCACCTTGCGGCTGATTGCGGATTTTCATCGCGGCCAGCCTATCGATAAAGCCTCCGCGCGGCAAAGCCTGCAGGAGTTGCGCGACGCCTGTTTTGATGGCTTGCGGTTATTAGCGAGCTTATCGCTGAGTGCCGCACAGTTGCACGATTTATCCGAGGCCACTGTCCGCGAGGCGGCTTATCTGCAAGCGCTGCTGGCGGAGTTGGGCAGCGAATGTGGCGCGTGGTTAAACGAGTTGGAACGCTAGTCAACTACTGCTGGGCGCTTGTGGGTGAGGTTGGTATTCACACGGTTTATCTCACAACTTGTTGCCTATTTCCGTTTGTGCTGAGCGTGTCGAGGTATGAATGGGGAGCTGCCCTTCGACAAGCTCAGGGCGAACGGTGGCGGGGGTGTCCTTAGCCCTGCTCAGGGTGAATGGTTTCGGATAAATGCCCAACTCCCCGTTCGTGCTGAGCGTGTCGAAGCATGAATGGGGAGCTGCCCTTCGACAAGCTCAGGGCGAGCGGTGGCGGGAGGCGCCCTTCAGTTGTTCAAGATTTCAAGTATCAAGCTGTTCCAGCTTTTCCTACCAGTTTAAATAGGCTTTCAACACTGCGTATACGGTGGCTTGGCCTGTTTACAGTACGCCGCGTCGTATCTGGTCTTCTTCTATGGCTTCAAACAGGGCGCGGAAGTTGCCTTCGCCAAAGCCTTCGTCGCCTTTGCGCTGGATAATTTCAAAGAAAATCGGGCCAATGACGCTTTCGGTGAAAATTTGCAACAGGATGCCGCCGCCCGCTTGTGGGGCACCGTCGAGCAGGATGCGATTGCTTTGCAGGCGGGCGAGGTCTTCGTTGTGGCCGGGTACGCGCTGGTCGATTTTAGTGTAGTAGCTGTCCGGGGTGTCCAGAAAATAGGTGCCGTTGGCACGCAGGGTTTCGACGCTGTGGTAGATATCGTGGCTGGCCAGGGCAATGTGTTGGATGCCTTCACCCTGATAGGCGTGCAGGAATTCTTCGATTTGGCTTTTGTCGTCGCTGGATTCGTTAATCGGGATGCGGATTTTGCCGCAGGGGCTGGTCATGGCTTTGGAGAGCAGGCCGGTGAGTTTGCCTTCGATATCGAAGTAGCGAATTTCGCGGAAGTTGGCAATGGCGGTGTAGAAGTCGGCCCATCTAACCATATTGCCGCGTTGAACATTGTGGGTGAGGTGGTCTATCTGGTGGAGGCCGACGCCATCAGGGTGTTGGTCGACATCGGGTAGCGGGATGAAGTCGATGTCGTAAATGCTGGGGCTGGGGGGGTAGCGGTCAACAAAGTAGATAGCGGAGCCACCTATGCCTTGTATGGCGGGGATGTTGAGTTCCATCCAGCCTATCGGGTGTTCATAGGCTTGCGCGCCGTGACTGAGTGCGTAGACGTAGGCTTGGGCAGCGTCTTTGACGCGCCAGGCCATTGCGCAGGCTGAGGGGCCATGGGCTTGGGCAAAGGCGTTGGCGGGTTGACTGGGTTCGCCATTGAGGATGAAGTTGATATCGCCCTGGCGGTAGAGATGGGCTTGTTTGCTGCGATGGCGGGCGATTTCGCTAAAGCCCAGTGAGCGGAACAGCATGTCGAGCTGTTCCAGGCCTTGCTGGGTGGGTGCGGTGTATTCGATGAATTCGAAGCCGTCGGTGGCGAGCGGGTTGGGGGTGGTCATGGCAGGCTCCCTTGCTGTGTTGGTTGCATCAGGTGAAGCGATCTATGGTTCAAGCATAGGAAATCCGTGCCGCTTGTAGGGGGTAATGTTGTGTTATTCCTCGCGTTGCGCCATCAGTACGGTACGGTTGCCGTTGTTTTCCATGCTGGAGACGAGTCCGGCGGTTTCCATTTGTTCGATCAGGCGGGCGGCGCGGTTGTAGCCTATACGCAGGTGGCGCTGTACCGAGGAGATAGAGGCTTTGCGAGTTTTGAGCACGATGGCGACGGCTTCGTCGTAAAGTGGATCCGCTTCGCCGCCGCTGTCACTGCTGCTATGACTGTTGTTATCGTCGTCGTCGCTACTCTGGCCGGTGAGGATGCCTTCGATATAGTTGGGGGCACCGGTGCTTTTGAGGAAGTCGACAACACGGTGGACTTCGTCATCGGCAACAAAGGCTCCGTGGATGCGTAGCGGGTAGCCGGTGCCGGGGGGGAGGTAGAGCATATCGCCTTGGCCGAGCAGGGTTTCTGCACCCATCTGGTCGAGGATGGTGCGACTGTCTATTTTGCTGGAAACCTGGAAGGCGATACGGGTGGGGATGTTGGCTTTGATCAGGCCGGTGATCACGTCCACGGATGGTCGTTGGGTGGCGAGGATTAAATGGATGCCCGCCGCGCGGGCTTTTTGGGCCAGGCGGGCGATGAGTTCTTCGATTTTTTTGCCGGCAACCATCATCAGGTCGGCCAACTCGTCAATGACGACGACGATAAGCGGCAGGCTGTCGAGTGGTTCCGGGGTTTCTGGTGTCAGGCTGAACGGGTTGTGAATGGGGGTACCGGCTTTGCTGGCATCTTTGATTTTCTGGTTGAAGCCTGCCAGATTGCGTACGCCCAGTTTGGACATCAGCTGGTAGCGGCGTTCCATTTCGGCCACGCACCAGTTCAGGGCGTTGGCAGCTTGTTTCATATCGGTGACTACTGGGGCGAGCAGGTGCGGGATATCTTCATAAATGGACAGTTCCAGCATTTTCGGGTCGACCATGATCAAGCGCACTTCTTTCGGAGTGGCTTTGTAGAGTAGCGACAGGATCATGGCATTGATAGCGACTGATTTACCCGAGCCGGTGGTGCCGGCGACTAGCACGTGTGGCATTTTGGCTAGGTCGGTGCTGATGGGTTGGCCGGCAATGTCTTTGCCCATTGCCATGGTAAGGCGGGAGGGCATGTTCTGGTAGGGGCCGGAGCCGATGATTTCGGATAGGCGCACAATCTGGCGTTTGGGGTTGGGTAGTTCCAGTCCCATATAGGTTTTGCCGGGTATGGTTTCAACCACCCGGATGGAGATCAGCGAGAGGGCGCGCGCCAGGTCTTTCATCAGGTTGACGATTTGCGCGCCTTTGACACCGACTGCCGGTTCGACTTCATAGCGGGTAATCACCGGGCCAGGGTAGGCAGCGATGACTTTGACTTCTACGCCAAAGTCGGCCAGTTTGCGTTCGATCAGGCGTGAGGTGTATTCGACGGTTTCGGCGGAGACGGCGTCTTGTTGCTTGCTGGCCGCTTCAAGCAGGCTAAGGCCGGGCAGGGTGGCATCGCTGCTATCGGCAAACAGTGATTGTTGCACCGGCTTTTGTAGCTTGGGGGCCAGTGGGATATCAAGGGTTGGGGGTTCGATAT
Organism: Neisseriaceae bacterium TC5R-5; assembly: GCA_020830965.2. Lineage (GTDB taxonomy): Bacteria > Pseudomonadota > Gammaproteobacteria > Burkholderiales > Chromobacteriaceae > Chromobacterium. The sequence goes on from JACCFC020000001.1 coordinate 10,035, forward strand.
GCAGCGGTGAGCTGTCTTCCTGTTTCTGTTTGACGCTACTGACTTTTTCGGTGCGCTGTTGCGCGGTTTCCTTGCCGATTTCGCGGTCTTGACGGGCTTGCCATTGTTGCCACAGTCGCTGCACGGTGTTTTCTAGTGTTTCGCCAATTTTTTCCATAATGTCCAGCCAGGATAGGCCGGTGAACAGTGAGAAGCCAATGGCTCCCAATACACTGAGTAATAGATAGGTGCCGGGCAAGCCTAGGCCACGGTTGAGCTGGCTGCCGATGAAGTGGCCAAACATGCCGCCCGCGCTGAGCGGCAGGGTGAGCTGCTTGTCGGCCAACATTAAGGTTTCCAGCCCGGCACTACTAAGCAGTAGCAGGGTAAAACCGAGCATGGCGGCAACGGTGAGCGGGGTGAGCTTGAAACCGAAGCTTTCCATGCGGCGATAGCCCCAGGCGATGGCAGCCAGGCAGAAGGCAACCAGCCACCAGGCCGAGAGGCCAAACAGGTAGAGCAGTAGGTCGGAAAGCCGTGCGCCCAGTGCGCCGCCATAATTGCGTACAGTGGGGTCGGATGAGCTGTGTGACCAGGCGGAGTCTAGTGGTGAGTAGCTGGCGAGTACCAGTACGAGATAGACGGCCAGCACGGCCATGAGTAACCACCAGGCTTCGCGCAGCAGGGCGGTCAGTTGTGGGGGGAGCGGGGTGTGGTGATTTTTGACCACCGCCTTACGCTTGAAAAGTCGCATGTTTCTGGATATCGGGCTGTAATTTAGTGGGTGATTATAGTCTGTCTTACCCGGCTCAAGCTGCTAGGCTGATGGCTTTTTATTCTGTGCCGCTGTGCTGCTGGTAGTATAGGTGAAAATGCTTTTTGATTTTTTTGAATGTAAGAAATCTTGCCGACAGCAGAGGCTTTCGGTAATGATGCTTACCTGAACGTTAACGCAGGAGTATTTCATAAAATGATGACTCAACTTCCACCGGCAGAAGTGGTAACGACGAAAGATGGTATCCGCTATTTGGTGTTCAGCCATGGGGACCTGATTTCCGCACGTATTAGGGAGCAAGGTGAGTTCGATGGTGACCTGGTCAGGTTCAGTCATAAATTGCTCAATAATCGTGAGCCTGGGGTGATTGTGGATGTAGGTTGTAATCTGGGGGCCTTTACCATCCCACTGGCACTGGCTCATCCTGCGCATCAGTTTGAGTGTTTCGAGGTGCAAAGAATCGTGCTGAATCATTTTTGCGGGGCGGTGGCTTTGAATGGTCTGACGAATGTGCGTAGCCATCTGATGGGTTTGTCTGATCGCAAGGAGTGGTTGCAGATTCCGATGCCTAACTATGCAACTGCCGATAATATCGGTGCTTACAGCCTAGGTGGCCCGTCGACCAGCAGATACGATATGAAGTTTGAGGAAGTCGCGCAAACCGAGCGGATATTGATGAATACGCTGGATAATTGTTTTTATGAAAGTGTCCGTTTGCTCAAAATTGATGTTGAGGGTTTGGAGTTGAAAGTGTTGGAAGGCGGGATGTCAATGTTGGCCAGTAATCGTTATCCGCCGGTTATTTTTCAGGCTTGGACTGGTGATTGGTATGCCGAACCAAGGCAATCGCTATTTGATTGGTTAAACAGCATGGGATATGAGATTTCTCAGTGGGGTGAAAACTATATTGCGCAACATGCCTTTTATGGCATCGTTCCTTTGTTTTGAGTTCAGTCGGCGCTGGTGCGCTGTAGGCGGGACAATCGGCACAGTCTGTTAAACTGTGCCGATTTGTTTTTGCCGGAGGCTAGCATGAGCCTGATTCCCGAAATTAAACCGCAGCAATCGCTGGAGCTGCTTAAAGCACTGCATATCCTGACTCGTGATGGCAAGATCAACCAGGATACGCGTCGCAAACTGAAGCAGGTTTATCACCTTTATCAGTTTATTGAACCGCTGATGGCCGATGTGTTGGCCACCGAGGGTAAGTTAAGCCTCGCCGATCATGGGGCGGGTAAGTCCTATCTGGGTTTTATCTTGTATGACCTGTTTTTGAAGGAGCAGGCTGGGGCGCACATTTACGGCATTGAGACTCGTGCCGAATTAGTGGAGCAGTCACAAGCGCTAGCCAGCAAGCTGGGTTTTGCACGCATGAGTTTTCTGAATTTGAGCGTTGAAGCCTCCATTCAGGACCCGGCCTTGCCGGAGCAGGTGGACATTGTTACCGCTTTGCATGCTTGTAATACCGCTACAGATGATGCCATTCGCTTTGCTCTGGCCAAACAGGCACGTTATATCGTGCTGGTACCGTGCTGTCAGGCTGAGGTGGCGCAGCTATTGCGGCAGAAAAAAAATCAAACTTTAGGTCTGACAGCATTGTCAGAGTTGTGGCGCCACCCTATTCATACTCGTGAATTTGGTAGCCAACTGACCAATGTCTTGCGCTGCTTGCAATTGGAAGCTCAGGGTTACCAATTAACCGTAACGGAACTGGTGGGTTGGGAGCACTCGATGAAGAATGAGCTGATCATCGCCAAGAAAACGAGCAAAGGTAAGGCCAGTGCGCGACTGCGGCAGGAGGCTATTTTGCAGCAGTTTAATCTGGAGGAGTTGCGAACACGGTTTGTGGATTGATACTTTAAGCGATACGAATAAAAAATACGCAAAGCCCATTTTGATAATCAAAATGGGCTTTCTTTGCTTTTAATGAAATTAAAATCAAAAAGAATAATCTTTTTGAAAATAATCATAACGTATGATATATTCACTAAACGTTTAGTTTTTATATTGATTATCTGTGGTTTTTAGAAATCTGCTTTTCATAAAAAATTAGCCAAATGCACGCCAGGCTTGAGTGGCTCTGGTGATGATCTCGATTCGGATATCTATTTTTCATAAAGGTACTCCCATGAACCATGACCTGGCGCCAGTGGCGCGCAGGCCACGCGCATTTGTTTTTGCTGCGTGGCTTACCATGATTTTTCAGTTTTTATTCCCATTGAGTTTAAGTTTGATGCCGCTAATGGCTTCAGCAGCGTCAGTAGAGAGCATACTAGCAACCCCTAGCCCAGATTTTTTGAACCAAGAGTTGGCCAATGCCGCTAAAACGGCGGGGACGTTGTTGAGTAATGATGAGGTCAGTAAACAGGCCGAATCGATGCTGCGTAGCGCCACGGTAGGGGCGGCAGTAGGCAAGGCTAATAGCGAAGCACAGCAATGGCTGAATCAGTTTGGTACCGCACGTTTTCAGTTGAACCTGAATGATCGTTTTAATTTGGAAGGCAGTCAGTTTGATATGTTGCTGCCTTGGTCGGATAGCGAGCGCTGGCTGACATTCAGTCAGTTTGGTGCACGTCGTCTGGATGGCCGCACCACCGGTAATCTGGGTTTCGGCCAGCGTTATTTCACCCCGGAATGGATGCTGGGCTATAACCTGTTTGCTGATCGAGAGTTTACCAATCAGCATAATCGTCTGGGGCTTGGTAGTGAATACCGCCGTGATTATCTGAAGTTAGCCGCTAATGGTTATTTTGCCTTGAGCGACTGGAAAAACTCTAGCGATGTCGTGGGTTATGACGAAAAATCAGCCAATGGTTTTGATATCCGTGCTGAAGCCTGGCTGCCCTCATTACCGCAATTGGGTGGCAAGCTGATGTATGAAAAATACTATGGCGACGAAGTGGGTTTGTTTGGCAAAGATAAGCGTCAAAAGGATCCTTCGGCCTATACGATTGGCTTGAGCTATACCCCGTTTCCTTTGCTGGTGTTGGGGGTGGATCGTAAAGCAGGGCAGGATAGCCTGAAGAGTACCCAAATCAAGTTGGAGGTGAATTATGCCTTAGGCGTGCCTTGGGCTAAGCAGGTGAACCCTGCTGCTGTGGCGGCCAAACGCAGCCTGGCGGGCGGGCGTTATGATCTGGTGGAGCGTAATAATCAGATCGTGCTGAAATACCGCAAGCAGGCGCAGGTTTTCCTCACCCTACCAGCCAAGGCGGAGGGTCTGGCCGGTCAGGTGCTGAATTTGGCAGGAACGGCAACCGCCAGTAATGGCGGGATTGCTCGCATTGAATGGCAGGCTCCGAGTTTGAGCGCCAGCGGTGGTCATCTGCCTTCGGGCAAGGATGGGGACTGGCAATTGACTTTGCCGCAATATACAGCCGGCGGTGCAGTAGCGAACACGCACTTGGTCACCGCTGTAGCTTATGACAGTGCGAATAATGCCTCGCTGCCTGCTCAATTGCAGGTGGTCGTCACCGGTGCGGGGGTGAGTCTGGACGCTTCCAGTTTGCAAGCGTCGCTGACACGGATACCGGCTAACCCGCAAGGTGATGGCAGCGTATTGACGCTGACCTTGCATAACGAAGACAAACAGCCAGTGACTGGGCTTGCCGCACTATTAAATATTCAGGATGACGCAGCACCCGTGCAGGCTCAGGCAGCGGCTCCGGTGAGATGGCAGCATCGTCTGGCTGATGGCGGCTTCCAGGAAAGTTCACAACAGCCTGGTGTTTATATAGCCACCTTGAAAGCTGGCAATATTGCGCGCGACGTGACCGTGATTCCGACGCTGGAAGGCGTGGCTTTGTCCGGGCCTAATTTGCAGCAGGTGGTGACTATTTATGCTGATCCGGATTCGGCTCAACTAGGTGGTGGCGATGGCGGTGGCAGCGATAATGGCTTGACTTTGAGTACTAATAAAGCACTGGCCAATGGTGAAGAGCAGATTGAAGTGACCGCTGCGGTGGTGGATGCCGGCGGCAATGCTCTAGAAGGGATTGAAGTGACTTTTGCCAGCAGCAGTGGTGATTTGGCTGATACACCAGCAGTCATGGCTAGCCGCAAGGGTAAAAGTGCGACCAGTACGCTTAAGGTGCGAACCAATAAAGAGGGTGTGGCTAAAGTATGGTTAAGCAATGCCGTGGCAGAAGAGGTCACGGTTACCGCGACGGTGGGCAAGAGCAGTGCAGATGCCGCCGCTACTTTTATTGCTGATAGCAATACGGCTCAACTAGCCAATGATGCTAATGCACTGAAAGCAGATAAGCTGGAAGCTATTGCTGATGAGGAGGACAAGATCACCGTGACGGCAACGGTGACGGATGCCAAGGGTAATAAGGTGGATGGTGTCGTGGTGAGCTTTGGCGCAAGTAACGGTGGCGTCCTGTCTAGTCGTACCGTCACAACGGCTGGAGGGGGGCTGGCTCAGGTCACTCTTGCTAACAAGAAGGCGGGTCCTAGCCGGGTCAGCGCTTCTGTCAATGGCAGTAGTAAAGACCTGGATTTAAAATTTAAGGCTGATGTAGCCACAGCTAAACTGATAGCGTTGACTAGAAGCAGTGGTAGCAAGGATGTGGTGGTGGCTGCTAGCGAAACCATCACGGCACAAGTGGTGGATGCTAATGATAATCCGGTACCTAATGTCGCCGTTAAGTTTGTAGCAAGCCATAGTGATACGGTGTCTGTTATTACACCGGATGTGGCTAATGGCGGCAACACCGATGATGACGGCATTGTTACGGCAACCGTGACGACAACTAAGATGGGGAGCATTCAGGCAACGGCCAGCATAAAAGCGCTTAACAGTGCTGCTGAGGATGTCGCAATCTCAGTACCATTTGTTGCTGATGTGGCGAGTGCAGTTATTGCTGCTACTGACTTTACCGTGGAAAGTGGTGCGCTTGCCGACAATGGGGATGTCAACTTGGTGACCGTGCTGGTGAAAGATAAGTATGGCAATCCGCTGAAAGGGGTGATGCCAGCGTATACCGCGTCTGATGTCGGTATTTCTTCAATCAGCCCTTCAGATAAAGATGGTCAATCAACTGCGTATGCGAAGAGTAGCAAGGTTGGGGCCCTCTCTCTGAGCGTGAAAGCACCGGGACAAGCAAGTGCAGTATCTAAATCATTGAGCTTTGTTGGGGTGAGTGCCCTAGTGGCGGGGGGAAATACCTTTGCCGTGAATGCAGGCTTTCCCACAACTGCGTTTGCTGGAGCAAATTTCCAGCTTCAAGTTACCGGTGCTACTTTGCCTGACAGCAACTATAGCTGGAGCATTCAAGGTACTGGCGTGGCGGTTAGCGATGGTAAGGTTACCTTTAATGCTCAGCCAGGCAGCGATGGACAGGTACTGGTGAAACTGACTCGTAAGAGCAGAGGTATTGGCAGTGCTTATACCGGCACGGTTTATACGATGAATCTCAGCAAGTGGTTTGTTTATACTGATGGAGCTAAGAAGAACTGGGCTGATGCAACGAAGGCTTGTAGTGATCTTAGCGGAGTACTTCCACAGAGCTCAGATATAACACTTGGTCAGACTGTACGTGGTGTGGGGGCATTGTTTAGTGAATGGGGCAATCTAGCAACTGGCTATGGTTGGAATAACTCTGCCACAGGTGGCTATCAGGGCTATTATTGGACGGCTACGGCACCTACGATAGCAGATTATGGGCACGAGCATTGGCACATAGACAATGGCAATTCTCATTCAGATAACGCTACAGTAGATGATAAGCTCATAAATTACACTTGTGTGCTTAAGTAATTAGTTTGCTAATTTTAGTTTTTAAAGCCCATCTGTAAGCGCTTTACAGATGGGCTTTTTGTTTGGGTGGGCCGCTCTAGGTGGTTAGGGCAGATAATGATAGATTGCTTGTTAGCACCGGTCATGGTGCGATAATGCCAGTCATCGATGGCTAATACTAACAGCCGCTCACAAAATCCCTGATCCAGCGTGGCGCCTCCTTGCCGTACTACAGGTGCTGTCTGCGTCGGCGCGCCTCGGCTCGGGGACTCTTCGGGGTTTTGTTAGCGGCTCTAAAAGGAGAGGAAATTGTTTCAACATCTGGAGCAGTATGCCGGTGACCCGATTCTGTCGCTGGTAGAGGTTTTTAAACAGGATGAGCGGCGCGAGAAGGTGAATCTGAGCATCGGTCTGTATTATGACGAAGCCGGGCAGATTCCTCGTTTGCAGGCGGTACAACAGGCCGAGGCCAGACTGGCGGCTTTGCCCGCCACACCGTGCATCTACTTGCCGATGGAGGGCCTGGCAGCCTATCGCCAGCAGGTACAGCAGTTATTATTCGGCCGCGATCATCCGGTTCTGCTCGCGCAGCGGGTGGCAACGGTGCAGACATTGGGCGGCTCCGGGGCGCTCAAGGTGGGCGCGGATTTGCTCAAGCGTTATTTTCCAGATGTGCAAGTATGGGTAAGCGACCCAACTTGGGACAACCATGTCGCCATCTTCGAAGGGGCGGGTTTTTCGGTTAATCGTTACCCCTATTTTGATGCGCAGACTGGCGGAGTGAACTTTGATGCCATGCTTGCTTGTCTGGAGAGCCTGCCAGCGCACAGCATCGTGCTACTGCATCCATGTTGCCATAATCCTACCGGTGCAGACCTGACGCCGGCACAGTGGGATCAAGTTGTCGCGGTACTCAAACGCCAACAACTGATTCCCTTTATGGATATGGCTTATCAGGGCTTTGGTATAGGTCTGGATGAGGATGCTTATGCGGTGCGCGCGTTGGCGACGGCTGGGGTGTCCGGTTTGGTGGCAAATTCGTTCTCTAAAATCTTCTCTTTGTATGGTGAGCGCTGCGGTGCGTTATCGGTACTGTGTGCTGACCAGGCAGAAGCGGACTTGGTGTTGGGGCAGTTGAAGGCGACGATACGTCGTATCTACTCCAGCCCGCCGACGACTGGGGCGCGGCTGATTGCAACAGTATTAGCTGATGGGGAGTTAAACGCGCTGTGGCAAAGTGAGCTGACTGCGATGCGTGAGCGTATTCAAGCTATGCGTACCGTGCTGGTACAGGTATTGCAACAGGCTTTACCGCAGCGTGATTGGGCTTATCTGCAACATCAGCGTGGCATGTTCAGCTATACCGGCTTGAGTGCCGAGCAAGTTGAGGCCTTGCGCGAGCGCTTTGCTGTTTATCTGGTCAGTAGTGGGCGTATGTGTGTAGCGGGCTTGAATCGGCAGAATGCACCCTATGTAGCGCAAGCGTTTGCTGCTGTGCAATAAGGCCGGGCTGTTAGCCTGCTTGGGACATGAAGTATTGTCTCAGCAAGCTAACAGCGGGTTTGTTTTGATTTTCCGGTAGGTAACATAAGCCAATGCGGCGGTTTAGCCGCATATTAGCCAGCGGGCGGGTGATGACGCCAGCTACACCCTGACATAAACCTTGTGGTAGCAGCGCGATACCGATCCCGGCAGCTACCAGCACTAGAGCTTGTTGCAGATTGGCGGCGCGGGCTGCTAGGACGAGTTCTTTTGCAGCAGGCCCTAGAATGCTGGCAAAACGTTGATGCGAGGGATGTTCTGGGCAGGCTACTAGGTCTTGCCCGCAGAGTTGTAGCGGCTTGATGGCTTGTTGATTTGCCAGCGCAGAGTGCGCCGGTAGTGCCAGTACATAGGCCTCTTCCCATAGTGGTAGGAATAACTCGTCCTCGCAACGTTGCGATTCTTCATCCAGCCGAATATCGCCAGCGCAAGTGCTCACTGTTTCCAGCAGCAGGCCATTGACGGCCTGATAGGCCTGACGCAAAAAATGGGCGACATCTGCTGGGCCAAGATCGGCTGCCAGTCCCAGTATTAACGGTGTACAGTCCTGTGGCTGATGCAATAGTTGGTGCAACTCTCCCATTTCATTGACCAGGCGACGGGCTGCCGGATAGAGCACGCGTGCGGCATCAGTCAGCGCGGTGCCACGGGCCTGGCGCTGAAATAGCTGCACTTCGAGTTGTTGTTCCAATTGCTGAATCGTGGCGGAGAGGGCTGGCTGGCTCAGGTGCAGACGCTTGGCTGCCTGGGTGATATTGCCCTCTTCAAATACCGCAATAAAGGCCTTGAGTTGACGGATGTCCATAAGATTAGCTGATAGCTTGAACAGGAATAAACGATTTTTAGCGCGTAATCAGCGCGAGTATAGTGCAGTTCTGCTGCTCAAGTATCGATATTTCTTATTGCTTATTGTATGAGGGAGTGATGTATGTCCAAGCCTTTAATCATTATCACTGGTGCCAGTTCCGGTATCGGTGCCGCCACTGCGCAGTTGTTATCACAGCAGGGCCACCCGCTCTTGTTGCTGGCTCGTCGTCTGGAGCGTCTGCAGGCGTTAAATTTGCCTAATACACTGTGTCGTACGGTAGATGTCACTGACCGTGCACAGCTGGCTGCAGCGGTAGCCGAAGCAGAACAGCAGTTCGGCCCAGCGGATGCGCTGGTGAATAATGCCGGGGTAATGCTGCTGGGGCAGGTGGCGGAGCAGGACCCGGCAGAGTGGCAAGCGATGTTCGATCTGAACGTAACCGGCTTGCTGAATGGTATTCAAGTGGTACTTGCCGGCATGATTGCCCGGCGGCGTGGCACCATTATCAATATCAGCTCGGTGGCTGGGCGTAAGACCTTTCCCAACCATGCCGTGTATTGCGGTACTAAGTTTGCGGTACATGCTATGTCGGAAAACCTGCGCGAAGAAGTTGCTGGTCATGGGGTACGGGTGGTGACTATTGCACCGGGAGCGGTGGAGACCGAGTTGCTGTCGCATACCAGCAGTGCCCAGATCAAGGCGGGTTATGAACAGTGGAAAGAAAGTATTGGCGGCGCGCTGGCGGCCAGCGATGTGGCTGCGGCAGTCAGCTACGCTTATCAGCAACCGCAGAATGTCTGTATTCGTGAGATTGTGCTGGCTGCAACGGGTCAACAGCCTTAGCACGTCATGATGGCTCCGCCTGCTTGCTACTTAAGTGTTATTCGCGGCTTTTAGTCGGCAATATGTAGTTGGGTACCGGCAGCCTGCATCTGTTCGATAATGGCGGCTGTCGGAGCCTGATCGGTAAACAGGGCGCTGATTTGGCTGAGGTGCCCCAGTTCTACTAGCGCTGGCCGGTCAAACTTGCTGTGATCTGCAGCCAGAAACACCTGGCGCGACTGCTGGATGATGGCTTCGGTAGTACGTACTTCGCGGTAGTCGTAATCGCGTAGAGTACCATCCGCTTCAATGCTGGAAACACCGATGATGCCGTAGTCGACACGAAACTGGCGGATAAGCTGTACCGTGGCCTCACCAGTTAGGCCACGGTCGCGCGTTCGCATCACACCACCCAGTACCATCACCTCACAATCCTGATAGTCACACATAGTGTCGGCAACATGCAGATTATTGGTCATCACGCGCAGGCCCTGATGTTGATGCAGTGCCTTGGCTATTTCTTCAGTGGTGGTACCCAAATTAATAAAAAGAGAAGCATGGTTGGGGATATGCTGAGCGACACAGGCCGCAATGCGGCGTTTTTCCTCAATGCATAAAATCTGCCGTGCCTGATAGGCGACATTCTCTACACTGGAGAGCACGCTGGCACCGCCATGATAACGCTGTAGCAGTTGGTGCTCGGCCAAGAGTGCGATATCGCGACGTATAGTCTGACGGGTAACGGTGAAGTGGGCTGCCAGTTTTTCGACACTGATATAGCTATCGCGTTTGACTAAGGCAAGGAGAGCCTGTTGACGTTGGTTGAGGATGAGCATGGCAAGAAAATGAACGCGACCTTTGCCTGACAGCGCTGGCCGCGTATTTGTTTTAATCTGATTTATTGCTGTGCACGACGCGCCTTGACGGCATTGGCTAGGGTTTGCAGCAGTTGGGTGGTGTCATCCCAACCGATACAGCCATCGGTAATGCTCTGACCATAGGTGAGCGTACAACCAGGTTGCAGATCCTGACGACCGGCCACCAGATGGCTTTCTACCATCACCCCGAAAATATGCTGACCACCACTACGGATTTGCGCGGCGACATCGTCGGCGACTTCCATTTGCCGACGATAGTCTTTACGGCTATTGGCATGGCTGAAGTCGACCATCAGCTTGGGCGCGAGGCCAACATCGGAAAGCTCTTTTGCTGCTGCCTGCACATGCGCTGCCGAGTAGTTGGGTTCTTTGCCGCCGCGCAGAATGACGTGGCAGTCCGGATTGCCGCCGGTGGAAACAATGGCGGAATGCCCGGTTTTAGTCACGGAGAGAAAGTGATGAGACACGCTTGCGGAGCGGATGGCGTCAATAGCAATTTTCAGATTACCGTCGGTGCCGTTTTTGAAACCTACCGGGCAGGAGAGACCAGAGGCGAGTTCACGGTGTACCTGGCTTTCGGTGGTACGAGCACCAATGGCCCCCCAACTAATCAGATCGGCGAAATATTGCGGGGTAATCATGTCCAGGAATTCGGTCGCGGCTGGTATGCCCAGCTCATTCAGTGTCAATAACAGACGACGGGCCAGGCGCAGGCCGGTATTGATGTCGAAGGATTCATTCAGATGCGGGTCATTGATCAGCCCCTTCCAGCCAATGGTGGTGCGCGGTTTTTCAAAATAAACCCGCATTACAATCAGCAATTCTTTGGCGTGTTCTTCCCGTAGTTGAGTCAGTTTTTTGGCGTATTCGATAGCCGCGTCGGTATCGTGAATGGAGCAGGGGCCAATCACGACCAGTAGGCGATCGTCTTCGGCACGTAGTAGCGAACTGATGGCCCGGCGGGTGTTGTAAACCAGTTCAGAAACGGTTTCGGTTATGGGGAGCTCGTACAAATGCGCAATTGGCGGCAGAAGCTCTTTGATTTCATTGATGCGCACATCATCGGTCTTGCGGTGCATAGGTGTCCTTTGATCAGTATCGCTGTTTTTGCATAGCAGCAAGATAACCGGAATTGAGGGCGGCAGACAACCATAGCCGGGGAGTTTTTCACAAAATAATAGCGCCCTGTGCTAGGGCGCTTGGTGTGAAACCTTTGCTGATAGATTTAGTCTGCGTATTGACGCTTCATTCGTTCGCGCCGCTCTTGCGCTTCTACTGACAGTGTAGCTGTGGGTCGTGCCATCAAACGGCGTAGACCGATGGGCTCGCCAGTGTCTTCACAAAAGCCGTAAGAACCATCATCGATTTGACGTAAGGAGGCTTGAATTTTCTGCAATAGCTTACGTTCACGATCACGTGTCCGCAGTTCCAGCGCATATTCTTCTTCCAGAGTAGCGCGATCAGCAGGGTCAGGGGTAGCCTCCTGTTCCTGTAAGTGGCTGGCTGTGGCATTAGCGTTAGACAGCAACTCTTGTTGCATATGCAACAGTACTTCTTTGAAGTATTCAAGATGGTCGGCGTTCATATAATCATCGCCTTCCCACTTGAGAATATCCTGCTCGGTTAGCTTAGCCATAATTTTGTGCTTCCAGCATAGAGTTGGCAACAGGCCCAGAAGATTACCCGGAGGCCGGTATTTGTGCAACTATCTTGCAGAAAGTTACACAAATATCTTGTCGCTCAGACATTTATATAGTGCTATTTTGTTTTAATGACAAGTTTATTTATCGATTTATAGTTTATCGAGATAAATAATGCTGTTATTAAATCTAATGTGCGGTAATAAGCTGTTTTTTCAACTACTCCGCCACTTAAAGTGCAATTTGGCAAAATAAAAGGGGTGATTTTATTTTTGCGAAAGGACCCATTTTGCTAATGTGCGCAAATCCGCATCACTGATATTCGGGTGCGGTGTCATCGGAATATTTCCCCACACACCAGATCCGCCATTTTTTATCTTTTGCACCAGCATCGCTTCCGCGCCTTTCTTACCGGCATATTTCTTAGCAACCTCCTTATATGCAGGGCCAACCAGTTTTTTGTCGACAGCATGGCAGGCGGTACAGCCGTATTTTTGTGCCATCTGTAGATTGGCCAAAGCCGGGGTTGCGCTCAAACCGAATAGTAAGGCAGCCAGCAAAGTTTTAGACATGGTTTTTCTCCTAATAGTTTGTGGTGTGGTGAAGCATTCATTTATTCAGGCGAAATAGCAAGGACCTGTATCATGATTTTTTAGAATATAACGCGTAATTGTGCCATAAAACTGTTTTCTACCATTTGTACCGGCCACATCAAAATTATTTGAATAATAAGTAGTAAAATAAGCGGTGATAAATCCACACCGCCAACAATGGCTTGTCGAAATGGTCGTAAGAATGGTCGGGTTAAGCTGTCCAGTACTGGGGAGAGAGGATTATATGGGCTAATCCAGCTCAGTATGGCTTGGACGATGACCGCCCCCATTAATAGGATGAGCGACTGTTTAAAAACACTCAATATCGAGAGTACAGTCAAGGCTACCCAGACCTGGGGATAGCTAAATAGCGCTGGAACTGCAGTTAATAGCAATAACAGGCTATGTGCCAGCAGGCTGACCAGCCAAGCCAATAACAGAGTGGCACTGTCATAGCCGCGTATGGCGGGTACCAGCTTGCGTAGCGGCAATACGACAAAGTTGGTTGCCGCGACGACAAACTGGCACAGCGGGTGCTTGAACGGTGCATGTGCCACCTGCAGATAGAAACGCAATAAGAGGAGCAGAACAAACAGGCCAGATAGCGTTTTAATCAGGAATTGCAGAGTCTCAAAAAACATAGTGGTATTTAATCCTGGCTGAGTTGTTGGCCCATTTCGATCGAGCGTTCCCGGCAGTCCATTGCTCCGGCAATAATGGCGGCTTTGACCTGTTCTGCTTCAAAGCGGGCAATGGCGCGCTCAGTCGTGCCGCCTTTAGACATCACGTTCTGCCGCAAGTTGGCAACGGGTAGCGGGCTTTGTCTAGCTAGTTCTACTGCCCCATCAAAGGTTGCCAGTACCAGTTGTCGTGCTTCGTTTTCGGCAAAGCCAGCCTTGATCGCCGCTTCGATCATGCTTTCGATGAAATAGAACACATAGGCCGGGCCACTGCCAGAGACGCAGGTAATGTCATCTATCCCGCTTTCCTGTTCCAGCCAGACGGTGAGGCCGGTGGCCTGCATGATGGTTTGGGCAGATTGACGATCGGCCGCGCTGATGGTGGCCGGGGCATACAGGCCGGTGACACCTTTGCCTACCATGGCCGGGGTATTGGGCATCGCGCGGATGATGCGTTCACTTGCTAGCCAGCGACGGAGTGCGGCCAGTTGAATGCCCGCAGCAATGGAGATGAGCAGGGCACCGCCTAGGCGGGAGGCGATTTCTTGGCACAGCGCAGGAAGCTGCTGTGGTTTGACGGCCAATAGCACGATATCGTCTTGATTCCAGCCTGCCGGCAGCGATTCGCTGACATCGACCCCATATTGTGATTGTAAGAACTCCAGCTTGCTGCGATCCGGATCAATTACCCGTAACTGATGGCTTGCTTCGCGGCTAAGACCGGCAATGATGGCGCTGGCCATATTGCCACCGCCAATGAAAGTAATCTGCATGAACTTCTTCTCCTTGAAGCTATAAGTAGTGGCGTGCGCCAAAAATAGCACTGCCCACTCGTACCATGGTGGAGCCTTCGGCCACTGCCAGCACCATATCGGCCGACATCCCCATGGACAGTGTGTCCAGTAGCAGGCCATCTGCCTGTAGCTGTTGTTGCAATTGATGTAACTGGGCAAATTGTGCGGCTAGTTTAGCCTGATCTGCTCCCGCTTCGGGAATGCACATTAAACCTCGTAGTTGTAAGTGGGGCAGGGCAGCTATTGCTTTAGCCAACCTTACCGCTTCGCTTGGCTGGCAACCACTCTTGCTAGGCTCGTTAGAAACATTGACTTGCAGACAGACGTTCAAGAGCGGCAACTCATCAGGACGTTGGGCCGAAAGGCGTTCAGCAATTTTCAGGCGATCAATGGAGTGTACCCAGTGTGCCAACTCCGCTACGACCCTAGTCTTATTGGATTGCAAGGGCCCGATGAAGTGCCATTCAATCGCCAGTGCTTGTAGTTCACTCGCTTTGTCCTGTAATTCCTGCACATAGTTTTCGCCAAAAGCACGCTGCCCGGCATGCCAGGCACTGAGGATGGCAGCGACGGGGAAGGTTTTGCTAACAGCAAGCAATTGTACCGAATTGGCCGGCCGGCCAGCGGCTTGTTCCGCCGCACGCAGCTGCTGACGTACTTTTTCTAATTGTTGGGCGGTGAGGTCGATCATGGTGTGCTGGGCTCTCTTATCTTCAAAGTCAAAGCAGTGGTTTGGTTCTATGCTTAGCATGCTGGAGTCGTATTTTGCCCTATCGGGCAGTGATGCTGCTAGTGAATACGCATAAACTATCCGTCTGCTTGGCCAACTGCTGCATGCTGGCTGATTCGGATAAAGTGCTTGTGATAATAGCTTATTGCTACTTTGCCATATAAGCCTTGGCGGATGTCCAAGGCGTGATTTGATTAGGGGCGCGACTATGGAAATTTCCGAACTGCTGGCTTTTACCGTCAAGAACAAAGCATCTGATTTACATCTTTCCGCTGGCTTACCACCGATGATACGGGTGAACGGCGATATCCGTCGCATCAATTTACCCCCCATGGATCACCATAATGTGCACGATATGGTGTATGACATCATGAATGATTATCAGCGTAAGACATTTGAAGATACTTATGAGTGTGATTTTTCATTCGAACTCCCCTCCATGGCGCGTTTTCGGGTGAATTCTTTTGTGCAGAATCGTGGTATGGCGGCGGTATTTCGGGTGATTCCGTCTACGGTCTTATCCTTGGAGCAACTGGGGGCTCCCAAGATTTTTCAGGAAATTGCCACCTACCCACGGGGTCTGGTGTTGGTGACCGGGCCAACCGGTTCTGGTAAGTCGACGACGCTGGCAGCAATGATCGATCATATTAATGAGAATGACTGTTCCCATATTCTGACGGTGGAAGACCCGATTGAGTTTGTGCATGAAAGCAAAAAATGCCTGATTAATCAGCGTGAGTTAGGTTTACAGACGCGTAGTTTTGCCAATGCACTGAAGTCGGCCTTGCGTGAAGATCCTGATGTGATTCTGGTGGGGGAATTGCGTGATCTGGAGACGATTCGACTGGCGCTGACCGCAGCGGAAACCGGGCACCTGGTGTTTGGTACTCTGCATACCAGCTCAGCAGCCAAGACGATAGACCGTATTGTGGATGTGTTTCCGGCCGGTGAAAAAGAAATGGTGCGCTCAATGTTGTCGGAGTCGATACGAGCCGTGATTGCCCAGGCCTTATTGAAGGCCAAGGATGGTAATGGCCGGGTGGCCGCGCATGAAATTATGCTGGGTACGCCGGCGGTGCGTAATCTGATTCGTGAAAACAAGATCGCCCAGATTAATTCCATGATCCAAACCGGCCAGCAGCACGGCATGCAAACTTTGGATCAATGCCTGCAAGAGTTGGTGCGGCGCAATATTGTTTCGCCGGCAGATGCCAGACAAAAGGCGACCAATAAAGATAATTTTTGAGCCGGTTTCTCTTGTTATTCAGGGCTGGATTTGGCGTATTGTCTTACCCGCCGCTACATTGAATACGTGCTTATCAGGAAAGCTCAATCATGGAAAAAGACCAAACCTCCAAGTTTATTCACGATTTGCTGAAGCACGCGGTAGGTAAAAACGCCTCTGATATTTTTATTGCGGCCGATTTTCCGCCAGCGATGAAAATTGATGGCAAGATCACGCCGGTATCACCGCAGCCTTTATCCGCTCAGCACACCAAAGAACTGGTGCGTTCAATTATGAGTGACCGGCAAACTGAGGAGTTTGAGGCACATAAAGAAGCCAATTTTGCGATTAGTCCGCCCGGGGTGGGCCGGTTTCGGGTGAGTGCTTTTGTGCAGCAGGGTCAGGTCGGCATGGTACTGCGTAAGATTAATACCGATATTCCGTCATTTGATGAGCTTAATTTGCCGGAGGTGCTGAAAGATATCGCGCTGATTAAGCGTGGGCTGGTGATTTTTGTCGGGGGTACCGGTTCGGGTAAGTCCACCTCACTGGCCGCCTTGGTAGATTGGCGAAATGGTCATAATCACGATCACATCATTACCATTGAAGACCCGATCGAATATGTGCACGTTCATAAAAAATCGATCATCACTCAGCGTGAAGTCGGCGTGGATACTGAAGATTGGCAGGTGGCGCTGAAGAATACCTTGCGTCAGGCTCCTGATGTGATTCTGATGGGGGAGATTCGTGATCGGGAAACCATGGGCTATGCCCTACAGTTTGCTGAAACCGGACATTTATGTCTGGCTACGTTGCATGCCAATAATGCGAATCAGGCTTTGGAACGGGTGTTGAATTTTTTCCCGGAGGAGCGCCATCAGCAGGTGCTGATGGATTTATCTCTCAATATGCGCAGCATTATTTCGCAACGCCTGATACCGCTTAAAGCCGGGCGCGGGCGTGTGGCCGCGGTAGAAATATTACTGAACAGCCCGCTGGTGTCCGACATGATTTTCAAAGGCGAGGTAGGGGAACTCAAAGAAGTGATGGCGCGCTCGCGGGAAGCGGGTATGCAAACTTTTGACCAGTCCCTGTTCGATCTGTACGAAGAGGGGCTGGTCAGTTATGAAGACGCTTTGCGTAATGCCGATTCTATCAATGATCTACGCCTAAAAATCAAACTCTACAGTGAAGAAGGCAAAGGGCGTGATCCGTTGGAAGGGCTGGATCACCTGGATATTATCTAGTTCAAGCCCAATAAGGCGCTGCGTGCTTCCTGTAAAAAGCGCTTGGATAAATCCTCATCCTTGACGGCCCGGGATAGTTGCAGCGCCCCCACCATTAGTGCCAGGCAGGCGGTAGCGGAGAGTCGCTGATTGCCAGCGGCCACATCACGTGAGCTGGCCTGCTGCAAGGTACTGAGTAAAGCGCTGATACCCTCGCCAAATAATTGACGTGAACCTTTATCATGGCGCGCCAGCTCCCCTGCTAGTGCGGCGACGACGCAGCCTGAGTCGGGGAAGTCGCGGTGAGCGGTGGTGAGGTAGTCGTCAATCAAGCGAGCGAGACACTTGCCATCGTCGCTTAAGGCCAATTGTGTCTGCCATTGGGCGTTCATGCTTTGCAGTGCATAGAGACAGGCTTGGGCGACCAGGTCTTCCTTGCTGTTGAAGTGGGTATAAAAGCCGCCATGCGTCAGCCCTAGATCAGCCATCAGATTGGCGATGCCAACGTTCACCAGACCCTCGGCACGAAAGCGTACGGCTGCCATGGTTAAAATGCGTTGTCGAGTTTCCTGCTTATGTCTGATCGGATAGCGCATAGTCTTTGTCCCCGTGAATTTAAATTGGCACTTTTAGTCATTAATGTCGGGTGCCTACTTAAAGATTATGGCTGTCATTAGATGAATATCAATTTAAATACGTAGGGTATAAATGTTTACTATTCTAGTGCGTCAAGAATTGGAGCGGCTAACAAAAGCTCGCAGAGCGCCTGCGCCAAGGCGCGCCGACGCAGACAGTGCAAGGGCATGGCAAGGAGGCGCAACGTGAGATCAGGGGTTTTGTTGGCCGCTCTTAAGGTGTCGGATGAGCGTCATATCATTGTGGTGATGATGCTAGTCACCAGCGGTGGCTGCTTGTTCTTTCCGTAGTCTGGCGCGCAGAGCCAACAACCATAGCAGCAAGCTAAAGAATAGCGCGGCAGCTAGTGTATCGATAACACGTTCTAATACGCCGTGACCGAATTGACTGGCCGGCAACAGGCTTAAGACCAGCGCGGTCAGCATGCTGACAAATAGGCGGAAGTTTCGCTGCAGGCTGACTAGTGCGACTGTCAGCATCAAGCACAGACCCAGGCTGTGCAGGACGATGGATAAAGATAAATAAAACAAGGCAGCGGCGAAGAGTGCGCCTTGTAGCGTGCCGATAATGCGCTCCTTGGCCAGTTGAAGTAGGCGTTCCGGTGATGGATCGGGAATCCCTACCGCCAGCAGAACCAACCACCAGCCATGTGGCCAATGCATCCAGTAAGCCAATAGCCAAGCCAGTAAGCCGGCGGGTACCAAGTGCAGCATATAGCGATAGCTGTCATCAACCGAAGCCCCCGGCAGGATTCGTCCCCAGTTGTACAACCCCAGGCGGGCCAGCGCTACACCATAGGTGCACCCCATCACCATAAGTAAGGCTTCCTGCCACGGTAGCAGGCTAGAGCTTTGCGTCATATTGCCCAGCAGTAAACCAAACACCCAAAACTGTATCCCCTTGTGCCAGCCACGGCGTGCCGAGCTGGCCATTAAGACCAGGCAGGTGAACAACAATCCGAACATGGCTGGCGGGAAGGGTATGCTGAGTCGTCCGGCCAGGCACAAAGTTGGGAGCAGCAGAATCGAGGGCCAGGATAAAGGCTTGGCCTGAATATAAATAATCACACCGTAAGTGGCGGCCAGGGTGAATGGATAAATCAGATCATTCAAGCCACTGAGACTGAACAGCGTTGCCGGAGTAAACAGCAATAGACTAATCAGCATTGCTCGCAGCAGGCGTGGTTGCTGCCTGTGTAGCACAGCCAAGCTACGCAGCGCCGTTTTCTGATAGGACAGCATGAGTTGCAATTTTTGGAGTGGCCATCATGGGGATATTAGCCTCTGTAGCGGCGTGGATGTTAGGTATATCGCCGGGAATGTTTGCTTAGCGCCGCTAACAAAACCCCTGATCCAGTGTGTTGAGCCTCCTTGCCGTACTACTGGTACTGTCTGCGTCGGCGCGCCTTGGCTCAGGCGCTCTGCGAGCTTTTGTTAGCGGCTCTTAGCGTGGCAAAGAATTTTTTGACGCCTTCTAACAATCTTGATGCAAGCTAAACAGCAAGAAGCCAGCCGGGATGGTGGTCACGACTGGCCGATAGAGGGTGAAGATTTAGAGCCGAGTCAGTGCTCGTTTGGCCGCGGCGATGGTCTGTTCGATGATCTCATCACTATGGGCGCTAGAGACAAAGCCAGCTTCGTAAGCCGAAGGTGCCAGATAGACACCTTCGGCCAGCATCTCGTGGAAGAAGCGGTTGAAGCGGGCGCGATCAGATTGGCTGACTTGTGCATAACTGCTGGGGATGTTTTCACAGAAGTAAATACCGAACATGCCACCTATGCTGTCTGCACACATGGTGACGCCAACTTCTTTGGCGGCGGCAGCCAAGCCTTGTGCCAGGCGCTGGGTGCGCTGGCTTAGCGTGCTGTAAAAGCCGGGTTCCTGTATCAGTTTGAGTGTACTGAGGCCGGCGGCGACGGCGACCGGGTTGCCGGATAGGGTGCCAGCCTGATAGACATCACCCAGCGGTGAGATTTTGGCCATGATGTCGGCGCGGCCACCAAAGGCAGCCAGTGGCATGCCACCGCCTATCACCTTGCCCAAAGTGGTGAGGTCGGGGGTGATGCCATGCAGACCCTGAGCGCAGCTTAGACCCACGCGGAAACCCGTCATCACTTCATCGTAAATCAGCACGGTGCCAGACTGTTCGGTGAGCTGGCGCAAAGTGTGGATGAATTCGGCCGAGGGCTGGATCAAGTTCATATTGCCGGCAATCGGCTCCAGAATCACACAGGCAATCTGGCTGCCTAGTTCGCGGAAGGTGGTGTGTAGTTGTTCGACGTTGTTGTACTCCAGCACCAGTGTGTGTTTGCTAAAGTCGGCGGGGACACCGCCAGAAGAGGGGTTGCCGAAAGTGAGCAGGCCGGAACCGGCTTTGACCAGCAGGCTGTCGGAGTGGCCGTGATAGCAGCCTTCAAATTTGATAATGGTATCGCGGCCAGTGTAGCCGCGCGCCAGCCGGATCGCGCTCATGGTGGCTTCGGTGCCGGAGGAGACCAGACGGACTTGCTGGATCGAAGGCAGCAGCTTGCAGATTTCTTCGGCAATATCGATTTCCGCTTCGGTGGGGGCACCAAAGGACAGGCCGTCAACGGCAGCGTCTTGTACGGCTTTGATGACTACCGGGTGGGCGTGGCCGAGGATGGCCGGGCCCCAGGAACCAACGTAGTCGAGGTAGACTTGGTCATCGGCATCCCATACTCGCGCGCCGAGGGCTTTTTTGATAAAGCGCGGGTTGCCACCGACTGAGCCAAAAGCGCGTACTGGCGAGTTGACGCCGCCGGGGATGGATTTTTTGCCTCGTTCAAACAGTTCTAAATTGCGGGACATGAGCATTTCCTTGTGTACGGTAAAGTAGAGCCATTAGTGGTGTTCAGGCCATTGTCGATAGGGGGTTTTCGAAAGATAGGCATTGGTATAGCGGCCATCTTGTGAAATTTCGGCACCGATCCAGTCGGGGCGTTCAAAGTGTGTGTCTTCGCTTGGTAGTTCAATTTCGGCCAGTACCAGCCCGGTATTGTCACCGAAGAATTCGTCTATTTCCCAGACAAAACCAGCGTGTTCAATGCAGTAGCGCAGTTTTTCTATCACCAAAGGGCACATGGTATCGAGCATGGTGATGGCATCGGCTAGTGGAATCGGGTATTCAAATTCATGGCGGCTAAGTTCGCTGATATAGCCTTTTAGGGTGAGCCATGCCTGTTCGCCGACAATGCGCACGCGTACAGTGCGTTCTTTTTCTACTGATAAGTAGCCCTGACGGTAGCGGGTACCACTAGCCAGTTTGCGCCAGTGGTCGTTGCAGATCAGGAAGCGGCGTTCTATTTCTAAGGCCATTGATTAGGTTTCCTTGCTGGGCTGGCAGGTGCGGCTAAGTAACTGGGTTTGTACTGTCAGGTTAAGGGTGCTGTGCTGGGCAATGGTATTGCTGTGTTCACCGTAGGGGTAGATTTGTTGTAGCAGACTCCCCAGCAGTTGCGGTTTGTCGTCCAGCGGGATTTGAGCGTGGATGTCCTGCGGATTGTTCTGATTCTGCCAATGGACGGAAATAGTGAGCAGGGGTTGGGTATGGGTGCGCCGCGTTTCTACTTTGCCTTGCAGATGAAGGGGGGCTTGATCCAATTCAGTATTACCGCTGAATTGCCCTTGGGCATTAACGCATAAGGGTAGGTGCAAATACTCACTGCCCGCGCGCTGTACGGTTAGCAGCAAGCTGCTGGGCAGGGTGCGCTTGGCGGGTAAAGAGGGGGCAGCCAAAGCTACTGCAGAGCTGAGGCAGAGCAGAAGTGCCCAATAGGAGAGGTGCTTCATAAACGGTGTTTCCAGTAAGGCGGTGCTGATTAAAACGGCTTGATAATAACGAGCAGGATGATGGCAAGTAAGAGTAGTACCGGTAATTCATTGAAGACGCGATACCAGACGTGACTGCGCTGATTCTGCTGTGCGACAAAACGATGATAGAGTTTGCCGCAGTAAGCGTGGTAGACCAGCAGTAATAGTACCAGACTGAGCTTGGCATGCAGCCAGCCGCCACTGATGCCGAAGCCTAGCCACAACCACAAGCCGCTGGCTATAGCCAGCAGGCCAAGGGGGGTCATGAAGCGATAGAGCTTGCCCGCCATCAGCAGCAATTGCTGGTTGGCGGCTCCTGGTCCGACCATAGCGAGATTGACATACAGCCTGGGCAGATAGAATAAGCCGGCAAACCAGGCGATTACGAAAAAGATGTGTAAGGCTTTCAGATAGAGATAAAACACGGTGTCCTTAGGATTTTTTGGCTACTTCGTAGAGTGGTAGCACTTGTGGGATGCTTTTTTGTAGTTCCTGGATGCGGGTGTCACCGGAAGGGTGGGTGGAGAGGAATTCTAATCCGCCCTTATTACCCGCTGCGATCATTTTATTCCAGACATTCACTGCTGCTCTGGGGTCATAACCCGCGCGTGCCATCAGTTCCAGGCCCATCAGGTCGGCTTC
This sequence comes from Neisseriaceae bacterium TC5R-5, assembly GCA_020830965.2. Taxonomy (GTDB): domain Bacteria; phylum Pseudomonadota; class Gammaproteobacteria; order Burkholderiales; family Chromobacteriaceae; genus Chromobacterium. The sequence goes on from JACCFC020000001.1 coordinate 32,576, forward strand.
TGATTCCATCGTGCGGCTATTCGGTTTGGACAAGGTAATGTCAGTCGCTAGCGAAGCCAGATCGGTTTGGGCTTTATTCAGACCGGCCAGGGCACCGACAATGGAGAGCCCCATTTGCTGCGCGTAAGCGCGGCTCATACTTTCTCGCGAATGTTCGCGCAGTGCGTGAGAAATTTCGTGGCCAATGACGGCGGCCAGTTCGGCATCAGTCAATTGCAACTTAGTGATTAAGCCGGAGTAGACCATGATTTTGCCACCTGCCATTGCATAGGCATTGGTTTCCTCATTTTGCATCACATTCACTTCCCACTTCCAACTGGCCGCATCGGGACGAAAAATACCGACTTGGGCGATCAGGCGATTGGAGATAGTGCGTACACGCTTGGCCATGGCTGGGTCAGCATTGAGTTCGCCTTCGTTGGAGGCTTTGTTGACTTGCTGAGCGTAAGATTTGGCTGATGCCTGTTCGACCTCTTGACTGGAAAGCATCATGCTCTGCGAGCGGTTAATGCCAACAACGCCAGCTTGTGTGGTATGAATCTGGGCACAACCAGCCAGTGCCGATATGGCGAGTAGACCGAATAGTAATTTAATCAATAAGAGTCTCATAATCGCTTTCTCAAAGCTTGTGTTGATATTGTCAGCACCGTTGGCCGGTCTAGCCGGTGTTCACCCCAAAGCCACGGGCGAGCAAAGTAGCCAATAGAGGCATGCAGAGTAACAGCAGTAGTTCTAAACGAATGCTCCATGTGAGCAAGCGAGCCATTCGGGCACTGATAGCGGGAGGTCGATTTTCTTTGAGTGCCGGGCGCCACCGTAAAAATACTACCGTTGGCAGAATAGAGAGCAGCGCAATCAGAATAAACAGGCCAAATTTTGCATGGAATAAACCATTGTGTAGATAGTATTCCCAGCCCTTACCATACCAGAAGGTGCGCGCAAGGCCGCTGGCCAGCACCAAACCGGCACTTAAACCGTAAGCTATATCCAACCGCGTTAGGCTGCGGGCCTGCTCCAAGCCTAGAGGCAGCCTGAAGGTGTGATGTTGGAGCACCAGCAACGCGAATAAGAAAAAGATAGCGAGGAAGTGCAGGTAAGCGGCGATGGCAGCAGCCATGGAGTTCCTTTTCGATGAATTGACGACGATGGGCGCAGCCTAATTTGATCTGCGCCATACCGCCTAGTGCTGTTTAGATCTCTACCATTTCAAAATCATCTTTGCGTGCATCGCAGTCAGGGCAAGTCCAGTTAGGGGGGATATCCTCCCATTTGGTGCCGGCGGCGATGCCATCTTCCGGGCGACCGGTTTCCTCATCATAAATAAAACCACAAATTAAACACATCCAAGTATGCATAGCTTTCAGCCCATGATCAGATAAAATGCGTATTCTAAATCCTGCCACCGCAATAAAACAAAGAGGTTTACGTTTTGGCTACTCCGCTTCCCCCTCCTATTGTACTGACGCTTGCCGGTTCTGATCCTTCCGGCGGAGCGGGTATTCAGGCTGATATTTTGACTTTAGCTAGCCTGGGTTGTCATCCCTTGTCGGTGATTACGGCTATTACGGTACAAGATACGGTCGGGATTAATGACTTTATGGTGTTAGAGGCCGACTGGGTAAACGATCAGGCTCGCTTCTTGATGGAGGATGTGTCGGTTGCCGCATTCAAGATAGGCATGTTGGGCAGTGTCGAAAATGTAGCAGTGGTGGCGCAACTGATTGCTGATTATCCGGATGTTCCGGTAGTGCTAGACCCGGTACTGACCAGTGGTGGCGGGCATGATTTAGCCGATGAGGATTTGATCGGAGCGATGGTGGATATGCTGATTCCTCAGGTTTCCATCATCACGCCCAATAGTATAGAGGCGCGTCGTCTGGTGAGCAGTGATGATGACGAAGATTTAACTTTGGCACAGTGTGCCGAACGTTTATTGAGCTTGGGCGTTCCCAATGTACTGATTACGGGTACGCATGAAAATACCCGTCAGGTAGTGAACAGCCTGTATACCGCGCAAGGCATGATTCGTGCTGATAATTGGGACAGGTTACCGCATAGTTACCACGGTTCTGGTTGTACTTTGGCCTCGGCGATTGCCGGCATGCTGGCAGCGGGTTTGTTGTTGCCAGAGGCGGTGCGTGAGGCGCAGGAGTATACCTATCAGACTTTAGTGAATGGTTTCCGACCAGGGATGGGGCAGTTTTTGCCTGATCGTTTATTTTGGGCGCGGCTGGAAGATGAGGGAGAGGATGAGGCGGACGATGCCGAAAAGGGTTGAGGGTTTATATGCGATCACACCGGATTTGACCGATACCGCTCGCTTATTACAGCTGGTGTTGGAAGTTGTGCCACATGTGCAGTGGCTGCAATATCGTAATAAGAGTGGTAACGCTGATCTGCGTCGAGAACAAGCCGATGCTTTGGCCAAGATATGCCGATACTACAATATCGGTTTTATTATTAATGACGATGTGGATCTGGCTCTGGAGGTGGCGGCGGATGGTGTGCACCTTGGACGTGGCGATGGCGAGTTGATGCTGGCGCGTCAGCGTTTGGGGCCGCAGGCAGTCATTGGGGCCTCCTGCTACCAGCATTTGCTATTAGCTAGGGAGGCAGTTCTGGCTGGCGCCAGCTATATTGCTTTTGGGGCGGTGTTTCCTTCCACTACCAAGCCGGATGCGGCAAGGGCTGCCTTAACCTTGTTTGCGCAAGCACGCGATTTGGGGGTGCCTATGGTAGCTATTGGTGGCATCACTCCGGCTAATGCGGCGGCGGTACTGCGAGCAGGGGCAGATGCCATTGCGGTGATTGGTAGTTTGTTCGATAGCGATAAGCCTGGGCAGGTGGCGCAGCAATTAGCGCTACTGTGTCAGCAGCATAACATCGATTGATGCTGACGCAAAAATACTGTCGCGTTTTACCCTGCTTTTATTATTACAATGGCCTAAACTGAAGCGAGCATGATTCAAATCGGGAGAAGCAATATGCAGGTAGCAGAAATATTCGAGAAAGCCTCCGGCAAATTGCCGATGGTTCCCAAGGTAGTACAGGAGCTGGTGGCCAGTTTCCATCGTGTCGATGTGAATATTGATGATATTACTAGCAAGGTCGGACAGGATCAGGTACTGACTGCGCGCGTATTGCGCTTAGCCAACACGGCACGCTTTGGTGGTAGTCGTAAGGTGGGGTCGCTGGATGACGCCATTGTGTTGCTGGGATTTGATAATTTGCGGGTGTTAGTGATTGCCTCTGGTGTGACCGGTGCCACTAGTGGTATCCAGGGTTTCGATATGAAAGGTTTTTGGCAGCGTAGCTTTTCGATGGCGAACACCTGCAAATTGCTGGCCAAGCAGGCTGGCTTGAACGCCCAGCTTGGCTATACCTGTGGCTTATTGTTCAATATCGGTGAGTTGGTCTTGTATGTGGCGGTGCCGGAACAGGCTATCCAGGTGAATAAAATGGTGGCAGGTGGCGCTGATCGTGTAGCTTCCGAACGTATGTTGCTGGGTCTGGATTTGACTGAGGTTGGCGCGGAACTGGCTAGACGCTGGAATTTCCCTGAGGAAATTCAGCAGGCTATTTATAAACAGCATGATCTGCTTAATGAAGAAGTCACCCCATACGCTTTGTTGATTGGTCTGTCCACACTGTTAATGGCGGGGTTTAGCCACGGTATGAGCGAGCAGGATATGTTGACCACTTTGCCTTTGCCGGTACTGCAGCGTGCAGGCATTCCATTGGAAAAATTACAATTGGTCATGGGTGATTTACAAGAAGCTTGTACTCAGTTGAGCGATATGTTCTGAGCCATACTGGCTAGCAGTCTTCAGTGGTTTGCTGCTAGCCGCACTACTTTCTTAATTCTTTCTGAGATTTCCTCTTTTGCTCATCGTTGAGAATCGCTAAACAAACCACTGCAGCCTTAGGGCGACTTTGTCGCCGACCTTATGCGAAGTTCTGTCAGTGGCGTTGAGCCCCCCTTAGGGCCGCTAACAACACCCCTGATCCAGCGTTGCACCTCCTTGCCGTACCACTTGTGCTGTCTGCGTCGGCGTGCCTTAGCTCAGGTACTCTTTGAAGTTCTGTTAGCAGCTCTTAGTTCGTTCCATAAAATACTGAAGTCATTGCTTTGGGTTGGATCAATTCTAATTGGCAATTCAAACGGTGATTAGAGTTGAGATAGTGCTCCGATTTTAGCTATACATGAAGTACGCTTTTGTCCGGTGCATCGCTATGTCTCTTGGGGTTAAATCTACTTTTCAACTGAGTGCCGCTGTTTTCAGTGTGCTATTACTGTTGGTTCTGTGGGCCGCTATACAGCTGCGTGCAGAATTTGAACAACAGGCGCAGGCAGAACTGGCTCGCTATCAGAGCTATCTGTTGGCTGATGAGTTACGCCAGAGCTCCGATGACCTTACCCGTTTGGCCCGTACTTATGTTGTGACTGGTGATGAACGTTATGAGCAGCAGTATTGGGCAATATTGGCTATCCGTAATGGTCAATTAGCCCGACCACAGAATTACAACCGTATTTATTGGGACTTTGTGGCGACTAATGGTCATAAACCACGGCCAGATGGCGAAAAAATATCTTTACAGCAATTGATGAAACAGGCTGGTTTTACCGAGCAAGAGTTTGCCAAGCTTAAGCAAGCTCAGGCGAACTCAGACGGCTTGGTACATACCGAAACCATTGCGATGAATGCAGTAAAAGGTCTGTTTGATGATGGTAAGGGTGGCTATACCCGCCATGGGCCGCCTGATTTGGAGCTGGCTCGTCGTATCATGCACGATGCACAATATCATGAGGATAAGGCCGCGATCATGCGGCCGGTAGATGAGTTTTATCAACTACTGGACCAGCGAACCAGCCATCAGGTGATGGTGAGTCATGAGCAGGCACAATACTGGTTGTTTGTTGTGATTGGCCTGCTTGTGCTGTTGATGGTGATTAGCTTGGGTATGTTCTTTGGTTTATACCGCCACTTATTGAGGATGTTTGGCGGAGAGCCAGAGGAGGCACAGCAAGTAGCGACGGCGGTGGGAGCAGGTAATTTGCAATTGTCGGGTCAGAGTCGTTGGCCTGATAGTGTTTTGAGTGGCTTATATGCGATGGCCCAGCAATTGCGGAATTCGGTGAGTTATATTCGTCAGGAGGTCAGTGGGCTGGCCGATGCAGCAAATCAGGTGAGAGCTACTGCACAGCAACTGGCCAATAGTGTGATAGCGCAGGCTAGTAGTGTGGAACAAACCAGCGCGGCCTTAACGGAAATCAGTGAATCAGTACAGCAAAGCAGCCAGCGTACTCGTGAGACCGAGCAAATTGCTAGCCGCTCGTCAGCGCAAGCGCGGGCAGGAGGCTCAGCGGTACATGAAACGCTACAAGCAATGAAAACTATTGCACAACGGATTAGTGTCATAGATGAAATTGCTTATCAAACTAATCTATTGGCACTGAATGCGGCTATTGAGGCCGCACGGGTTGGGGCATTAGGAAAGGGCTTTAGCGTGGTGGCAGCTGAAGTGCGTAAGCTTGCGGAGCGTAGTCAGGTGGCGGCGCAGGAAATCGGCGAGTTGACGCAAGGTAGTGTCAGCTGTGCCGAGCGTGCCGGTAATTTGCTGGATGAAATCGTTAATACGACGGATCTGACAGCCCGTGGCATACGAGAATTAACGGTGGTGTATCACGAGCAAAGTAATAGCATTCAGCAAATAGAAGAGGTGATTGGTCAGTTCAATTACGCCGCACAGGCGGGAGCCGGGACCGCCGCGCAGTTGAGTGCTACGGCAGATGGTCTGAATAGCCAGGCGGAACGTTTGACGCAACTAGTTGCTATATTTCGTGTTTGAGTTGCTATGTTTGGCACAGCCTGCGGGGTCGTGGCTGATTCAATCCTTTTTTAATTTTCATGGCGCTTAAAATGGCGCGGACGAAAGCCCAGCACAAACAGGGTAGCGAAATAAGTGCCCGCCCCGAGAGTCACCAGTAGTGTCAACCACACAATGCGCTGCCAAGCGGGGCCGTGCCAATTAATTGGTAACAGCAGCTGGCTGATGATTAGCGCTAATGCCATCATGCTGATAGCTCCCGTCATTTTCAGTAAAAAAGCAGGCCAACCATTAGCCGGTTGGTAAATGCCACGCTTTAATAAGGTGCGTAGCAACAGGCCTGCATTGATGCACGATGCCAAGCCGATAGAAAGTGCCAAACCGGCATGTTTGAACGGGAAGACAAAGGCTAAATTCATCACTTGGGTAAGGCATAGGGTGATAATGGCGATGCGTACCGGTGTTTTGATATCCTGCCGTGCATAAAAGCCAGGAGCGAGCACTTTTACCAGAATCAATCCCAGTAAACCTATCGAGTAAGCAAGAACCGCCTGTTGCGACATGAGCGCATCGTGAGCGCTGAATTTTCCATAAGTGAATAAAGTAGCTAATAGCGGGCCGGATAATATGGCTAGGCCAACAGTGGCGGGGGCAGCGAGTAGGAGCGATAAACGTATACCCCAGTCCAGCAGGATACTGAACTCCTGATCCGATTTAGTGGCTGCATGTTTGGATAAAGACGGGAGGAGAATCGTTCCCAACGCTACGCCCAGTACCCCTGATGGAAACTCCATTAGTCGGTCAGCGTAGTACATCCAGGAAACACTACCCGTCGGTAAAAAAGAAGCGAAGGTTGAGTTGATCAGCAAAGAGATCTGAGCCACAGACACACCAAAGATAGCCGGGCCCATTTGCCGGATCACGCGCCAGACTGCCACATCACGAAAGGCAAAACGCGGCCAGGACAGCATGCCGATTTGTCGCAAAAAGGGAAGTTGCCAGCAAAATTGGATCAGTCCGCCGACAAATACCGCCCACGCTAGAGCCATGATCGGCGGCTGAAAGTAGTGTGAGAGAAATAAAGCAAAGATAATAAAGCTGAGATTGAGAAAAGTAGGGGTAAAAGCAGGGACAGAGAATTTGCCCCAGCTATTTAAAATGCTGCCGCTCATTGAAGAGAGCGAGATGAAGAAGATATAAGGGAAAGACACTTGCAGGATATCAACAAATAAAGCCGCTTTAGCTGGCTCGCGATAGAAACCAGGGGCCGATATCCACATGATTAGTGGGGCGGCCAGCATGCCGATGGCGGTGACGAGTAATAGCACCGAACCGAGTACGCCTGTAATTTTAGCAATAAACTCGCGCGTTTCCTCTTCGCTACGCTGATTTTTGTATTCCCCTAAAATGGGTACGAAGGCCTGAGAAAACGCGCCTTCGGCAAACAGACGGCGCAACATATTCGGAATTTTGAAGGCTGCATTAAAAGCATCTGCAGCCATACCGGCGCCAAATGTGCGGGCGATAATAGTGTCACGCGCTAGGCCCAGGATGCGAGAGATCATCGTCATACTACTAACGGCGGCTAAAGCTTTGAGCAAATTCATGTTTGGGGGTTTGGGCTTGAGAAAAGTGTGGGTAAGAGAGATATGACCAGCCCGCTAGTGTACGCTGAGGGGGTTATTGTTGCAAAATCTGGGGTTCAGGCTTAAAATGCCCCGTTTCGAGATTCCGCTCATCAGGAGAAAGATTCATGGCTAATAGCGCACAAGCTCGCAAGCGTGCACGCACAGCCCTTAAGCAGCGCGCGCATAACGCCAGTCTGCGTACTGCATTCCGTACTGCAGTTAAGAAAGTGCTTAAGGCAGTACAGGCAGGGGACAAAGCTGCTGCTAAAGAAGTTTTTCACACTTCTGAAAAAGTTATTGATCGCATCGCTGACAAAGGCGTGTTCCACAAGAACAAGGCTGCACGTCATAAAAGTCGCTTGTCTGCACAGATTAAGGCAATGGCCGCTTAGTTTGTTGATCTGGCATAGAAATAATAAAAAGCCCCGCTACAATGTGGGGCTTTTTGTTATGTCTAGTTTTGGTGATGGTTAAGGGGTGCCATCAAAGCTCCGCGCAGTATTTGTTGCAAAAGATGTCCACGCGGACAAGTACTGTTGTGCTGCTAGAAGAGGCGTAAGCCAGTAGCAGGCTGGTTGTTAATCGCTCTCCTGTGCTGCTAGTGCTGGGGTGAATTATTTTCGCATCCTTCCGCTATCTTAAATGGTAATTTCATATTTAATTATATAATGTATGAGAGCTTACTTTTTCTGGGTATGGATGCTTATGAATAAAAAATGGCTTGTCGGTTTACTCGGTGGGGTAATAGTGTATCCCGCTCTAGCTCAAAATCTGCCATTGACTCGGCAATTGAATGATTGCAAGCAATTGGCAGTGGCTAGTGATCGTTTGGCTTGTTACGATGAAATGGCTCAGCATAATAGTAGCCCACCTGTTTCGGCAAACCAGCTCAGTTCCCCCCCCGGTAGTGCCGATGGTGTCATGGTCGTGGAGCCGAAAGTGGCGAGTGTTGTCAGAACCCCTTCCGGAGAGTCTCTCGCCCATGCTTGGGATTTGGATGGATTGGGGTCAAGTGAAATATTTACTTTTCGCCCCTACCGGCCAAACTACTTTATGCCGGTATGGTCTATGGCTGATCCTAATGATCGCCCTTATTCGCCAACTCGTGGTGTAGGTTTGCCTGATGAGGCGACCTTGAATCATACCGAAGCTAAGTTTCAGCTTTCGTTCAAGACCAAAATGTGGGAAAACATGTTTGATACGCCGCTGAACTTGTGGTTTGCCTATACACAGCAATCGCATTGGCAGGTGTATAACAAAGATCATTCATCACCGTTTCGTGAAACTAATTATGAGCCCGAGGTTATTTTAACGTTTCCTTTGCCGGAGAGTTGGGCGTGGGGCGATACCCGTCTGCGTATGGGGGGCGTCGGTCTTGTGCATCAATCAAATGGCCGTGCGGACCCTTTGTCACGAAGCTGGAATCGACTCTATGCAATGACTGCGCTGGATAACGGCCCATTTGCCTTGGTCGGGCGTTGGTGGTATCGCTTGCCGGAAAATATTAAAGATGATGATAACCCTGATATTGTGGATTATCTGGGGCATGGCGACCTACAAGCTATCTACAAATATAATCGGCATACTTTCAGCGCACTTGTCCGTCCCAATTTCAATACAGGTAAAACGGGGGTGAAATTGGATTGGACCTTCCCTTTGATCAGTAAATTACGCGGCTATATACAGATATTTGATGGCTATGGTGAAAGTATGATTGATTACAATGCGCGTATGCGTGGTGTTGGGATAGGCTTGGCCCTGACTGAGTGGCTTGCCTACTAAGAGCCGCTAACAAAACCCTTGCTACAGACGCAGTCTTGAGTTTTTAGTTAATCGTAGCAACTAACAGGGACACTTGAGGTGTCCCTGTCGTATTGAGGGGCGATTAAAAAGGAACGGTAATATTTTTGGGTAGGGGTTGTCGGTTATAATCGAACAATTTGCTGTGTGCTAGCTTGGTTTCCTGATGATCTGGCCCTACTTATCATGAAAATAGGTCTGAAATTTGTTCGCTTAGCCATCGCATGATGGCCTGTGTTAATAAATGGTTATTTCTTTGTATTTGCTTTGGTGGAGCGAAATTAGATTATGCCAATCTACGAATATCGTTGTAGTGCTTGCGGTGTTGCAAAAGAACATTTGCAGAAAATGAGCGATGATCCTATCGCAAACTGCCCGCAGTGCAATAGTGCCGATTATCATAAGCAGGTGTCTGCTGCTGGTTTTCAATTAAAAGGTACTGGCTGGTACGCTACTGACTTTAAAGGTAGCAGTGCTAGTAGTAGCTCTTCTTCCTCTTCTGAAAGCAGCGTCTCTGCTGCGCCAGCAAGCAGTACCTAACAGGCCATGACTCCCCAAATTAAAATGACTTTAAAAGGCTATCTGGTGACCGGTTTGCTGGTGTGGTTACCATTAGCTATCACTTTATGGGTATTAAATCTGATCGTCAGTACGCTGGATCAAACGCTTACCTTCTTGCCAAGTGAATGGCGACCGGAGAGTTTGTTCGGTTACCATCTACCCGGTCTAGGTGTGATTCTGTCGCTCTTAGTATTACTTGGTACAGGCATGTTGGCGGCTAATGTATTGGGTCAGCGGATATTGAATATCTGGGATGCTTTTTTGTCACGCATACCCGTAGTGAAGAGCATTTATAATAGTGTCAAACAAGTCAGTGACACTTTACTGTCAGACTCTGGTCAGGCTTTTAATAAAGCTTTGTTAGTGCAGTTTCCACATCCAGGTATGTGGACAGTTGCCTTTCTTACAGGGGATTTACCGAATGCGGTGACCCGGTCATTTGCCGATGATGAGGAGCGTATCGGTGTATATGTACCGACTATTCCTAATCCCACTTCGGGTTACTTTGTCATGGTGGCGAAAAAAGATACTCTGGAACTCAATATGAGTGTGGATGAGGCGCTGAAGTACGCCATCTCTATGGGCATGGTGGCACCTCAGTTGCCGACGGTTGCTAAATCTTAAGTTGTCGAATTTAGTCGTGGAGCCAGAACGGCTCATTTCCCCATTGTTGGGGGCTTTAACAAATTATAAATAACAAGGGTTTACCCTATGCGTACTGATTATTGTGGGTTTATTGACAAAAAATACCTGGGCCAGCTAGTAACGGTAAAAGGCTGGGCTCATCGTCGCCGTGATCATGGCGGTGTTATTTTTATTGATCTGCGTGATCGTGAAGGCTTGGTTCAGGTCGTCATTGATCCTGATACACCAGAAGCGTTTAAACTGGCTGACAGCAGCCGCAATGAGTTTGTGCTATCTATTACCGGTTTAGTGCGCGAGCGTCCAGCCGGCACCGTGAATAGCAAAATGATTTCCGGCGAGATTGAAATCCTTGCAAAGGAAATTGAAATACTGAATAGCGCTGTTACCCCGCCCTTTCAGCTTGATGATGACAATATTTCCGAAAATGTGCGCCTGTTAAACCGAGTCATTGATTTACGTCGTGCCCCCATGCAGAAAAATCTGCGTTTGCGTTACCGAGTAGCGATGGGGGTGCGTAATTATCTAGATCAACAGGGTTTCATCGACATTGAAACACCAATGTTGACTCGTTCCACGCCGGAGGGGGCGCGTGATTATTTGGTGCCCAGCCGTGTCCATCCCGGCGAGTTTTTTGCGCTACCACAATCGCCCCAGTTGTTTAAACAGTTGTTAATGGTGGCAGGATTTGACCGCTACTACCAGATTACTAAATGCTTCCGCGATGAAGATTTGCGTGCTGATCGTCAGCCAGAATTTACCCAGATCGATATTGAAACCTCGTTTTTAAACGAGGAGCAGATTATGGATATTACTGAGCAGATGACTCAGCAGATTTTCCGCGATGTGCTGAATGTGGACTTGGGTAAGTTCCCACGTATGACTTACGCTGATGCCATGTTCTATTACGGTTCTGATAAGCCTGATATGCGTGTTTCCTTACAGTTCACCGAATTGACTGATTTGATGAAGACTGAGGAATTTAAGGTATTCCGTGCGGCTGCAGATATGCCTGGTGGTCGAGTTGTCGCATTGCGCGTACCCGGTGGGGCCGCCTTGAGTCGCAAGCATATTGATGATTACACTCAGTTTGTCAGTATCTATGGTGCCAAGGGCTTGGCCTATATCAAGGTCAATGATAAAACCAAACTGACAAAAGATGAGCATAGCGGCTTGCAGTCGCCTATCGTCAAGTTCTTGTCCGAGACAGCCTTAAGCGAAATCATGTCGCGTACCGGTGCGGATAATGGTGACATTATTTTCTTTGGGGCGGATAAGGCAAAGGTAGTGAATGAAGCGATTGGAGCATTACGTATTAAGATCGGCCATGAGCACGGCGAAGTCGGTGGCTATTTTGTGCGTGAATGGCGTCCATTATGGGTGGTAGATTTCCCCATGTTTGAGCATGATGAAGAGGCAGATCGCTGGACGGCCTGTCATCATCCGTTTACCAGCCCAAAACCTGGTCATGAGAATTTGATGGATACCGACCCCGCTAACTGCCTGGCGCGCGCTTATGATATGGTGCTCAATGGCTGGGAAATTGGTGGTGGTTCGGTGCGTATCCATCGTGCAGATGTGCAGGAAAAGGTGTTTGCTGCGCTGAAAATTAGCCCGGAAGAACAACAGAATAAGTTTGGCTTCTTATTGGAAAATTTGAAGTTCGGGGCGCCTCCTCATGGTGGCCTAGCCTTTGGTCTGGATCGTTTAGTGACCTTGATGGCCGGGGCGGAGTCTATTCGTGATGTAATTGCGTTCCCGAAAACTCAGCGTGCTCAGTGCTTGTTGACCAGTGCGCCGAATGCTGTAGATGACAAGCAATTGCGCGAATTGAATTTAAGATTGCGTCAAAAGACTGAGCCAGCAGCATGATTTTAGTAGTGAACAAGCAGCCTCGTTACGATGCTGGTTTTGTATCAATTGCATGAGTTTGTCATTTGGCTAGGCTGGCTGATCAAACCGTGTATTTACCGTGCTTTTCTGGGCTTGCTTAGGAAAGCATCGTCCTCTCAAGATTTGCTAAGGAGACTCAAATGGCTGTACTTGTCGGAAAAAAAGCCCCGTTTTTTACTGGAGATGAAACCTTTGCTGCGGTGTTGGCAGATGGTTCTATCGTTGAGAATTATTCTTTCAAACAAAGTACTGCCGGTAAGTATGCGGTAGTGTTCTTTTATCCGCTGGATTTTACCTTTGTATGTCCATCTGAGCTGATTGCTTTTGACCACCGATTGAATGATTTCAAAGAGCGCAAAGTGGAAGTGATCGGTGTCTCTATTGATAGCCAGTTCAGCCATGCAGCTTGGCGCAATACCCCGGTAGAAAAGGGCGGTATTGGCCCCGTTGGCTATACCTTGGTTGCCGATTTACAGCATAAGCTATGTCAGGCGTTTGATGTGCAGTCTGAGGGCGGCGTTGCTTTCCGAGGTTCCTTCCTGATTGATAAGGCCGGTATCGTGCAGCATCAGGTGGTCAATAATCTGCCTTTGGGACGTAATGTAGATGAAATGCTGCGTATGGTTGATGCGCTGCAATTTACCGAAGAACATGGCGAAGTTTGCCCTGCTGGCTGGAATAAGGGTAAAAAAGGTATGAAGCCAAATGCCGAAGGCGTTGCTTCTTACTTGGCAGAGAATGCCAAGAACTTATAAAGCAATCCAGCTTTGATCTCGATAACCCCCCGCGCATTACTAGCGGGGGGTTTTAGCAAGTTTCTCTATGTGGTACTGATGAGCTTTTGAGGTACCGTCAAATAGCTCACTACGATAAAGCTGATACTGCTCGCTAATAGGCTGTAATAAATCGGCGTATTCGCTGCCAGTCCATCCACTATCATGAATAAAATGGCTGTAGCGCACCCCAACATCATGCTAACTACTGCTCCCGCTGTCGTGGCACGCCGCCAATAAATAGCACCCAGCAAGGGAATCAACATCCCTCCTACCAGAAGGTTGTAAGCCAGTGTTAAAGCCTGGATAACATCGCTAACCACCAAGGCAATACCCAGTACAATGACACCACATAGCAGGGTCAGCAGGCGATTAAACCAGAGTGAGGTACCGATTATATTGCGCGCTCTGGTGAGTAAGTCTTCGCTCAAGGTGGTGGAGGCAGCGAGTAAGGCTGCGCTGGCTGTGGACATCATGGCGGCGAGTGCTGCTGCAATAACCAAACCACGAATTCCATCTGGCAGTGTCGTTTTCACAATAGCGGCGAAAGCATTATTAGCATTATCCAGATCTGGCAGTAGCACCTTGGCCGCCATACCAATCAGTGCACAGGTTAAACCATAGAGCACACAGTAGATACCTGCAGCACTACCCGCGTAGCGTGCGACTTTGGCACTTTTAACGGTAAATACCCGTTGCCAGACATCTTGTCCAATAATGATGCCGAAAAAGTAAATCATGAAGTAAGTCAGGATGGTATCCCAGCCTATGCTGCTGATGCCAAAGGCAGCGGCAGGTAGTTTGGCATGCAATTGTTCCCAACCCCCAACCTTGTACAAACAAAGCGGCAACAAGATAAACATTAAACCAATGGTTTTGATGGCGAATTGCACAATATCGGTCAGAGTTAGCGACCACATCCCCCCTATCGCGGAATACACGACGACGACACCACCGCCAATGGCCACGGCTAGCCAGAATGGTAGATCAAACAGCACTTGCATCACGGTACCGATTGCCAAAACAGAAGTGACGCTAATCATGATCGCATACATCAGCATAATGACGGCACTAGTACTGCGTGCCATGCTGTTATAGCGACGTTCCAGCACTTGGGTGACCGTAAAAATACGTAGCTTGAGTAAAGGTTTGGCTAGAAATAGATTCAAGACAATGATGCCGCAACCTAGCGCCGCACATAGCCAAAAGCCCGAAATCCCGTAAACATACCCCAACCTGACAGAGCCAACTGTAGAGGCGCCACCTAATACGGTGGCGGCCATGGTTCCCATATACAAGCCTGGGCCAAGATTACGCCCCGCAACCAAGTACTGCTCTTGACTGGTGGCCCGGCGCATTCCATACCAGCCCAATAGCAACATGCTGATAATGTAGATGGATACTACTAGCAAGTCTAAATTCATCTCACTCTCCTTTAGATATTTCGTCAGCTAGCTTATTTGTTATTAAGCGTTTTTATGTGTTAGCGAACAGCTTTGGGCAAGACGCATAGCATCTCAAATAGGAGGTTGGCACCTAGTAACGCAGTGTTGCCGGTTGTGTCGTACGGAGGGGATACCTCGACCAAGTCGCAACCAATCAGGTTCAAACCGGCACAGCCACGAATAATTTCCAGCGCTTGTACGGTAGTGAGTCCTCCAACTTCGGGAGTGCCGGTGCCTGGAGCATAAGCCGGGTCTATGCCATCAATGTCAAAGCTAAGATAGACCGGACGAGAGCCCATTTGCTGGCGAATTTCCGCCATTAGTGGCTGCAAGGATTGATGCCAGCAAGCCTCTACTGGAACGACGCGAAAGCCCTGACGACGCGACCAGTTAAAGTCTTCGGCAGAATAGCCACTGCCGCGTAAGCCGATTTGTACGACGTGCTGACTGTCTAATAGTCCTTCCTCCTGGGCGCGACGGAATGTGGTGCCATGGGCAATTTTTTCCCCAAACATTTCATCATTAATATCAGCATGAGCATCAATGTGAATAAGGCCTACCGGACCATGTTTGCGGGCAATGGCACGTAAGATGGGGAGGGTGACGGTGTGGTCACCACCGATAGAGAGTGGGATCACATCATGCTGCAATATCGAATGGTAGGCTTCTTCGATAAGTCTCACACTATCGATAAGGTTATAAGGATTAGTGGCAATATCGCCTAGATCCGCTACTTGCATGTGCTCAAAAGGGGCCGCTCCGGTGCCCATATTGTAGGGTCGCAGTAATACAGACTCGCTACGAATGGCGCGTGGGCCAAAACGAGTGCCACTACGATTAGAGGTGCCAATATCGAGAGGAATACCAATAAAAGCAGCATCCAGACCATGTGCTGACTCTACTTGTGGTAAGCGCATCATGGAAGCAATACCGCCAAAACGTGGCATGGCATTGCCTCCCATGGGTTGAAAGTAGTTTTGATCAGACAATTTGTTTTCTCCTCATTGAAACGAAACACCAGTCTAGTGAGGGCCTGGCCAGAGACAAATAACAGAATGGCGCTGTTTACATTGATAAAAGGCAATGTAATATTGATGGAATACTAATTAAATTAGTCATCAAACCAATATGTTGAATTCCTTGTCGAGTCTGGACCTGCGTTTAATCAGAGTGTTTCTGACTGTTGTAGAGGCTGGTGGCGTGTCAGCGGCACAGAGTGCATTGAATGTTGGTCAATCTACTATCAGTAATCAATTGGCCGCTTTGGAAACACGGCTGGGTTATCGTTTGTGTGAGCGTGGACGTTCTGGTTTTATAGTGACCGAGAAGGGCGAGCAGTTTGTAAAAGCCTGCCGGCACCTGCTAAGCGCAGTCGAGGAATTTTGTCATGATGCGCAACAGTTGGATCGCCGATTAGTAGGGCAGCTACGGCTCGGTATCATCGGCCATACCGCGATGAGCAGCCATGCCCGTTTGTCTGAGGCCATCCGGAGGTTTCGTGAGCGTGACCAAGCCGTGGAGTTACGTCTGGGTTTGCTGGCACCAGGTACTTTGGAGGAAGCGCTGATTACAGGCAGTATTCACCTGGGTATTGGCTTTTTTTGGCATCGTGTTCCCAGCTTATGTTACATCCCTCTGTTTGTAGAGCATCAAGTGGCTTATTGTGGCCTGGGGCATCCGCTATTTGGCGAGGCCGGACAAGTGCCGCTATCTAGCTTGGCTGAATATGACTGGGCGTGGCGTAGTTATCCTTTGCCAGATATTCAGTTGCCGGTAGAAGATTGGCGAGTGACAGCCCGGGCGGACAATATGGAGGCCATTGCAGTATTAATTTTGTCCGGCCATCATCTGGGTTTTTTGCCCGAACATTTTGCCACCCCCTTGCTGGCACAGGGTTTACTCAAGCCTTTAAACCCTTCGCTATTACATTATGAGGCTACTTTTCATCTAGTGTTTCGGCAGCAGAGGCGGTCAAACGAGGTATTACATGCCTTTATTCAGGACGTGTTGGAAGCACATGGTAAGACGATTGAGGTCTGTGAGTAGATCAGTCGGGGTTTGAGGGGTAACCATAACTTTTGCTGACAAAGGGCGTTTCATCAAAACCTCGGCGTTGATTAATGACCAGCGTGAGCGTGAAAAAAAAGTTACACATCAGGTTACACAATCTGGGCAGCACCATGGGAATGGTTTTGCCTTCCTGTTCTACTCTAACCATCAAACGCACCGCTTTCTTGGCGGCGGAGCGAGCGAGGTGAAGTTGAGGAATAGGAATAGCCCCACGCGGCAGAACGAAGCCGTTAATTCGACCGCTAACTTCGTTGCGATAGTGAGCAAAGCGTTCATGCAACCAGACTAGGTCGTTTTCTTCTATCGCCAGCCGCCCACGAATGGAGCCATTCAGATGAAAAGTCAGCGGCTGCAGTTGATCAAGATCCTGTGCAATGTCAGACATATTTGTAGGGAGTTGTGACAGTATTGCGCCGATGTGACCGCAGAGTTCATCCGTAATAACTTCAAAGTCACACAGTGATGAGACTTCGTAAATAAACGGATAACAAAGTTCGTCTATATTCTTGCCAGGTTTCATGATTTGCTAAGTAGATATGTTTATGAGCGTAGATTATTAATGACGGCATAAATCGGGCTCAGCATTGTCTCGCCCAGTCGCAAACTGCGCTGACCGTTCCAACCGAAATCATCATCAGGCAGATTGGCATTGTCTTTAAAAGGCATTTCTAGAGTGAAGGCCAGGCAGTTAAAGTGTTCTCCAATCCAATTACTGGCAATACTCATATTGGCTTTGCCTGCTTCATTAGGTGGATAGCCATGTTTAGTTTGATAATCGGGACTAGCTAGTAACAGATGATGACGAAATTTATCTGCAACAGTTTGGCGCTGAGGATTCCAACCGGCGATACCTTCGGTCCCAGCAAGAAAAACATAAGGTATGGCTTCGTCACCATGGATATCCAAGAATAAATCAACGCCTGTTTCCAGCATTTTGGATCGCACCGCTAGGACCTCCGGGCTGCGCTCAAGGCTTGGTTCTGCCCATTCACGATTTAGGTTGGCGCCTGCTGCATTGCTGCGTAAATTACCGAGTACGGCACCATCAGGATTGATATTGGGAACAATATAGAATGTGGCTTTATCCAGTAAGGCACGACTGGTTGGGTCTTGTGGGTCAAGCAGACGATTGAGCAGACCTTCTATAAACCATTCGGCCATGGTTTCGCCTGGGTGTTGGCGTCCAATGACCCATATTTTAAGGTCAGACTCAACCTCATTGCCTATGGTGAGTAGATTGATATCGCGTTGTTGTACTGTAGAGCCAAGATCGCTGATTTGGCATAGCCCAGACCCTTGGGCTTGGCCAAGCAGATTTAGGTGTTGCTCATATGAGTAGGGCTCGAAATAAGCGTAGTAAACACTGTTGGCAAGTGGTGCGTGTTGGATTGTTAACACGCCATTATCGTAGCGAGTGGGTACCCTAAACCAGTTGATACGATCATATGAGGCCATTGCCTGATAGTCGACCCAGCCCTCAGGATAGGTACTATCCCCCGCATTGGTAAAGTTAAAGGTGCAAGCTTGATATGCTACCCCCTGTACACGAAAGTAGAACCATTGAGCGAAGTCGGCAGCATTGTCACTGCGAAGACGTAATTGGATATCTTCGTAGTTATCCGTGGAGACGATTTCGATGCTACCGGCGTCAAAGTTGCTGCTGATTTTCATGTGTGGAACCTGTGCTTCTGGAAAACTAAAACTGAGTGCTTGATTGTAAACTGCTATGTAAGGTGACGCACTATACAAAGTAAAAGAACCCTGCCGTAAGGTCAGGGTTCTTTGGTTCGGAATATTGGGTTTAAGTTGTTGTTGTGCGTTTGCTGGCACTTTTCACAGCATCAGCAGTAGCGCTGGTTGCTGCTTTTACGCTGCTATCGGTGAATTCGACAACTTGTTGAGCGGCTTTGCTGAAAGTATTAACTGCAGCGGCAGCAGCCGCAACGGTAGTCTTGACTGCGTTGAGTGTTGCATCAGAACCAGCCGGTGCATTTTTGGCGGCTGATTCAAGAGCACCAATCAGCGATTTATTAAAGCTACCGAGGTTTTCTTCTGCGAGTTTGTTTAATTCACTTTGTGTGCCAGAAACGATGTCATATAAATTACGGGCGTCGGCTACAACTTTGTCTATCGAATGAGTGGTTAACTTGTTTAACTGAGCGATAGCTTCCTGTGGATCGGTAACGCCACTTAGTTGTTTGGCGATTTTGACATTTTCTTCTAGTGATTGTTTGGAAATTTCTAAATGATGCTTTATCAGGCGCTCGGTACCTTCTAAGGATATTTGGGTAAAGCGCAGGATGGTTTCTAGGCCGTTAAGTGAAAGCTTGTTCAATTGCTCATGATTGATAGACATCATTTCGGATCCTTGAAATTATTAGGTTTGAAATTAAACCAAAACAATATAGATTGTTAATAACGGAAATATTGCGCTGCACAATGACGCTTAAATGTATCATGATGCAAGGGATGATGCGAAGATTTATTGAAGATTTGGCTTATCTTGTTGTATTTATGATAAATTGCCAGCATACAGCAGCATAATAGGATAAATTGGGAGCGTCGCATGAGTGTTGAGAAGCGGGTTATTAAGAAATACCCGAACCGTCGTCTGTATGATACGGCTACCAGTTCATACATTACCTTGGGTGATGTAAAGCAATTAGTTTTGGATAGCATTGAGATTCAGGTGCTTGATGCTAAAAGCCAAGATGATATTACTAGAAATGTTTTATTGCAGATAATACTTGAAGAGGAAAACGGAGGTATGCCCATGTTTAGTTATGAGGTATTAACTCAGTTTATCCGTTCTTATGGTCAAACGATGCAAGGCATGATGGGTCCCTTCCTAGAAAAAAACTTGGAACTATTCGCGCAGTTACAACAAAAAATGCAAGAACAGGCGCTGGCGATGTGTGGCGATAATAATGTGTTGAATACTAATTTATGGGGTGAATTCATGAAATTTCAGGGCCCTAGTATTCACAATATGATGAATGGCTATATGGAGCAGAGTACGGGAATGTTTCTGGAAATGCAGAATCGTATGCAGGAGCAAACTAAGCAATTGTTTACGGGAGGCTTCAATTTTCCCGGATATATCCCCCCCTCTGGTAGCGAGGAAAAAGAGCAGGAGTAAGTGAATTACGTAGTTTGATAAAATACGCTAGCCGAGGGTGAAATGAACTCTCGGCTTTTTTACATCCTAAAAGAATAGATCAGTTACTGTCCACGCATAAAGAGCTTGTCCAGTTCACGTATTGACAGACGTGTCCAGGTTGGACGGCCATGATTGCATTGACCAGAGCGTTCGGTCGCCTCCATGTCCCGTAGTAGGGCGTTCATTTCTACCAAGGTAAGTTGCCGGTTAGCACGCACTGCACCATGGCAAGCCATGGTGGCAAGTAACCCATTACGACGTTCTGTTAAAACTTGGCTTAATCCAAATTCCCGAACTTCTTTAAGAACGGCTCGGGCAAGCTCTACTGCATTCCCTTCTTTTAGCCACACCGGAACTCCTCGTATCGCGATTTGCGTGGGGGAGAGCGGGGCTAAGTCTAATCCTAGTTTTTGCATCTGCTCACCGTGCTCGTGAGCGGTGGCTACCTCCATGCGGTCGGCAGCAAATGAAATGGGCAGCAGCAAGGGTTGGGTTGGAATATTGTCTGTTTCCATTGCTGTTTTCAGTCGCTCATAGACAATCCGCTCGTGGGCAGCATGCATATCAACGAGGATGAGCCCATCCTGACACTGGCTCAGAATATAAACCCCATGCAGTTGAGCTAAGGCGAAACCGAGAGTGGGGATATTGTTTTCATCAGGCTTTGGATCAGGGAAGCCTATTGTAGAAATATTGGTGTGGTTCCTAGTCAGGGAGCTTGCTTCAGCTTCCGATCGTTCCCGTTCTTGATCACGGACACCAGTAAACATTTTGTCGTATGTGCCGACCGCTTCTTTGGCGACATGTAGCGGAATCGTTTGCTGTTGATAGGAAAAAGACGGTCGAGCTGATGAGCGTTGCTGCGTTGTCGTTGGTTCTTGGCGTGGTGGTGTCGGATGGGTATTGTTTGGCTCTGTTGCTAAGTCTTGAGCTGGATTGGCGGAGGGTATGTCTAATGTCACAGCAGGAGCATGACCGGCTGTCGTTGTTGCTAGCGCTTTTTGGACGCTATGAAATAAAAACTGGTGGATAGCCTGCGACTCACGGAAGCGGACTTCTACTTTACTGGGATGAACATTGACATCCACACCGGATGGTTCCAGTTGTAAAAATAGAGCATAGGCCGGATGCCTATCTTGGTGTAGCACATCACGATAGGCTTGGCGCAGTGCATGCAGAGCTGTTTTGTCGCGGACAAATCGACTATTAACATAAAAATATTGAGCATCGCGGCTAGCTTTGGAGTAAGTCGGAGATGCAATAAAGCCACTGAGCCTGAGGGGGCCGGCGCTGCTTTCTATCGGTATGGCGGCGGCAATAAATTCTTTGCCCAACATAGCGCCAATGCGCTCGGTCAGACTCTGTGCGGGTAAGCGCCAGATTACTTTACCATTGTTACGCAGTAAAAATTCGACTTCAGGATAGGCTAGCGCAATGCGCTCAAAAGTCGCTTCACAATGTGCGTATTCGGTGTTGTCACTTTTTAGGAATTTACGCCTGGCAGGTGTATTGAAGTAAATATCCACCACTTCTACAGTGGTTCCCGGTGCATGAGCAGCTGGTTCCACCGGGTGTAGTCCGCCATCAATTGCGATGATTTGATGGGCGAGAGCACTGTCTTGTGGGCGGCTGATCAAGGTGAGGCGTGAGACTGAGGCGATACTGGCTAAACCTTCGCCACGAAAACCGAGTGTGGCCACCTTTTCCAACTCATCCAGCGAATGAATTTTACTGGTGGCATGTCGGTCCAAGGCCAGGGCAAGTTCTTCTGCTGGAATACCGCTGCCATTATCGCTGACTCGTATCAGCTTGATGCCACCTTGCGCCAGATCGACATTGATCTTGCTGGCACCAGCGTCCAAGCTATTTTCTAGAATTTCTTTTAACGCAGAAGCCGGGCGTTCTACTACCTCGCCAGCGGCAATCTGGTTGATCAAATGGTCAGGAAGTCGTTGGATTGATCGCATGCTGAAATCTAATAGCTAAAAAGTATAAAGAGGTGGCGAATTAGTTTTGGCGAGCAGCGCGTTTATGTCGCCAAACTTCAATAATCGCTGGCAGCAAAGAAACAAAAATAATGCCGATGATCAAGAGTTCCAAATTCTTGCGAACAATAGGCAGGTTACCAAAAAAATAACCAGCATAAGTAAAGCCAATGACCCAAGCCAAGGCTCCGACGACATTGTAGGTAATGAATTGTTTGTACTCCATTTTGCCGACCCCTGCTACGAAGGGGGCAAAGGTACGGATAATCGGTACAAAACGCGCAAAAATAATCGTTTTGCCGCCATGACGTGCATAGAATTGATGCGTTTTGTCGAGGTACTGTTGTTTTAACAAGCGTGGAAAGCGTTGAAACAGGCTGAGTCCGAGGCGACGGCCTATCGTGTAATTGGCGGTGTCACCCAGAATAGCCGCAATAATCAGTAGTACAACAACGGTATGCACATTCATTTGTCCCATTGCGGCTAATGCTCCGGCAACAAAGAGGAGCGAGTCACCTGGCAGAAAAGGGGTGACGACCAGACCGGTTTCACAAAACACGATCAAGAAGAGAATGGCGTAAACCCAAAGCCCATATTGGCTTACTAATTGCTGTAGATGGCTGTCGATATGCAGCAGAAGGTCAAGCAGAAAAGTGATAGCTTCCATAGTCTTGGCTAGTTCTGAAATAAAGGGGTTTATAAAGAAAAACTGGCTGGATAAACCAGCCAGTTAAAGTTAAGCGCTTAGACTACCGCTTCTTCTTTTGATTTGACCGGCTTGATCATGTGTTCGCGTTTAACGCCAAGCCAGAGGGCAATCGGACTGGCAACCAGTACTGATGAGTAAATGCCGAAAATAATGCCAATGGTTAACGCCATGGCAAAGCCATGCAAGGCAGGGCCACCAAAGAGTAACATGGATACCACCATCATCTCGGTAGAGAAGTGGGTAATAACGGTACGGCTCATGGTTGCGGTAATGGCGTTATCGATGATAGATGCCACGCTACGTCCACGCATATTCGCCTTGCGAAAGTTCTCACGTATACGGTCAAACACCACTACCGATTCGTTCACAGAGTAGCCCAGTACGGCGAGTACACCAGCCAGTACGGTCAGCGAAAACTCCCAGCGGAAGAAGGCAAAACAACCCAGGATAATCACTACATCGTGCATATTGGCAATGATGGCGGCAAAGGCAAAGCGCCATTCAAAGCGAATAGCCAAATAAATCATAATGCCCAGGCATACCAAAATCGTGGCAGTTAGTCCATGAGTTACCAGTTCTTCGCCGACGCTAGGCCCAACAAAATCGACTTTGCGTAGTTGCACTTGCGGATTATCCGCTTTTAGCAGAGCCATCACTTTGTCTGACAGTTGCGCCGAGCTGGTGCCGGGCTTATTGGGTAAGCGAATCATCACATCATGGCTGGAGCCAAGATTCTGTACGGTAGCCTCACCCAATTTAAGGCTATCGACCCTGTCGCGAATCTGCCCCAAGTTGGCTGACTGGGCATACTGCACTTCTAGTACGGTTCCGCCGGTAAACTCGACACTGTAGTTAAGACCACGGGTAGCCAAGAAAAATATGGCCAAGACAAAGGTTACCAGCGAAATGGTTGTGGTAAGTCTGCCGTAGCTCATGAACGGGATATCCCGTTTAATACGGAAAAGCTCCATGTCTACTCCTTACTGTTCGGGTTTCCAGACTTGCCCAATGGACAAGGAGCTGAGTTTGCGACGGCGGCCATACCATAGGTTGACCAGACCACGTGATACCAAGACCGCCGAGAACAGCGAGGTAAGAATACCCAGACAGTGCACGACGGCGAAGCCACGTACCGGGCCGGAGCCAAAGATCAACAGGGCTAAGCCCGCAATCATCGTAGTGACGTTGGAGTCCAAAATGGTAGCCCAGGCGTGACCATAGCCTGCCTGAATAGCAGAGTGTGGAGGGACGCCATTACGCAACTCCTCGCGGATGCGTTCGTTGATGAGTACGTTCGCGTCAATGGCCATCCCCAGCGCCAGCGCAATTGCAGCAATACCAGGCAAAGTTAGCGTGGCTTGAATCATTGACAGCAAAGCCAGCAATAAGAACACGTTAACCGCTAGCGAGATAGCCGAAAACACCCCGAACATACCGTAGTAAAGCACCATGAACACGGCAATGGCAGCAAAGCCCCATAGCGTGGAGTGGAAGCCTTTCTGGATGTTTTCCTGACCCAGGCTTGGGCCAACTGTGCGTTCCTCAACGATGGTCATCGGTGCCGCCAGTGAGCCTGCGCGTAATAATAGCGCGGTATCGTTGGCCTCTGCTGGGTTCATACTGCCGGAGATCTGTACTCGGCCACCACCAATTTCGGCACGAATTACTGGAGCAGTGACAACTTCACTACGACCTTTTTCAACCAGTATCATGGCCATACGTCGGCCGATATTATCGGCGGTTACCTGCCGGAAAATTTCAGCACCGGTGGCATCCAGATTAATATGTACGGCAGGAGCACCGTTTTCATCAAAGCCTGCTTGGGCATCATTGATGTTATCCCCAGTAAGCTCTACATCCTTACGAACCAGAATCTTTTGTGTGCCACGCGAAGAGGCCTCATCAAGCAATTCATAGCCGATTGGAAGATTGCCCGCCATAGCATCCGTAAGTTTGCCAGGGTCATCTTCCACCATGCGCACTTCCAACGTAGCGGTACGACCGATAATATCCTTGGCGCGGGCGGTGTCCTGAATGCCCGGTAATTGCACCACAATGCGGTTCGGGCCATTTTGCTGGATGATAGGTTCTGAAGTTCCTAGCTCGTTAACACGGTTATGGAGTGTTGTAATGTTCTGTTTGACTGCATCACTCTGAATACGAGTAATTTCTTCCGGTTTTAACGTGAGGGTCAGTCGATAATTGCTATCATCACTTGCCACGGTCAGGCTGGGTAAGGTGCGAGCGACAACATCCTGTGCTGAACGTAAGGTATCGCTATCACGCAGTTGTACTTCCAAGGTATTGCCGTTGCGCCTGATGCTACCGTAGCGAACCTTTTTGCTTCTTAATTCTCGACGTAAGTCACCGGCATAGCGTTCCATGCTTTTGTCGGTAGCGGCTTTCATATCGACTTCGAGCAAAAAGTGCACCCCGCCACGCAGGTCCAGGCCTAGGAACATTGGGTGAGCATTAAGGCTGGTCAGCCAGCTAGGTGTAGCAGCTAACAAGTTAAGCGCGATGATGTAATTGTCACCCAGCCCGTGCTGTATCGCGTCTCGCGCCTTGATTTGGGTGTCGGTATCCCGGAAGCGGACTTTTAGGCTGTTGCCATCGAGATGTAGGCCATCAGGATGAATGTTTTGTGCTTTCAGAATCTGCTCGACTCGTGCCAGCACGGTAGTGTCTACCGGAATTGACTGGCGCGAACTGGAGATCTGAACCGCAGGGGTTTCGCCGTAGAAGTTGGGTAGCGTGTAGATCGCTGCAAGGATCAGGGCCACCGCAATAACTAAATATTTCCAAAGAGGGTAGCGGTTCATTTTTTAGGTCTGACGAAGGAAATGGCAAAGCAACGGCCACTGAGCTGCTGGTTTTGTCGTGGCCGGCGGTGGGCTTACAGTGACTTCAAGGCGCCTTTTTCCAGTTTGGCGGAAATGGCTGCACGCTGAACATTAATCTCTACGCCACTGCTAACTTCAATGGTGATGTATTGTTCGCCGGTTTTGGCAATACGGCCAACAATGCCTCCTTGTGTAAGCACCTCATCGCCTTTTTGAATTTCGGATAGCATTTTCTGGTGCTCTTTCATGCGTTTCTGCTGAGGGCGTACCATCAGAAACCAGAAGAGTACGAAAATAGCGACCATGGGTAGGAAGGCCATCACGTCAAAACCAGCTACGGTGCCAGTATCGGCAAAGGCAGAGGAAATAAAAGGCATTAAAAACTCCCTAAATAAATGAAAAGTATGTGTTTTATGGGTTGACTAATATTTGGCTGGCCATTGTAGCCATCTGGCTAAGTTTTTTCTATGGCCTATGCAATTTGGTATCCACCGAGCAAGACAGCTAAAGCCAATGTTAATGTTGCTTAACTGACACCACGAGCTCGCTTAGCTGTAAATTCCAAGCGGAAGTCTGCAAAACGATCCTCTTCGATTGCCTGTCGCATCTGGCGCATTAACTCCTGGTAGTAATAAAGATTGTGGATAGTATTGAGGCGTGCCCCTAAAATTTCACCCACCCTTTGCAAATGATGCAAATAAGCGCGGCTAAAGTGACGACAGGCGTAGCAAGCACACTCCTCATCCAGTGGTTTTTTGTCGTCTTTGTAGCGCGCATTTTTAATCTTGATGTCACCCCACTGAGTGAAAATCCAGCCGTTACGAGCATTGCGGGTTGGCATCACACAATCAAACATATCCACACCGTTGGCAACGCCATGTACCAAATCTTCGGGAGTACCCACGCCCATCAGGTAGTGCGGTTTGTCCGCAGGTAAGCGGTCTTTCAATTCGGTGAGCATCCGATACATCTCGGGCTTGGGTTCCCCAACGGAGAGCCCGCCGATGGCGATACCATCAAAACCTATTTGCATCAGGCCATCTAAGGACTCCTGGCGCAGGTCGGTATATAAATTACCTTGTACGATACCAAATAGCGCATTGGGGTTTTTTAAGTCATCAAAGGCGCGCCGCGAACGTTCTGCCCAGCGTAAACTCATCCGTAGGGAGTCCCCTGCCGTTTTGTGATCTACTTGGCCGGGTGTGCATTCATCTAATTGCATGACAATATCTGAATTGAGCACAGTTTGAATCTGCATGGAAATTTCTGGGGATAAAAATAATTTATCTCCATTAATCGGGCTCTGAAACGTACAGCCATCTTCCGTCAGCTTGCGCATTTCGGCCAAACTGAATACTTGGAAACCGCCCGAGTCAGTAAGAATGGGTTTGTCCCAGCCGATGAACTGATGCAGACCACCGAATTTCTCGATAATTTCCAAGCCAGGGCGCAACCACAAATGAAATGTGTTCCCCAAAATAATCTGTGAACCAATGTCGTTTAACTCAACTGGGCTCATTGCTTTTACTGAGCCATAGGTGCCGACTGGCTGGAATACCGGGGTTTCCACACTGCCATGGTTTAGTTCTAGTGTGCCGCGACGAGCGCCACCGGATGTTTTGTGTACAGTAAACTTCAGCATTTCAGTGTTGGTATAGAAGCAAAATTGGTGGCTAGTATAGCAGCAAGCGCAGCAAGTCGCCGTTTTGCCGCAAGAGTTACGCTTGCATTTTCGCAGGAAGGTCTTTAATATCCGCACCTCAGCAAAAGGCACGTAGCTCAGTTGGTTAGAGCACCACCTTGACATGGTGGGGGTCGTTGGTTCGAATCCGATCGTGCCTACCAAATAATTAAATATATGAAACTTTGTTTAAGTGCTTAACTTACTGACAACGACACCCCGAATCTCTAGTGGCAATTGAGCTTTGCGGGCTATTTCATATGTAAAAAGTGCGGCTCAGCCCGCACTTTTTTTTTGCCCTTACTTATATAATTTAATTTTTGCTCATCTTGGAGTTGATATGCTAGACATTCGCCTGCCCGATGGTTCCATCCGTTCGTTCGATAAGCCTGTAACGGTTTATGAAGTGGCCGCATCTATTGGAACCGGTCTTGCGCGCGCAGCGTTGGCAGGGCGGGTGGATGGGGTATTGGTTGATACTTCGTATTGCATAGACCGCAATGTTGGGCTGGCCATTGTGACGGATAAAGACGCTGATGGCTTGTCTATTATTCGGCACTCTACCGCACACTTATTAGCCTATGCGGTGAAAGAGCTTTTTCCTGATGCGCAAGTCACTATAGGCCCAGAAATTGAAAATGGCTTTTATTACGACTTTGCTTATAAGCGTCCGTTTACGCCAGAAGACCTGATCGCTATTGAAAAGAAAATGGCCGAGCTGGCAAAAAAAGATATCGCGGTTGAGCGTTACGAATTACCACGTGATGAGGCGATTGCTTACTTTAAAAGCATAGGTGAAGCCTATAAAGCGGAGATTATCGAGTCGATTCCAGCAGGCGAAGTGCTTTCGCTCTATCGGGAGGGTGAGTTTACCGATCTTTGTCGTGGCCCTCATGTTCCGTCTACTGGCAAATTAAAAATCTTCAAGCTGATGAAAGTTGCTGGCGCATATTGGCGTGGAGACAGCAAGAATGAAATGTTGCAGCGTATTTATGGTACAGCTTGGGCGAAGAAAGAAGATTTGGATGCCTATTTGTATATGCTGGAAGAGGCAGAAAAACGTGATCATCGCAAACTAGGTGTGCAATTAGATTTGTTTCATTTGCAGGACGAAGCACCAGGCATGGTTTTTTGGCATCCCAAAGGCTGGCAGCTGTGGCAGAACGTTGAACAATATATGCGTGGCAAACTGGTGCAGGAAGGCTATCAGGAAGTCCGTACTCCTATGATGATGGATGTTTCCTTGTGGCAAAAGTCTGGCCACTGGCAAAACTATCAGGAAAATATGTTCATCACTGAGTCTGAGAAGCGTGACTATGCAGTGAAACCAATGAACTGTCCTGGTCACATTCAGATATTTAACAATAGTTTGCGTTCGTATCGAGATTTGCCGCTGCGTTATGCAGAGTTTGGTTCCTGTCACCGCAATGAGCCGGGTGGGGCGCTGCATGGCATCATGCGAGTGCGTGGTTTTGTGCAGGATGATGGCCATATCTTTTGTACGGAAGATCAGGTTAATCAGGAGGCGATGGCATTTCATCGGCTTACTATGGAGGTCTATCAGCGCTTTGGCTTTGATAAGGTCACCATCAAACTGGCTTTGCGCCCGGAAAAGCGTTTAGGTTCGGAAGAAGTGTGGGATAAAGCAGAGCAAGGAATGCGCGCAGCCTTGCAGGCTTGTGGCGTGGCATGGGAAGAGTTGCCGGGAGAGGGTGCATTTTATGGTCCTAAAATTGAGTATCATGTAAAAGATGCCTTGGGACGTTCTTGGCAGTGTGGTACCTTGCAATTAGATTTCATGTTACCGGAAAGCCTTGACGCTGAATATGTGGCGGATGATAACAGTCGTAAACGTCCGGTTATGCTACATCGAGCGGTGCTGGGATCCTTGGAGCGCTTCTTGGGTATTTTGATTGAAAACCATGCAGGTGCTTTCCCGTTATGGTTGGCACCGGTGCAGTTGGTGGTTATGAATATTACCGAAGCGCAATCCGATTATGCGTCTGAAATAGCTGAAACATTGAAGAAACAAGGCTTCCGTGTACATCTCGACTTGAGAAACGAGAAGATCGGCTATAAAATTCGCGAATACAGTCTGCAAAAACTACCGTACCAGATCATTGTCGGAGATAAGGAAAAAGCTGCCGGTTTGGTTGCTGTCCGTACACGTGGTGAGGATTTGGGTACGTTGTCGTTAGAGGCTCTGGTGGCTCGGCTGAGAGCAGAAATACCAGCAGTCTGAAGTTAGTTATTGCAGGCATTTGATGATTAATTAGGAGATTTGGCTATAGCTCAGGAACGCGAAGCACGGATTAATGGCGAGATTACCGCTCGTGAGGTCCGTCTGGTAGGTAAAGAAGGTGAGCAGATTGGGGTTGTTAGTCTGCGTGAAGCAATTGCTCTGGCGGAAGAGGCCGATGTTGACTTGGTGGAAATATCACCAACAGCACAGCCTCCTGTTTGTAAGCTAATGGACTACGGTAAGTACAAGTATGAAATGTCCAAAAAGCGCCATGAGGCCAAGCAAAAGCAGAAACAAGTCCAGATCAAGGAAATCAAGTTTCGACCAGGGACCGATGATGGCGATTACAACGTCAAATTGCGTAACTTGGTGCGTTTCCTGACGGATGGTGACAAGGCTAAGATTACTCTGCGCTTTCGTGGTCGTGAGATGGCTCACCAGAATATTGGTTTGGAGTTGTTAAAGCGAGTGGAAGCCGATCTGGCTGAAATTGCCGTGGTAGAACAGTTCCCCAAGCTAGAAGGTCGTCAGATGGTTATGATGATTGCGCCGAAGAAGAAATAGTCGGTATAATGTCCGGCTCAATACGGCAGGCTAGTCCTGCCGTATTGATTTGCTGGCTGATAATGATCTGCCTAAAAGCGTGGCGCAGTGGTAACAAGTACCTGATGTTGTTGGGTCACCCTGTGTCTAAATCTAAACAAAATTCTGCGGGAGCATTTCCATGCCGAAAATGAAAACCAAATCAAGCGCGAAAAAGCGTCTCAAAGTATTGGGTAGCGGTGGAGTTAAGCGCTCATACGCGTTTAAGCGTCACATCCTGACTAAAAAAACCACTAAGAACAAACGCCAATTGCGTGGTACTACCATGGTAGATAGCACAAATATGGCTTCTGTTCGCGCTATGTTGCCCTACGCTTAAGGAGATTAAAATATGCCACGCGTAAAACGCGGTGTAACCGCTCGTGCTCGTCACAAGAAAATACTTGCTCTGGCCAAAGGCTATCGCGGCCGCCGCAAGAATGTCTATCGTATCGCCAAACAGGCGGTAATGAAGGCTGGTCAATACGCTTACCGTGACCGTCGTCAGAAAAAGCGCATATTCCGCAAGTTGTGGATTGTGCGTATCAATGCAGCTGCTCGTGAAAATGGTCTATCCTACAGCAAGTTCATGAATGGTCTGAAAAAAGCGGCTATTGAGATTGACCGTAAGGTTTTAGCTGATTTGGCTGTATTTGATAAACCAGCTTTCAGCCTGATTGTTGAAAAAGCCAAAGTAAGCCTTGCGGCTTAAGCTTTTTTACTAGGTTTGTATAGGGAGGCTCTTGCCTCCCTTTTTTGATGCGCTTCTGCTAGAGCGCTGACCAGACTGAGGATTGATAATCCTATGGTGTGGTCAGTGTTCTTTTCTATATGGTGTACAAGGTAATGGATAAGGTCGACACGATTCTTCAAACTGGTCTGGCAGCCGTGGAGGCTGTCGCTGATCTGATCGAGCTGGAGCAGGTTAAAGCGCATTATCTCGGCAAAAGCGGTTCGCTTACTGGCTTGCTTAAGCAGCTAGGTGCTTTGCCAGTAGAGGAGCGTAAGTCTGCTGGCGCGATGATAAATGTGGCCAAGCAGGCTTTTGAGCAGGCGCACAACGCCAAACGAGAGCAATTAAATACGGCCAAGCTTCAGGTACAATTGGCGGCCGAGGCTCTCGATATCAGCCTACCAGGGAGAGGTAGCCTAGGGGGTGGTCTGCACCCGGTGGCACTTACCTTGGAGCGCATTAGTGCTTTGTTCCACAGCATGGGTTTTCAAGTGGCAGATGGCCCGGAAATCGAAACCGACTTCTACAATTTTCAAGCATTGAACATCCCCGAAAATCATCCTGCCCGCGCCATGGCCGACACCTTCTATGTTGAAGGCGGCAATGTGCTGCGCACGCATACTAGTCCGATTCAGGCTCGTTTCATGATGGCCAACCAGCCACCTATCAAAATTGTGGCACCTGGCCGTGTGTATCGTGTGGATTCCGATGCAACTCACTCACCGATGTTTCATCAAATGGAAGGTTTGTGGGTCGAGGAGGGGGTGTCTTTTGCAGATCTGAAGGCTGTGATGATCGACTTTTTACGGCGCTTTTTTGAGAGAGAAGATTTGCAAGTACGCTTTCGACCATCATTCTTCCCCTTTACTGAGCCCTCCGCCGAGATTGATGTACTAGGTGAGCGTGGCTGGCTTGAGGTAGGGGGATGTGGCATGGTGCATCCCAATGTGTTGAATAAGGTCAATATTGATCCGGAGAAATATACCGGCTTTGCTTTCGGCATTGGTTTGGACCGTTTTGCCATGCTGCGCTATGGGGTTAATGACCTGCGTTTATTCTTTGAGAATGACCTTAACTTCTTGAAGCAGTTCAACTGATCATCTACGGAGCCAAAGCATGCAATTTTCTGAACAATGGCTGAGAAGCTGGGTGAATCCATCGATGACGACGGATGAACTGTCCTACCTATTAACGATGTCTGGTCTGGAAGTAGAAGAGGTCGTTGCTGCGGCACCACCATTTAATGGTGTGGTGATTGCCGAAGTCAAAGAAGTTTATAAACATGAAAATGCCGACCGTCTGCGTGTGACCAAGGTCGATGCCGGTCTTGGTGAACTGGTGCAAATAGTTTGCGGCGCACCGAATGTTGCCGTGGGTTTGAAAGTGCCATGTGCATTACCTGGAGCGCTGCTGCCCGGTGATTTTAAAATCAAGACAAGCAAAATGCGTGGCGTGGAATCTAATGGCATGCTGTGTTCTGGTAAGGAAATCGGGGTGCCAGATGATGCCGATGGCTTGCTGGTGCTACCCGCTGATGCACCAATCGGCGAAAATATTCGTGACTATTTGGCGTTGAATGATCAACTGTTTGCCTTAAAAATCACACCGAACCGTGCAGACTGCCTATCGATTCGCGGCATTGCGCGCGAAGTAGCCGCCTTGACTGGGGCTGAGCTAGCGCCGGTAGCACTGAAAGCTGCCGAAATTCAGATTAGCGATAGCCTGCCGGTAAGTATCGAGGCAGTGCAGGGCTGTGGTCGTTATTTGGGCCGTGTGCTACGTCATGTGAATGCTGCTGCACCAACGCCAGCGTGGATGAAGCAGCGACTGGAGCGTGCTGGTTTACGTTCTATTTCTGCCATTGTCGATATTACCAATTACGTACTGTTAGAGCAGGGGCAGCCGATGCACGCTTTCGATCTGGCTAAGCTCGATGGTGGCATTGTTGTGCGTATGGCTCGCGACGGTGAGGAATTACTGTGCCTGAATGAAAAAATGGTACGTTTAAATACCAGTCAGATGGTGATTGCCGATAGCAGCAAAGTGCTGGCTCTGGCAGGCATAATGGGTGGCGAAGAAAGTGGCGTAACAACAAGTAGTACCGATATTTTCTTGGAAAGTGCTTTTTTTGCACCCCTGGCGATTGCCGGTAAGGCACGAGAGCTGGGCTTTAGCTCCGATTCCTCTTTCCGCTATGAGCGGGGAGTAGACTTCCAACTGCAATATGAGGGGATGGAGCGTGCGACGGCTTTAGTGCTGGAGATTTGCGGTGGTCAAGCAGGCCCGGTGGTTGAGCAAATCGCTAAACTACCGGTAAGGCCCGCAGTTTGTTTACGTACTGCACGTGTATCTAAAGTACTAGGTATTAATTTTAGTGGCCAGCAAGTGGCTGATATCCTGACACGTTTGGGCTTACAGTATCAGTTGGCTGCTGAGGTCTTTACCGTGCAGGTGCCTTCGTTCCGTTTTGATATTGAAATCGAAGAAGATTTGATCGAAGAGGTGGCGCGTGTTTATGGTTATGACAATATTCCGGCAGAAGCACCACGCTCGACGCTACGCATGCTGGCACAACCGGAGAACTTGCGTTCGCGTGATCAGATTCGCCATTTGCTGGCGGATCGTGACTATCAGGAAGTGCTCACTTATGCCTTCGTTGATGAAGCTTGGGAGCGTGACTTTGCCGCCAATGATCAGGCCATACGCTTGATTAACCCGATTGCCGCGCATATGGCGGTGATGCGCTCTACTTTGATTGGCGGTCTGCTGGATGTTTTAGTCAGCAATCTGAATCGTAAGCAAGTGCGTGTGCGGATATTTGAAGTGGCCCGGGTATTTCATCAGTCTGCTGAGTGGTTTGCCCAGCCAGAAAAGGTAGCGGGCCTGACTTGGGGGCATCGTTGCGCTGAGCAGTGGGCTGAGCCTGCCGAGCAGATAGATTTCTTCGATGCTAAAGCCGATGTAGAAGCACTGCTGCACCCGTACAAAGCAAATTATCGTCCTGCAGCCCATCCGGCCTGTCATCCAGGGCGCTGCGCTGAGGTGGTGTTGAATGATCAGGTAATCGGTATCGTTGGTGAGCTACATCCTAAGTGGGTGCAGCAGTATGATTTATCTACCGCACCAGTATTATTTGAGCTTGATTTAGCAGCCTTACAGAATCGCCAACTGATTCAAGCCAAAACGGTCAGTAAATTTCAAGCAGTACGGCGTGATTTGGCCTTATTGATCGATGAAACAGTATCTGTGGCCGATCTGCTAGCCAATTTTGCCAAACATCGTACCGATATCGTTTTGGATGTGGCACTGTTTGACGTCTACCGTGGTAAAGGGGTGCCAGAAGGTAAGAAGAGCTTGGCTTTTGCTGTCTTGTTGCAGCACAATGGCCGGACTTTGACCGATGAGGATACGCAAGCTGCCATTAACGCTTTGTTGGCTGGTGTAACTGAGTTGGGTGCACAACTGCGCAATTAAGAGACTGTTACTGTTATTAGAGCGAGCTCTTTACTGCTTAGAAAAATCTAGGTGGTAATAAGTCATTATTGAAGTTTGAAAGGGTGTCATGACTTTAACGAAGGCTGAACTTGCCGATATGCTGTTTGTTCAGGTAGGGCTGAACAAACGAGAAGCCAAGGAGATTGTTGAATCCTTTTTTGAGGAAATTCGGTTGGCTTTGGAGACTGGGGACTCAGTGAAACTATCTGGTTTTGGTAATTTCCAACTGCGCGACAAGCCGCAGCGGCCCGGGCGTAACCCTAAGACCGGGGAAGAGATTCCGATTACTGCGCGGCGTGTGGTGACTTTCCATGCCAGTCAGAAACTTAAAGGAATGGTCGAGCAATACCATGCAAATAAGCAAGGTTGAACTACCCTCAATTCCATCCAAGCGCTATTTCACTATTAATGAAGTAGCGCAGCTGGCTGGTGTAAAGCCCCATATCCTACGGTATTGGGAGCGGGAGTTTGCGCTATTGCGCCAGGTGCAACGCAGAGGGAACCGTCGGTATTACCAGCACCAAGAGGTGTTGTTGGTGCGGAGAATACGTGGTTTGTTATACGACGATGGTTTTACCATCCAAGGTGCTCGTCAGCATCTGGAGGTGGGTGGTGTCAAAATTCTCCCGGCTACAGCTCAGGAAGTTAGGGTTGAATTAGAATCTATTTTGAATTGGCTCGATTCTAGTCTTGGCAAAGATTAGAACTTAGTTTATTATTGCTCCTCTTTGTGAAGTCGGGGTGTGGCGCAGCCTGGTAGCGCACCTGCATGGGGTGCAGGGGGTCGGAAGTTCGAGTCTTCTCACCCCGACCAAAGATCAGTCAATAATAAACGGCCCGTTAGAGGTGTCGTTGCTTTTTTCTTAGAAAACCTTCTAGCAGAAATGTTAGAAGGTTTTCTAATTTAAATCCTGCTTTTACTACGTGGTGGCAGTTATATTGTCATGTTGCTTATGTGCGTTTCATGAGCGCCAATATAGTTTCTGTTGTCCGGATCCCAGTCTTGCGTCAGTGAGTTGCCTGCTAGTGAGGCATAGGTAACTTTTTTAGATCTAATATCCTTTAGCGTTAATCCTTTTAGTCCAATCCAGGCGTAAGTTATTTCCTGTGCTGATCTTAGTCCAAATGTGGTGTAAGCTAGCCTTTATCAATTGCAAATAACATAAATGCTAGGCGCTTTTTGTCCATTTGGCAGTCCCTCTAATATAGGTCTATGTAGCATTGCATCATGTCCTATAAGCCAGTAGTAATCTTGGTAAGAAAACTATAAATTTTATTAAATATTAAAATAGATCAAATGATTATTTTTCTTTAGAAATATTTAAAAAAAATATTGCATGATGTGAAAATACGAACATCTCTTTTATTAGATTCGTTTTTTAGAGCAGTCTGAGGAGAATA
Organism: Neisseriaceae bacterium TC5R-5; assembly: GCA_020830965.2. Lineage (GTDB taxonomy): Bacteria > Pseudomonadota > Gammaproteobacteria > Burkholderiales > Chromobacteriaceae > Chromobacterium. The sequence continues at coordinate 68,048 of JACCFC020000001.1, forward strand.
GAATAATGAAAAATAATCGATGGTTGTTAGTCGCTAAGCTTGATTTTTGTCGCGTGCTCTTTCTTGTTTTTGTTATGTTTATGGGCTCTTTTTCAATAGCATCAGCTCAAAATGTGATATTACCAGTCCCTCAAAGTATTGTTACTCAATATAATTTAGACATACGTTGGTACAATAAATATATTGATGCTTGGGGAATACCCATTCTAGGTTCAAGAAATTTGAGTGATGCAGCTTTGCTCAAAGCGCATGCCCAACTTGGTGCGTTGCTTAGAACCTATCCATATTGGCCTCTTGCGGCACTTGATTTACGAAAAGTCCGTGTGGTTTTATTTGCTAGGAATGAGCGAGCTAGTGCGATTCCAGAATTTTATGCTAGGTATGGCACTGGACTAGATGGCGTTTATTGGGCTGGATTTGGTGCAACATTGAGTCTCCCGATCACTGCTGGCTCCGAGGCAAATATTCTCGATAACTGGGGGCAAGAAAATTTACTTGTACATGAGTTTGCCCATACTCTTGCAGGCTTGGCTCTTCCGTATATTAATGGTAATTTTTCGAACGATTTACAATATGCCTATACCAATGCACGTGCCAAAGGGCTATGGAGTAATACTTATGCTGTAACCAATATTGACGAATATTGGGCAGAGGGTGTGCAGACTTATTTTGATGTTAACCGAGTAGGTCCTGTTGGTGGTGATGGAGTACACAACGATATAAATACGAGAGTTAAACTGTTTGCTTATGACCGTTTGCTATTCAACTTGCTGGATGGAATCTACCAAGGGCACACTCTGCCATAATGCAACCTAATACAATCCTGCGAATTCAAAAAGTAAGTTTAACAAGGGTCAACTAATAACTTAACTCAATGAATTACTACAAAGAGCCGCCAAGAAAACCTCGAAGAGCCCCTGAGCCAAGGTGCGCCGACGCAGACAGTGCCAGTAGTACGGCAAGGAGGCGCAACGCTGGATCTGGGGTTTTGTTAGCGGCGCTAAAAACCTGAGTTGGTTAAGCTAGCTTAGTCATTCCCTCCTCGCTGATAACTGATTTTTCTGTCGAACTCAGCAATTTCCGCATCCATGATCTTGGTAAAGTTGGTGGTTTTTTAGGGAAGTACTGTGGCTTATTCGTTGAATCCAACTGTTTTTATAGTGAAACTTTATCCGTTGCTTGATCCGTTTCAAACAGCTCCTCCAACTCTTTCATTGCATCTTTCGAAGTTTGAATCAGCTGCTCCTCATCATGGTGAACAGCCAACTGCTGCTCCAATATTTTTTCATCGTGCTCAACAAACAGCGTGGCAATATTCTCGGCTTCCGTTCGTGTAAATCCTACACCGTTTAGCACTTCAACCCCCAGCGCTACGCTGGCGGCAAAAGTCTCTCGCACGGCCACATTGACACCCAAATCTTTTAGCTTGTAGTAATGCAAACGGTTACGTGCACGCGCGTAAATCATTAACTGCGGAAAATGACGGCGTACCGTTGCTGCGGTGCGAATGGACGCTTCCACATCATCTATCGCTAGCACCAGAATTTTAGCCCGCTCGGCCCCTGCCGCACGCAGCAAATCCAGACGGGAAGCATCACCATAATAAACTTTGTTGCCAAAGCGACGAACAAAATCCACCTGCTCGGCATTGATTTCCAATACCGTCACCGGGATTTTGCGCAACCTTAATAAACGGGTAATGATCTGACCAAAACGACCAAAACCAGCCACAATTACCGGGTAATCACGTTGCTCAATCTCATCAAATTCCGGTGTCAACTGAGGTTCCAGATATGGCACTACCCAGCGCTCGTGCATAATTACCATAAACGGCGTCAAGGCCATTGATACTGTCACCGTCAAACTGAGCAAATCGGCCAAGGCTACTGGGATGAGCTGCCCGGCCGAAGCCTGAGCAAACAATACAAAGGCAAACTCGCCACCCTGGCATAGATAAACGGCAAAACGCCGACTGGCCTGACCATTGAGCCCACTGACTCGTCCTATTCCATACAGTACCACGGCCTTAATCAGCATCAAGCCAAGCGCCAGCTCAATAATCAATAAGGGGCGGTCTACCAATAAGCCAAGGTTTGCCGACATCCCCACTGCCACAAAAAATAAGCCTAACAGCACACCTTTAAACGGATTGATATCGGCCTCAATCTCATGGCGAAACTCCGAGTCCGCCAATAATACCCCTGCCAGAAAAGCCCCCAGGCTCATACTCAGCCCAGCCTTTTCTAATAACAGCGCAGTACCGGTCACCACTAGCAAAGTAGCCATGGTGAACAACTCATTACTATGCGCTTTGGCAATTAGCCGGAATGCGGGACGTAATAAAAAACGTCCGCCAAGCACGACCAGCAACAACACGGCTAGTGATACCCACACTGGTGGCCGGGCTGCACCAATATGGATAGGCGACAACAGCGGTATCAGCGCCAACAGTGGTATCACCGTCAAATCCTGAAATAACAACACGGCAAAGGCACTGTGACCATGTCGGGCGGTCAGTTGCCTTTTCTCTGCCAGCATTTGCAACACAAAAGCCGTTGAGGACAGCCCTAGGCCCAAGCCGATAATCAGCGAAGCTTGCGGGCTGACGCCTGATAAATAAGCTACTCCACCCAACAACAAAGCGGTGAGGAATAGTTGTGCCCCGCCGACACCAAATACCGCATGGCGCAACACCCAAAGACGCGAAGGTTGTAACTCCAGACCGATCACAAACATCAATAGCACCACACCAAACTCGGTTGCATGCAATACCGCTGCCGTATCATTTACCAGCCCTAAACCCCAAGGGCCTATCACAATGCCTGCTACTAAAAACCCTAACACCGAAGCTAGTCCAAAACGCTGCAGCACCGGTACCACAATCACGGCTGCGGCCAACAAAAAAACGACTTGGGTCAGCATATTTCTATCCTAGCTACGAAAATAATGAAAACCTGGTGGAGCATCATAGTGATGCCACTAGCAGCGAGCAATCTATTAACGACCATCATTGCTCAATAATGCCGCCCGCTGCCGCTCGCGAAACTCACCGGGTGGACAAGCGGCCTGCCGTTTAAAAAATTTCTGAAAATTACTGGCATCAACAAAGCCCAGTTGCAACGCAATCTGACTCACGGTGAACTCGGAATAACCCAACATGCGCTTTGCCTCCAAGCCAATGCGGCTATCCAGCAACTGTTTGGCGGTACCACCCGTAATAGCCAGACAAGCCCGCACCAAAGTTCGCTCAGAATATCCCAGAACCTGCGCGTAACTTGCTACCTGGTGCCACTCACGGAAATGCTGCTCCACCAAATCACGGTAACGGATAAACGTCACTCGCAGCTTGCTGTCTGCCACCACAGTAGCTTTAGCTTGCGGTGGCAGACTAAGGCGGAGCATCAGTGTATTCAACTGCCATTGCAACAAACGATGAACTGTACTAGCAGGAAACTCTACCAGGTGCGCATCGCTGGCAATCTGCCGTACCAGCGCCTGGCACAACAACGACTGCCCGCTATCCGGCTGCAATAAAGCAGGCAACTGCTGCACGCGTTGCAATAAATCAATCTCTTGCGATTGACGGATAGACCATTCAAATATTGATGGCTCAATCATGATGATATAACCATGCCAGCATGAGGGATGATGAAAATGCTGCACCTGCCCTGGCTTTACCAATAGCCACTCACTTGGGCCAACCTCATAGGGTACAAAATCAATATCGTGGCGCAACTTCCCTTCCTCTACCGCCAGCAATAGAAAAAAACTCACCATTTGCGGAATACGAAAATGCTCCGGGGTCTCGTTGTTGCGCAACTGCTCACTCGTCAGTATCTCCACACCAAAGTGATAGTTACCTCGCGGTTGATAATTCACCTTAAGCATCTTACCCCCAGTACACATGTCCTATTTTAACCATAAAAACGCCGATAAATGCCTTATTTTAAATACTAAATGACCATAATATGCAAAGCAGTAACACACTTCCAACACATTACTTTCATCAGGAGGAACCAGCATGTCGGATGTAGCCAACTGCCCTTGTTGTGGGGCGACAGCCAAAGTCATCTGTGATGAATACGGTCAGATAATCCGTTACCACACGCTACAGGATCAGGACTTGATCAGAAAAATTACCCAACTCAAGCAAGCCATCGCTAAACAAGCCCGCAGCCCTGATACGGCTACGGCTAAGGACTGAAAGGTTATTCATCATGCCTCGCACCTTATCCTCTGTAACCGTTTATTGCGCCTCCTTTGCTCTTGGCTTCGCCTTGCTAGGCTGTGCCGATCAAAACGCCAGCACTAGGCAAGTTGATCTCACCCCGGAGCAACAGCAAACAGCCACCAATAAAGCGTTAGCAACCACCGCCATGACCGGCTTGATGATCGACAAAAACCCTAGCATCGTCGATCAGTACTGGAGCGCTAATTACATCCAGCACAGCCCTATCCAACCGGCTGGGCGCGCACCAATAGAACAATGGGTCGCGACCCTTCCTGCCAATACACAATTCAAGTATCAAATGGGCCGCGTACTGGCCGAAGGCGATTTAGTCGCCTTTCAAGGTCGTGTCGAAGGTTTTATGGCGCAGCCCGTCATTATGCTGAATCTGTTCCGAGTACAGGATGGCAAGCTGGCAGAACACTGGGAAGGCATCCAGATAGAAAGCGGGCCCAACCCGAATGGCCACACTATGTTTGATGGCGCTACAGCGATGACGGATCTGGATAAAACAGAAAGCAATCGCCAAGTAGTCAGCGGCTTTATCAATAGCGTGTTAATACAGGGCAATCTGGCAACGCTGGAACAATTCATCAGCCCTATGCAATACATCCAGCACAACCCGCAAATTGCTGACGGCATTACTGGCATACGCAGCGGTTTTCAGGCACTAGCTGATGCCGGGATCTTGATACGCTACAGTAAAGTTCATCGTCTAATTGCTGAGGGAAATTTTGTCTTAAGCCATAGCGAAGGCACTTTTGGCGGCAAAGCTACCCAGTTCTTCGATATTTTCCGTCTGGAAAATGGCAAAATTGTCGAACATTGGGACGTGATTCAGGATATTTCAAATGGCTCGCTGAACAATAACGGGGTGTTTTAAGCACCAGCAGCGGCCTCAATCTCTCATGCTGCGCCCTCACGAAAGTGTCACAAAAAACACCCCAAGATTTCATCCCTTGGGGTGTTTCATCTACCGGGAAGACAATACAAGCGCGATAGACACTTTGCTACAGTATGCCGCGTTAGCGTGCCGAGATCTCCTGAACCGCCCAACCGTTTTTGCGCTGCATGAAGAAGTTAAGGATTGACTCCACGGAGACGGTTTGAATACGGTCACTGTAACGCAGCTCACTAGGATGATCATCAAAGGCCACATTGGCCTTGAAGATACGCCCACCCAAACGGCTAAGCGGTCCCAATTTAATCTCTGCCGGTACAAAGCCCTGCAACTTCAACCACATCTGTGCCTGCTCACGCTGCTTGATCTCGATTTCACGACTGGAGGCCGCCGCCACCGTCTCCAACACCCAGGTATTGGAATTCTCGTAACGTGTGGCAAACGGATACGCCAACAGGCTGTACTTGGGCGTATGCAAACGGCGCAGCTGCCCGCCCTGTGACAATATGGGCTTCAAACGCGCCGCCAGCTCAGGCGGTGGAATCAGTACGACAGCCTCAAAGGAAAACATATCATCCAGAAAGAAATTCCCTAGCCCCTCGTACCATAAATCCGAATGATCGGTACCGCAGTCGTTCAATAAATGCGCCACACGCCAGCGGCCACCTGGCTCAGTGCGATACACCAAGCCAGCGTGGCTATAGCGCAACTTATACTTCGACAGATCCTGACCTACCCGTGCCAACACCACTACGTCACTATTGAGCGCGTCCAACTTCTGCCGCACTTGCTCGGCAGTTTGCATCGCCAGGCGGAAAGTATCGGAGGAGAGGGATTTCTCTTCACAACTACGCCCAGCCTGTACCGCCAGCGGTAGACTTAAAGTCAAAGCAGCCAGTAAACGTAGTAAATTAAGACGGAACACGGCTATGCTCCAGTAGACTTTCCCCCAATTGATTCGGAACAAAAGCCAACACCTTGCCGGAAGTCACCAGCAGCGTACCACTAGCCACCGCCGTCACCTGTACCGAAGCCCCCACTGCTGCGCCACTGGCGCGTAGCGCGCTCTTGGACATGTCCAACATCAGCTTGGCCCCACCTTGTACCGACTCCAGCGTCACCTGAGCCAGATCACTGCCCGCTTCGGCCAAACCCACAATCACATAGCCACTGCCCGTAATCGCTAACACCGGCCCTAGACTTGGCCCACGGTCACTACCGCCAATACTCGCCACCGGAGCTGCCACAATAGACAAAGCGCCAACCGATACTTTTTCCGACCCCCTGCCGGGGTTTAAGGATTCAGCCTGAACGCTGCCCAGCAACAAAGCCGCAGATATACCGGCAACCGCAAACAGTTTATTCATTGATAGAGCTACCAGAAAAAATAAGCAAAGATGCCAGTCCCCATGCCAACAAGCAAGCCTCAATTGTCTAGCCTAGCGGTTTCACATACACTGCTGGCCTTCTGCAGCACGCTTTAGCAAGACTCGTCGGCATCAATTCAGCGCTGCTAACCTTTAAGGAGCCCGCATGGACAATATTAAACTCACCCAGCTTTCCCACGGTGGCGGCTGCGGTTGCAAAATCGCGCCTTCGGTACTGCAAGCCATTCTCGCCGACAGCAAAGAAAAAATGCTGTTCCCCAATTTACTGGTCGGCACCGAAACCAGCGACGATGCCGCCGTCTACCAGCTCAACGATGAGCAAGCCATTGTCGCGACTACCGACTTCTTCATGCCCATTGTCGACGATGCCTATGACTTTGGCCGTATCGCCGCTACCAATGCGCTCTCCGACATTTACGCCATGGGTGCCCGACCGATTATGGCGCTCGCCATCGTTGGTATGCCGGTCAATGTACTGCCGGTGGCTACCATACGTGACATCCTGCGCGGTGGCGAAGCCGTCTGCCACGCGGCAGGCATTCCGATTGCCGGTGGCCACTCGATTGACGCGCCAGAGCCGATTTACGGCCTAGTCGCGCTAGGCGTGGTGCATCCAAAACAACTGAAGCGCAATAGCGATGCCCAGGCGGGCGATGTGCTGATTCTAGGCAAAGGCTTAGGGGTAGGTATTCTGGCCCAGGCGATGAAAAAAGATCTGCTCGACGAGCAGGGCTACCAGGCGCTTATCGCCTCCACCACCCAACTGAACCATATCGGCGGCGAATTGGCCACTCAGGACAGCGTACATGCACTCACTGACGTCACCGGCTTTGGTCTGCTCGGTCATTTGCTGGAAATGTGCCAAGGTGCCGGCCTGACCGCCGAACTTGATATCACCGCCATTCCAGTGATTCACGCCGCCCGTCCCTTTGCCGAACAAGGCATCGGCCCCGGCGCGATTGAACGTAATCTCATCAGCTTTGGCGACAAGGTGGACTTCTCCCCACAGATTGCCCACTGGCAGCAACGCTTACTGGCGGATCCGCAAACCAGCGGTGGCCTGCTGGTTGCGGTCTCGGCAAACGCCGCCGATGAAGTATTGCAACGCTTTAAGCAAGCTGGTTTTGACTACGCCGCCAAAATAGGTAGCTTACACCAAGGCCCGGCACGCATCAGCGTGCGTTGAACCAGCGAGCGCAAAACCTGGCAATGGTGGCTGAGACAGCTAGCCGTTTGCTCGTTTGCTGGCACATTTGAAATAAGTGCCTCTCGCCACCAACTAGCAAACAGTTTTACAGTTGCTTGGCAGCAGCCAGACTGACACCTGCCGATCAGGCAGCCACAGAGCTGCTAAAATACCGGCTATACCTCCCTCGTCAAAACAGGAACACATCATGAGCACAACGCGTCACAGCCCCTTACTAATTCTTGGCACCGGCCCGGCCGGTTATACTGCCGCCGTGTATGCCGCCCGCGCCAACCTGAAGCCGGTGATGATTACTGGCATGGCACAAGGTGGTCAGTTGATGACCACCACCGATGTAGACAACTGGCCAGCCGACGCCGACGGCGTGCAAGGCCCGGAGTTGATGCAGCGCTTTTTGCAACATGCTGAGCGCTTTGGCACCGAAATTCTGTTCGATCATATCCATACTACCCATTTAACGGAAAAACCTATCCGCCTAGTGGGTGATTCCGGCGAATACACTTGCGACGCACTCATCATCGCGACCGGTGCTTCCGCCAAGTATCTGGGTCTGGATTCCGAAGAGACCTTTAAGGGTAAAGGCGTATCAGCCTGCGCCACTTGCGATGGTTTCTTCTACCGTAATCAGGACGTCGCGGTGATTGGTGGCGGCAATACGGCCGTTGAAGAAGCACTGTACCTGGCTAATATCGCCAAGCATGTGATGCTGATTCACCGCCGTGACACCTTCCGCGCCGAGAAAATCCTCATCGATAAGCTGATGGCACGGGTACAGGAAGGCAAGATCAGCCTCAAGCTACACCGCGAGCTGGACGAAGTGCTGGGCGATGCCTCTGGTGTTACCGGCCTGCGCCTGAAATCGACACAGGATGGCAGCAGCGAGGAAGTTAAGGTGATGGGCTTGTTTGTGGCGATTGGTCACCAGCCCAATACCGATATCTTCAAGGGCCAGCTAAAAATGGACAGCACCGGCTATCTGATCACTCAGGGCGGGCGTGATGGCAACGCTACCGCCACCAGCTTGCCGGGCATCTTCGCCGCCGGTGACGTGCAAGACCACATCTACCGCCAGGCGGTCACCAGTGCCGCATCAGGTTGCCAAGCGGCCCTAGATGCCGAGCGCTACCTTGACAGCCTGAAGTAAGCACTTGAAAGCCTTCAAGAAGGTATTGAAGGACATTCGCCAGCAGGTGCGCCCACAACGCGCTCCTGCTGCGCCGATGCACAATAGTCCTCCGCCCGTGGTGGAAGAGCCTGACTTCCCATCGTTGTTTCGCGATGCCACACCACTCAAACCCGACCAGCGCTACCACGCCGAGCCCGCCAAACCCAAGCCACGCCCGCGCCGCCAATACGGCTCACCAGCACCTAGCAGTCAGGCTGACCAAACTGCGCTGCTCCAGCACATGATAGGTTGGTTTGAAGCACCAGAAATCGATCTGCACTTCGTCCGCTCTGGCCAAGCCACCGCCACGCTGAAAAAACTGCGCGCCGGTCACTGGCCCATCAGTGGCCAGCTCGACCTGCACGGTTATGATCGTTATCAAGCACAGGATGCGCTGGCACTCTTCATCCATCAGGCCCGCGGCAACGGGCCCTGTGTGCGTATCATTCATGGTAAAGGTTTTGGCTCTAACGGCACCCCGGTACTCAAACGTCTGGTACGCTCCTGGCTCAAGCACCATCCGCATGTACTCGCGTTTTGTGAAGCCAGCGACAAACAAGGGGGGTCCGGTGCTTTATTAGTTCTATTAAAACGAGCCAACGCTGTGGAATAATTTGTTACTTTTCCCTGATGTCATTGTTGGCTGCTATCCGCTAAGCTAAAAACAACAGCGAATGCAGCCTCCCACGAATCCACCACAGGAGCTTTGCATGACCGGTACTACTTGCCCCGATTTCACCCTGCCCGCCACTGGCGGCAGCCACTTTACCCTCGCTAATAGCGGCAAGCCGCTGATTCTCTACTTTTACCCGAAAGACAACACTCCCGGCTGCACCAACGAAAGCATGGACTTCCGCGATCTCTACCCGCAATTTACGGCAGCGGGCGCACACATCGTCGGCATCTCGCGTGACAGCCTCAAATCTCATGAAAACTTCAAAGCCAAGCTTGAGCTCCCTTTTGAACTATTAGCCGATATGGAGGAAACAGCCTGCAATCTATTTGCTGTCATCAAAATGAAAAACATGTATGGCAAACAAGTGCGTGGTATCGAACGCAGCACTTTTGTGATTGACCAGAGTGGCGACATCATCCGCGAATGGCGCGGCGTGAAAGTGCCTGGCCATGCACAGGAAGTGCTGACCTTTATTCAGTCACTCTAAACGCAAGCAGCACAACCCGGTCAGCCAGACCGGGCGCTGCCACCTAGCAAGGGGTTTATTATGGCCAGTCGCAAGAAAGCCAATGCAAGCAAGCTGTTTGTTCTGGATACCAATGTTCTGCTACACGACCCCACCTGCTTATACCGTTTTCAAGAACACGATGTGTTCATCCCCATTATCACGCTGGAAGAACTGGACACCCACAAAAAAGGGATGACCGAAGTGGCACGCAATGCGCGCCAAGCCAGCCGCTTTCTCGACGATATCGTCAGCGGCGCCGAAACCAAGATTGACGCCGGCATCCCGCTCAAAAGCGCCAGCCGCGATGCGGCTACCGGTAAGCTGATCCTGCAGACTCAGGCCATCCACAGCGTCCTGCCTTCCTCCATGCCGGTAGGCAAAGCCGATAACCAGATCCTCGGCATCGTTATGGCGCTGAAAGACCTACACAGCGACCGCGCTGTCATCCTGGTCTCCAAAGACATCAATATGCGCATCAAGGCGCGCGCACTTGGCCTGGAGGCAGAAGACTACTTCAACGACAAAGTGCTGGAAGATACCGACCTGCTCTACACCGGTACCCGTGAAATCGACGAAAACTTCTGGAGCCGTAACGGCAAAGACCTCAAATCCTGGCAAGAACAAGGCCGCAGCCTCTATCAAATCAAAGGTAATGATATTCAAAGCCTGCACATCAACCAGATGCTGTGGCAGGAAGGCGCCCAACCTTTACAGGCGCGCGTCATTAATCTGGAAGGCAAAAGCGCCGTCCTGCAAACGCTGAAAGACTACAGCCACCAAAAAAACAACGTCTGGGGCATTACCGCACGCAATCGCGAACAGAACTTTGCGCTCAATCTGCTGATGGACCCGAACATCGACTTCATTACCCTGCTGGGGCAGGCGGGTACAGGCAAAACCTTACTCACCCTGGCTGCCGGTTTGGTGATGACTTTGGAACAAAAACTTTACTCCGAAATCATCATGACCCGCGTTACCGTGCCAGTCGGTGAAGACATCGGCTTTTTGCCCGGTAGCGAAGAAGAAAAAATGGCACCGTGGATGGGTGCGCTGGAAGACAATCTGGACGTTCTCAACAAAAGCGATGACGACGGCGGCGACTGGGGCCGTGCCGCCACCCGTGATCTGATACGTTCACGCATCAAGGTCAAATCGCTCAACTTCATGCGCGGACGTACTTTCCTCAATAAATACCTGATCATCGACGAAGCACAGAACCTCACGCCCAAGCAGATGAAAACGCTGATTACCCGCGCTGGCCCCGGTACCAAGGTCGTCTGCCTAGGCAATATCTCGCAGATTGACACCCCCTATCTCACCGAAGGCAGCTCCGGCCTCACCTATGTGGTGGATCGTTTCAAAGGCTGGGAACACTCCGGCCACATCACCCTGCAACGCGGCGAACGCTCCCGTCTGGCCGATTACGCCGGCGAAGTGCTGTAAAGCGCTGTCCTAACTTGAGCACCAGCCTGTTCGGTGCTCAAGTCCTCACAAACCTTGACCGGCAGTGCCATCCTTGCTAGTTTGCGTACTGGTGCTGAACACACCTTGACACTAGCGGCCTATCCGCGCCCGAAAGACGTGGTTTTTTGACGTCCATAGATTTCTATGGCCGGGTAGCGCGTATGCCGAACAATAGTCTGCAAAGGCTAAGGCATCGGGCCGTCTAGTGTCGGTGTTCAAGTACCTGGCCGCCCCTCTGAACAGGGGGCATATATTGAACAAACACTAGGAATCCCAGCATGCTTGTCCATTCCACTACCACACTTAAGCAATTACACACCTGTTTATCCGAAACCAGTAGCCTTGGCATCGAAGCGCTGGAATTATTGCGACCCATCATCTGTGCCGCGCGCCATCTCAGCGAGCATCCTAAGCCAGATACGCCGCAGACCATTGCCGGTTTGTGCAAACTCGCCGATTGGGTGATTGATGATTATCTAGATAGTTTTGAGACGACACAGGCCAACGCGAATAAGGCGCTGGATATTGCTCAATGAGCTGGGCTAGGGGCACAGACCATCGTTCCCCGGCATATATTCTGACGATTCACTTATTGCCCTTACTTTTTGAATTCGTGTCAGAATAATGACTACGTGTGTTTGTTGACCGAATTTGTGGGAAAATATCGATAAATTGCGAACAAAATCAATCTTAAGTCAATTTGTTGACTGCCCCCTTAATCAACCAGGAGTCCCTCGTGAAACTGCCTTTAAGCCTTATGATGATGAGTGTTTTGGCGCTGACTGCTTGTAATAAGGCAGAGCAAACTAAAACCACAACAACAGCCGGTGCGGATAATGGCGCGGTAGTTGTCAAAATTGGCTCAGCCAACCCCTTGTCGGGGCCATTTGCCCATTGGGGCCATGATTCTGATAACGGCGTAAAGCTGGCTGTGATGGAAGCCAATACCGAAAAGCTGACCCTGGATGGCAAGCCAGTAAGATTTGAAGTGGTGTCTGAGGATGATCAGGCAGATCCCAAAACAGCGACTCAAGTGGCACAGCGTCTGGTGGATGCCAAGGTGGCCGGGGTGATTGGTCATTTAACTTCTGGCGCAGCGATTCCAGCCTCGCGGATTTATTCTGAGGCAGGTATTCCTATGGTTGCCGCTTCGGTGACTAGCCCTAGCTTTACCAAACAAGGTTACAACAATACCTTTCGCTTGATCGCTAATGATGAGCAGCAGGGGGTTGCACTCGCTAAGTATGCGGTGGAGACGCTGAAAGCGAAACGTATTGCCATTATTGACGATCGCACTACCTATGGTCAGGGTCTGGCCGATGACTTCGCACGTGCCGTGACGGCTGCTGGTGGCAAGGTGGTGAAACGTGAGTTCACTAATAATAACGCTACTGATTTTATGGCGATTTTGACTTCCATTAAAAACGAAAAGCCCGATCTGTTGTTTTACGGTGGGATGGATGCGCAGGCTGGCCCGATGGTTAAGCAGATGAATAAGCTTGGTATCCAGGCTATGTTTATGGGCGCTGATGGCATCAATACACCGGAGTTTGCAAAATTAGGTGGGAGCAGTGCAGAAGGGGCTTACGCTTCCAGTGCGGGTATGCCGAAAGAAAAACTGCCTGGTTATGCCGATTTCAGCAAGCGCTTTAAGCAGGAGTTCCAAAAGGATATTCAAGCTTATGCGCCGTATACCTATGATGCGACCAAGGTGATGATTGACGCGATGAAGCGTGCTGGTTCTGCTGATCCGGCCAAGTATCTGCCGGAGTTGGCTAAAACCGATAAGCAGGGCGTAACCGGCAAAATTGCCTTTGATAGTAAAGGTGATATTAAAGACGGGACAGTTGCTCTTTATCGTTTGAAAAATGGGCAGTGGGCAAGCTTATAAGTATTGAATAGTGAGTTTTTATTGCAAATTACCACCGCTAACCGGTGGTATTTTTTTATAAATTAGTCCAAAAGGACAGGGGTGGCGAGCGCCTAGTTTGCCACCATGTTATTTTCATCATCCAGTTCGGTAAAACCTTTTATGAGGGAATGAGCGATGATGAAAATCCTACTTGTCCGTGTCAGCATATTGCTCTGTCTGGCTTTGGGGGGGCTAATACCTTCTACGTGGGCAGCAGATATTTATGTCGTGAGTTCCGGTGGCTTTGCCGCGGCCTATCGTGCGCTGGCTCCTGGTTTTGAGCAACGAACCGGGCATAAGCTAATGACTGGCTGGGGTCCTTCTATGGGTAAAACACCACAAGCGATTCCACAACGCTTAGCTCGCGGTGAGCAGATTGATGTCTTGATTATGGTGGATGGTGCCTTGCAGGATTTAATCCAGCAAGGCAGGGTACAGCCAAGTAGTCATACGATATTGGCTAATTCAAGAATTGCAATGGCGGTGCGAAGAGGGGCCATTAAGCCGGATATTTCGACGCTTGAGCAATTAAAAGCAGTTTTGCTGAGTGCTAAGTCCATTGCCTATTCTGATAGCGCCAGCGGTGTTTATCTTTCATCCGTTTTATTTCCCCGTTTAGGTATCAGTGAACAGCTTAAAGATAAAGCCTGGATGGTGCAGGCAGAACCGGTAGGGCAGTTAGTGGCCAGGGGTGATGCTGAAATTGGTTTTCAGCAATTGAGTGAATTGGTACCGATAGCCGGAATTGACATCGTAGGCTTGTTGCCAGATGAGGCACAGAAGGTTACGCCATTTTCGGCCACTATTCTGGCAGACAGTCAGCAGCCAGAAGCAGCTAAAGCGCTGATTGATTATCTGACGTCCGCGGAGGCCGCGCCATTTATTAGAAAAACGGGTTTGGATCCACTGATTGATGATGCCCAAACCACGGCGCCCTAAGGTGTCGAGTACGAATGGCGTTGGCCTTGCTGCCTGTTTACAGGTGATAGCTGACGCCGGTCATGAGCTTGGCCGACAGTTTCATGGCTATCTTGATAGGCAAGGGCAAGTGGGTTGCCCCGAGTTCATGCGCCATATCAGCATGTTTTAGCTCGTCATCACGCATTTGGCTGACAATGGCACGACTCTTGTCATCCTGAGGGGGAAGTTGCTGTAAATGACTGTCAAGATGGGCGCCAACTTGTCGCTCTGTTTCTTCTAGGAAGCCCAAGTTCCATTTGTCACCCAAGATGCCGGCGGTGATGCCGATAGTGAGTGCACCGCTATACCATAAAGGATTGAACAGGCTGGGACGGCCACCCAACTCACGGATGCGTTGCGCAGTCCAAGCTAGGTGTTCTATTTCTTCTTGTGCTGCTTGTTGTAAGGCAATGCGGGCTGTTGGGGTCCTCGCTGTTAAGGCTTGCCCTTGGTAGAGTGCTTGTGCACATACTTCGCCGCAATGGTTGACGCGCATCAGGCCGCGGGAGTGCTGTTTTTCTTGTTCATTTAGTTTTGTTTCGTGCAGTGTGGCATCCGGGTGTGGTCGCAGACTTTGTGCAGGGCCAAATAAGGTACGTAAACCTTTGTCGAATTCCACAATCAATTTGTCCAGCATCGCGGTATCTTTCTTGTGCGGTGATCAATTTGGTAATGATTATACCCGTCTTATATCTGCTGTTATAATTGGCCGCTTAATCTCGTTGTGTTCAACTCATTTTATAAGGATTCTGCTTGATGAATCTCGCACTCATTGGCCCAGGTAAAGACATGCCGGGCGATTTTAACGTTGTGATCGAAATTTCTGCCAATGCCGCACCTATTAAATATGAATACGACAAAGACTGGAATACGCTGGTAGTCGATCGCTTTATGGGTACCTCCATGATGTACCCGGCCAATTATGGTTTTGTCCCGCAAACTTTGGCTGGTGATGGTGACCCGGTGGATGTATTGGTCGTGACACCTTTCCCATTGCCCCCAGGTGTGGTGGTGCGTTGCCGTGCGCTGGGGATGATCAAGATGGAGGATGATGGCGGTATTGATGCCAAGCTCGTGGCGGTGCCGGTAGAAAAACTGTGTCCGATGTACAAATCTATTCAGAAACTGGAAGACCTGCCAGAGTTATTGCGCGCGCAGATGGTGCACTTTTTTGAGCACTACAAAGATTTGGAAAAAGGTAAATGGGTGAAAATCCAAGGCTGGGGATCTTTGGAGGATGCGAAGAAAGAGTTGCTGGATGGTATTGCCAATTTTAAGTAAGCTTTCTGGGGCAAAATGATTAACCGACGTTGGGACGTCGGTTTTTTTATGCCCTAATGAGGGGAGGGTAGTATTGCGCTGCAATATTGAAGCTGTTTTTGTTACAATCCTGTTTGGTTTCATGTCTTAAGCATATCGCAGGGTGGCATTTAAGTCAGCGTCTTACCCATCACAGGAGTTCAGTGAACTATCTTATCCAGGGCTCAGCACTACCGCTCAACTGGTTCCGGCAACGCTTGCTGGCCCGGGGAATGCCTGCAACCTTGCAGCCTTCTATGTTGTTAAAACCCTTGCCGTTTGATTGGCAGGGCTGTTTAGTTAGTGATAGTGCGCGATATTACTGGTTGGATACCCCCTTGCTGCAAACGTCTACTTGGCAGCAGCGCCGCGATATTTGTCAACAAGATGGTATTGAGTTCATCGAGCTGAATGGACAGTGGCAAGACCTAGGTTTGCAGTTTGGCTTTATGCTATTCACTGGCTATCAGCAGACTTACCCGCTAGAAGTGCAGGCCTTGCTGGATGCACTGGCTCCGATGCCCAAAGCCTGGCTGCCCTGTGGGCCACCTGGCAGTGCCCATTACACGCGGCAAGTATGGGATGCTTTGTTTTTTATGCTGCGTGCTGGTTTACTGGGCTTGGGGCGGCCAGACAGTTGTCTGCATTGGGAGGATTGCTGGTTGCAACAATGGGAGTTGTATAAAAATCTGGAGCAGTTGTCGCGGCAGTATTTGACCGCACAGAAGTTGTCTGTATTGGGAGGAAACGTTGTAGCCGATTTTTCGGTACGACCACAACAGCAACCGCATTACGCCGCTAATCTGGCCAGACTGATTATTTCGCTGGGGGACTGTAACGAAATTTGGCAACGTTTAGTTCAGCTTAAGTCCTGACCTTTATCAATAGATAAGTCTAAATAGACAAAGCCAGTCCTAAATCAGGGCTGGCTTTATTTAAGACTAGCATCGCTTTATTTAGGCGGCGCTAGCGGCTTTCTTGGTGCGTGCTACTGCTGCACTAGCGGCTTTGGCAGAGTTGTTTGCTGCCTCTACGCTGGCTTCGGCAAATTCGGTGCTAACTTTCTTAGCTGTTTTAGAAGCGCTTTCAAATGCGGCTGTTGATGTGTTTACCAATGTTTTCAATGCAGTAACAGCCACATCCGATCCAGCTGGTGCATTTTTAGATAAACGATCTAAATTGTTTAGCAGGGTTTTGTTGCCTTCGCTAATTTGTTCTTCCATGAAAGCAACGATTTCATTTTGTGTGCTGAGCGCGGCATCATAAACGTGGCGTGCAACGGAAAGCGCTTGATCAATAGAAGGCTGAGCCATATTGTTTTGGACTTCGCCAAAAGCTTTAGGGTCTTTAGCCGCAGCAAAAGCTTTGATCGTTTCGGTTTGAGCGGAAAGCAACTGGCGAGACAGATCTAGATGTAAGTTGGTAAAGCGCTCCGCGCTGCTTAGCACGATTGAGGATAAGCGCGCAGCCTTGTCTAATTGAGATTGGCTGAGAGCGGAGAGTTCTTGGTTGTTAAACATGGATAACTCCTGAAAATTAAGTCGATTTAGACAACTCAGCAATGGCAACAACAAAACTAGCAACCTACCCATGCTGCGTTGCAACAATTGCAACTTTACTCAGTGTTAACAGTGTAGTCAAGTATTTTGTTGCGGTGCAACATGAAAATAAAATCAATAGTCATTTTTTAAAGGAATTATTTTATATAAAATGCCAGAAAATATCATGCGTTTAAAAAGTTGATTGGCATGTGCTGGTGCAGCGCGCTGTTGCGCAAGAGTTTGGGATAACAGTTGCCCGGCTGCCTGCCTTTGTTCCAAATGTAGTCATTGAAAGGCTGTGACCAAGCAAGTACACTCGCCCATAGAATAAATCTATCCATTAACTTACGCCCTACACTAAAGAAATACACCCTGTGGCCAATGCCTTTGAGATCAAATCTGCCAGTCTTGACTTGCTGGCCATCTTATTACGTACTGATAATCTGAACGAACTGAGCCAAGCTTTGGAAGCCCGTTTTGGTGTCAGCGCAGATATTCCCTCCGAAGCATTCATGCTGGACTTAGAGGCTTTGCCCTCCCCTGAAGCGATAGATTATGAGCAGCTATTGTCTATGCTTAGTCGGCATGGTGTTCGCATAGTTGCTTTACGTTCTGCCAATACTGATCTAGTCGATATTGCTCGGCAATATGGTTTGGCTTATGCCTGCACTCCTGTGCCGGTACGTGTGCAGCCCAGTATGCCGGAAAGCAGTAAGGCACCGTTAGAACCTGTGCTTATGTCTTCGAGGGTGATTGAGCGGCCAGTTCGGGCAGGTCAGCAGATTTATGCCAAGGGTTGTGATTTGGTGGTGTTGTCCATGGTGAGTGCCGGTGCCGAGATTATTGCGGATGGCAGTATTCACGTGTATGCCCCACTGCGTGGCCGTGCTTTGGCGGGGGCTCGTGGTAATACCGCAGCCCGTATCTTTACCCGTAGCATGGAAGCTGAACTGGTTTCTATTGCCGGGGTGTATCGCACTATAGAGCAAGCCTTGCCGGCCAGTATTTTAGGCAAGCCTGCACAGGTTTATTTAGAAAACGAGCGCTTAGTGATGACTGCGCTGCTTGAGTAATAGTTGTTATCCTAAAGGGATTGATTGTGGCAAAAATTATTGTTGTAACTTCTGGTAAGGGTGGGGTAGGTAAGACGACTACCAGCGCCAGTTTTGCCTCTGGTCTAGCGTTGCGTGGTCATAAAACGGTGGTGATTGATTTTGACGTCGGTCTACGTAATCTTGACTTGATTATGGGTTGTGAGCGTCGGGTAGTATACGATTTGATCAATGTAGTAAATGGTGAAGCCAGTCTTAATCAGACATTAATTAAAGATAAAAATAGTGATCAACTCTATATTATTCCAGCTTCGCAAACTCGTGACAAAGATGCTCTTACTTTAGAAGGTGTTGGTAAAGTTTTAAGCGAGTTGGCCGAGGCTGGTTTTGAATATATTGTCTGTGATTCTCCTGCTGGTATCGAAAAGGGGGCATTAATGGCACTCTATTTTGCCGACGAAGCCATTATTGTAACGAATCCCGAGGTGTCATCGGTGCGAGACTCGGATCGCATCTTGGGTATTTTGGCTTCTAAATCCAAGCGGGCGGAAGAAAGCCGAGAGCCGGTAAAAGAGCACTTATTGGTCACCCGTTATGCGCCGGGTAGAGTGGATAAAGGTGAGATGTTGTCGGTAGAGGACATTCAGGAAATTCTGCGTGTGCCCTTGGTCGGCGTGATTCCCGAATCACAGAGTGTGTTGCAAGCTTCTAACTCTGGCACACCAGCGATTCATTTAAAAGGCAGCGACGTTGCCGAGGCATATTCCGATGTCGTGGCACGATTCTTGGGCGAGGATCGCCCGATGCGTTTTTTGGATGCCCCTAAAGTGGGTCTTCTCAAACGTCTCTTTGGAGCTTAAACCATGTCCTTGATTGAAATGATCTTTGGCAAACGCCAAAAATCGGCTTCTATTGCCAGAGAGCGTTTGCAAATCATTCTTGCGCATGAGCGCAATGGTCGTAATGCTCCGGACTACCTGCCTGCTTTGCAGCGTGAGTTGATGGAAGTGATTTCCAAATATGTGGCAGTTAACTTGGACGATATTAAGGTGCAGGTAGAGCGTCAGGATGATTTTGAGGTCTTGGAAGTCAATATCGTGTTGCCAGAGCAACAACGCTAATTATGACCCTGACCGAACTACGCTATATCGTTGCCGTAGCGCGAGAGCGCCATTTTGGGCGGGCAGCGCAAAGCTGCTTTGTCAGTCAGCCAACGCTGTCTATTGCGATTAAAAAGCTGGAGGATGAGCTCGCCGTTACCTTGTTTGAGCGTGGTGGCCAGGAGATTAGCGTAACTGAAATAGGCCAGCGCATTATTGAGCAATCACAGCGCGTGCTGGAGGAGGCTGACATCATCAAGCGATTGGCCGGCGAGCATCAAAATGAATTAGCGGGCCCACTGAAATTAGGCGTTATCTTTACCATCAGCCCTTACCTCTTGCCTCAACTGATACCTGCTTTGCGGCAGCTGGCACCGGAAATGCCGCTGATTCTTGAAGAAAACTACACTATGCGCCTAGCGGAAATGCTGAAGCGTGGAGAGGTTGATGCCATTATTGTGGCCGATCCTTTCGAAGAGGCAGGTACAGAGGCTTATCCACTCTATGATGAGCCTTTTGTCGCGGCGGTACCGAAAGGCCATCCTTGGGAACAGCAGAGTAGTATTCCGATTACCCAATTAGCCTTGGCTGAAGAAAGTGTGTTGCTATTGGCGCAAGGTAATTGCTTTCGTGATCAGGTACTACAAGCCTGTAGTGAGTTGGCTAATCGGCCCAATCAGCGCACGACGCTGGCGAACAGCCTGCAAGGTAGTTCACTTACTACTATTCGCCATATGGTGGCCAGTGGTATGGGAGTGACGGTGATGCCGATTACCTCGATCAGCCCGGCAGATGAAGGGCTGTTATCAATTATACCTTTTCACTCTCCTACACCGCAGCGTCGAGTGTTATTAGTCACACGGAAGCAGTTTTTCCGTAAAAAGGCGATCAACATTTTGCAGCAAGCGGTTTTTCGCTCAGGCTTAATGGGTGTCACCATGCTGGATGAGGCTGATGTGTTGATTGTCTAGCATTAATTTTGTAGAGAATGGGTGTTTGTGCTGTACCTGCTGACAGGCGATACCGATTTTATGCTGGGTAATATTATGAAAAAACTTGCTGCATGCTGTTTGCTGATCGTTACCAGTTGGGTTCAGGCTGCCACGGTGTACCGCTATGTTGATAAGGAGGGCAATGTCACCTTTACCAATATCCCCATACGTGGTGCGCAAGCTATTCAACTTAGCCCGCTTCCCTCCGTTCCCAGCCCGCCAAATAATCGCAGTAATAACACGGTTAAACCTTCCAGTAGTTATCCAGCAGTTGACCCTGCCACGCAGAAACAACGTGATGGCGGTCGCAGAAAAATCCTAGAGCAGGAGTTGGCAAATGAGGAAAAAGCGCTGGCAGCGGCACAGCAGGCTTTGACTGAAGGTAAAGCCGTGCGTTATGGCAATGAAACCCGCAATCATCAGCGGTTTTTAGATCGCATCCAGAAATTACAGGATGAAGTGACAGATAGACAGAAAAATGTGGATGCGCTGCGACGAGAACTGAGCAAAAACTGATTATCGATAGACCGTAAAACTGAGCGTGGGAAATGCTAGGTTTTGCATGGTTAACAGCATAACTGTCGGCAAGTGATTGCTACGACGAATCATAGTCAGGATAATCAATTTTCCTTGAGATGCAGCCATCTTAAAATACAGCGGGGGAAGCCTCATGCAAGCGGATGCGATAGTCCACTACCTGGAAAAAATTACCCGCTTCGATACTCATGGGTTCACTCCACTTTATTTTGGTGCGCAGCAACGCTTAGGCTATGTCAATGCTGACTGGAAGCAAAAACTGTTAGTCAGCGAGCCAACCTTATTCCGCGAACAGCAACAAAAATTACATTGTTTGTTACGGGGTAGCTACCACCATCGAACGTCTACCCTTGCACACGCAGCGCATCGTTGGCGGCGCGCTGGTTGGCTCAATACTTGGCGCAATGAAAACTTTACGATTTTTGGCATGAATGGCCGCCCGTATTTTGAGCTGGAGCGAGCTGCTTTTCGGCCATTAGGGTTAACCAGCTGCGCTGTGCATATTAATGGCTTGAGTCGTTTAGCTTCCGGCGAAGTGAAAATGTGGGTTGGTCGACGCAGCCCTTTCAAAGAAATCGATGCTAGCCGTGTTGATAATATGGTAGGTGGTGGCGTAGCGGCAGGTGAGTCCCTGCTGCAAGCGTTGGTACGTGAAAGCTGGGAAGAGGCCGGTATTCCGCATGAACTATTGCAACATTTGTCGCCACAGAGTTTGCTGCTCGCCGAGCGTCTTGTGCCGCGTGGGCTACATCGGGAATGGCTGTATGCCTTCGATTTGTGGTTGCCGCTAGGAGTAGTGCCGTGCAATCAGGATGGTGAAATGAGTGGGCATAGCCTGTTTAGCCTGGCAGAAGTGGAACAATTGCTTATTGGAGAACGTTTCATGATTGATGCGGCGCTGGCCTGTATCGATTGTTTGGAACGCCTAGCATACTGGCAGGGCGATAATCATATTATTACCAATGCGCTGACTAAAATTCGTCATAAGGAGGCCTTCGACGTGCCCAGTATGGCTTGAAAATCTAGGTGGAAGTGAGCTGAGGCACCTTGGCTGCAGCTCTCCTCGCCTGGCGAGCATTGTGTCCAATAGCTCGCCGCTAAAGCACCTTAAACTATGCAGTTAGTTGTGCTCGTAGTGTTTTACTCACGCTCACCATGACTGTTAATGCCGCTTCAACCTCTGGCCAGTTGCGAGTTTTCAGGCCGCAATCAGGGTTTACCCACAGCCTCTCCTGCGGGATAACTTGTAAGGCTTTTTCTAGCAGATGCTGAACCTCTGCCACCTGAGGTACCCGCGGGCTATGAATGTCGTACACGCCAGGGCCGATGGCATTCGGATAGGCAAATTTGGCAAAGTCCTGTAATAGTTCCATGTTGGAACGTGAGGTTTCGATAGTGATAACATCCGCATCCAGTGCCGCAATGGCGGGCAGGATATCGCCGAATTCCGAGTAACACATATGGGTGTGAATTTGAGTGCTGTCGGCCACACCACTAGATGATAGACGGAAGGCTTGGCCAGCCCACTGTAGGTAGCTGGAGTGCCCCGCCCGTTTTAATGGCAGGCCTTCACGTATGGCTGGTTCATCAATCTGAATCACCCGAATGCCAGCGGCTTCCAGATCACGCACCTCGTCGTTTAGTGCTAGCGCAATCTGGCGGCAGACTTCGCTATGCGCCAGGTCATTGCGTACAAAGCTCCATTGCAAAATGGTGACCGGGCCGGTGAGCATACCTTTCACCGGACGTGTCGTCAGGCTCTGCGCATAGCGTGCCCACTGTACAGTCATTGCTTGCGGGCGTGTTACATCGCCAAACAAAATGGGCGGTTTCACGCAGCGGCTGCCATAGCTTTGGACCCAGCCGTTGGTAGTGAACACAAAGCCGGATAACTGCTCACCAAAATACTCCACCATATCGTTGCGCTCGGCTTCACCATGCACCAGTACATCAAGATCCAAGGCTTCTTGCCGTTGAATGGCCAGTTTGATTTCCTGCTCCATCTGTTGTTGGTACTGTTCTGGTTTTAATTCGCCACGTTTAAAGGCAGCGCGTGCGCGGCGAATCTCGCTAGTTTGTGGGAAGGAGCCTATGGTGGTAGTGGGCAGTAGAGGTAGTTTGAGCCAAGCCTGTTGTGCGGCTGCCCGTACCGGGTAGGGGCTGTGACGACGATCTGCATCTGTGGCGAGTGCGGCCAAGCGTTGTTGTACGGATGGCTGGTGAATCAAGTGACTCGCACGACGTTGTTGTTGGGCATGGTTACTGCCAGCTAATTCGTCAGCAATAGCTGCCGCGCCATATTGCAGGCCACATCGCAGTGTTTTGAGTTCGTTTAGTCTTTGTACTGCGAAAGCAAGCCAGCTTTTGATATCGGCATCCAACTGTGTTTCGGTGGCCAGGTCAAATGGGCTGTGTAGCAGCGAGCAACTGGGCGCCAGCCAAAGTCGTTGTTGCAGCTTATCTGCTAACGGTTGTAGCTTATCTAAGACCTTGGCTAGATCAGTACGCCAGATATTGCGGCCATCTATGATTCCGGCCGATAGCACCTTGTCTTGCGGCCAATGATCCAGAAAGACCGCCAGTTGTTGTGGGGCACGAACTAAATCCAGATGCAAGCCAGCCACTGGCAGTGTTTTTAACAGATCAGCATGCTCGGCCACGCTGTCAAAGTAAGTCGCCAGCAAAAGCTTGGGGCTGCCCGTTTGTAACTGTTGATAACTAGATGCGAGCGCCTCCAGCCAATCGCTAGGCAAATCCAGTGCCAGAATCGGCTCGTCAATTTGCACCCACTCTACTTGGCTGGCCTTTAATGTGGTCAGAATTTGCTGATAGGTATGCAGTAGTGTTGGTAACAGCGCTAGCTTATCAAATGCTTGATCCTTGGTTTTTCCCAGCCAAAGCAAAGATAGGGGGCCTAGCAGTACCGGTTTGGCTTGTAGGCCCAGCGCCTGTGCTTCGTGTACCTGTGCCAGTAATTGCGCCGTTTGTGCTTGGAACCGGGTGTTGGTGTGCCATTCCGGTACCAGATAGTGATAGTTGGTATCGAACCATTTAGTCATTTCCAGCGCCGCTTGTTGATCATTACCGCGTGCTAACTCGAAATACTGTTGCGTGGTCAGCGTAGCGGCTGAAAAACCAAAACGTGACGGAATCGCTCCCACCAGTAGTTGTGCATCAAGCACATGGTCATAGAGTGAAAAATCCCCCACCGGTACCTGTTCAATGCCTGCACCTTTTTGTAATAGCCAATGGCGTTGGCGCAATTCACGGCTGGCGTTTAAGAGTTTTTCATTGTTGATTTCCTGCTTCCAATAGCTTTCCAGTAGGGTTTTCAGCTCGCGCTTGGCACCGATGCGAGGAAAACCGAGTAAGTGCAAAGTCGTCATTATGGGCTCCTTGAGAATGGACCCCGTTAGCATCACCGATTACACTGCATGATACAATCTCATTTTTTTGCTATTTATTATGAATTAAATTCATGTTATGAGTCTTCTGGAACTGAGGCACTTACGTACTTTATTGGCGCTGGCCGAAACAGGTAGCGTATCGCTGGCGGCCGGGCGTTTGTTTTTAACGCAATCGGCGCTATCACATCAATTAAAACAACTGGAGCAGACTTACGGCCTGAGTTTGTTTGAGCGGAAAACCCAGCCTTTACAGTTTACTGCGGCTGGGCAGCGGCTATTGGCGCTGGCACAGGATTTGACTACACGAGTTGCGGTAGCCGAGCGGGATCTGGCGCGCTTGCGGCAAGGCGATGCGGGAGAGTTGCGCGTGGCGGTGGAGTGTCATACCTGTTTCGACTGGCTGATGCCGGCGATGGATAGCTTCCGGCAATACTGGCCAGCGGTGGAGCTGGATATCGTATCGGGCTTCCATGCCGATCCGGTTTCCTTATTACTCACCAACCGGGCCGATCTGGCCATTGTGGCTGAGCCGGAGGCGCAAGCCGGCATTTTGCATCAACCTTTATTTGCGTATGAGATTGTTGGTATTGCCGCACGAGATCACCGCTTGGCACAAAAAGCGCACTGGTTGGCAGAGGACTTCGCCAGCGAAACCTTGATTCACTACCCGGTGCCTGATCAGATGCTAGATGTGGTGCGTCAGGTGTTGTTGCCTGCTGGCGTTAATCCGGCGCGACGCAGCAGCGAGTTGACGATTGCGATTATCCAACTGGTGGCGAGTCGTCGTGGTATTGCCGCACTACCGTATTGGGCGGTGAAGCCCTATTTGGAACGCGGCTATGTGGTAGCGCGGCAGATCGGGATGGAGGGCTTGCACAGTGAGTTATATGCCGCCTTGCGTAGCGATGATGCTGAACGAGGCTATATGCAGGACTTTTTACACACCGTGCGTGAACAAAGCTTTGCCAGCTTGCCCGGCTTGGCACCATTAGCGGGCTTGCCGCACTAGCATGCTTAGAGCTTCTAACAAGACCTCGAAGAGCCCCTGAGCCAAGGCGCAATGCGGGATTCAGGGGTTGTGTTAGCGGCTCTAATGGTGCGGTCAATACGCTAAGCCTCTACACTCCAAGTATTAGCAAATGGTTTAAAGGACATTAGGTATGGCTCAAGGTTATTTCATCACTGGTACCGATACAGAAATAGGTAAAACGCATGTGGCGGTACAACTGATTCGGCATTGGCAACAGCAGGGACAGCGAGTGCTGGCGATGAAACCGGTGGCAGCGGGTGGCGAGGTGCTGGCAGATGGTAGTTGTCTGAATGAAGATGTCACTCGCCTGGTAGCGGTTACCGGGCAGGCAGATTTGGAACAGATGAACCCTTACTGTTTTCCTGCGGCGGTTTCGCCACATATTGCTGCAAAATTGGCTGGTGTAGAAATCAGCTTGCCCTTGATTACTAGCCATTATCAAGCGCTGGCAGCACAGGCGGATATCGTGGTGGTGGAAGCCGCGGGAGGGTGGCTGGCCCCATTGTCTGAGCACTTATTTATGTCTGATATGGCGCGCGCTTTGCAGTTGCCGATTATTCTGGTGGTGGGCATGCGTTTAGGTTGTATCAATCATGCTTTGCTGACCGTGCAGGCGATACAACAGGCCGAGCTGCCCTTGGCAGGTTGGGTAGCAAACCAAGTCGTGCCACAACAGCTGGCTTATCTAGAGAATATTGCTATGCTTAAACAGCATATTTCTGCGCCATTGCTATTCGAAATTCCCTATCAGGACTAACTAACTGTTTATAAGCGTGACTGTGCGTTATGTGTACTTTGGTTAACGCGAAATGATTTTTAATTTTTGTTATGACATTATGTTGTTTTTGCGGGCCCTTGTATCTAGAATGTGACTCCTAGGTCATGAAGTAACATGACAGCTAAGCGATTATGATCATTTGAAGCATTTTCAGGCTTACTAGAGGGGGCAGTATGTTTTATGCGCGCATTATTTGCTGCTTGATGTTTGTCCCTAGGGCTTATGCTGCAGAAATCAATCTCCAGCCTCCAGCCTCCCTGATTGCTAGGCTGCAATACGATCTACACACCATGTTGCTGATCATTACTGGGGTGATTTTTGCTCTGGTTTTTATCACCATGATGTATGCCATTGTTCGCCATCGTAAAGCTGCTGGTCATCAGGCCAAGCATTTTCATGAAAACACCACCGTAGAAGTCCTTTGGACCTTAATACCCTTGCTGATTCTGATTGGTATCGCCATCCCGGCAACCAAGGCGGTATTAGCCCAGAAAAATACGCGGGGTGAAGAGTTGACGGTCAAAGTGACGGGCTATCAATGGAAATGGCGTTACGATTATCTGGATGAAAATTTCGGATTCATGAGCCATTTGTCTACACCGCGCAGTGCTATCGAGGGTAGCTCGACTAAAACGGTCAATTATTTATTAGAAGTAGATGAGCCTTTGGTGGTGCCGGTGGGTAAAAAAGTCCGTTTGCTCTTAACCGCCAATGATGTGATTCATTCCTGGTGGGTGCCGCAGTTGGGGGTTAAGCAGGATGCCATTCCCGGGTTTTTACGCGATAGTTGGTTTACGGTAGATAAACCAGGCACTTATCGCGGGCAGTGTTCCGAACTGTGCGGTAAAGATCATGGTTTCATGCCGATTGTGGTCGAGGCAAAAACACCGAATGAATACAACAAATGGCTGGAGAGCAAGAAAAAGCAAATGGCTGCCGCGGCAGACGATCCCAATAAAGTCTGGACGCTGGCAGACTTGAAAGCCAGAGGCGAAAAAGTGTATGGCCAGAATTGTGTTGCCTGTCATCAGGCCAATGGTAGGGGGCTTCCTGGGGCATTCCCCGCTTTAGACGGAAACCTGCTGGCCAAGGATGCCCATATACATATCGTTATCAATGGTAGCCAGAAAAATCCGGCCATGCAGGCGTGGGGAAAGCAATTGTCAGACACCGACATCGCAGCGGTCATTACTTACGAGCGTAATACCTGGAGTAATCACACCGGTGATGTGATTCAGCCTAAAGAGATTAAGGCCGCGCGTGGTTAAGGGGAGAGTGTAATGGCGAGAGTCGAGATTGCAGGCCATGCCTTAGAGCATCATGATCGTCCACACGGCATCATGCGCTGGTTGGGGGCGACTAATCACAAAGACATTGGCTCAATGTATTTATGGTTTTCCTTCATCATGTTTTTGTCTGGCGGGGTGCTGGCCTTAGCTATCCGTACTGAGTTGTTTCATCCGGGCCTTCAGTATATTCGGCCTGAACTATTCAATCAGCTCACCACATTGCATGGTCTGATCATGGTGTTTGGCGCCATCATGCCGGCTTTCACCGGTCTGGCTAATTGGATGCTGCCGCTCATGCTGGGGGCACCGGATATGGCGTTTGCCCGCATGAATAACTGGAGTTTCTGGCTATTGCCGCCGGCAGGGCTCTTACTGATGTTGTCTTTCTTGGTACCTGGTGGCGCTGCCGCTGCCGGCTGGACGTTGTATGCCCCCTTGTCCACGCAAATGGGGATAGGCATGGACATGACTATTTTTGCCATTCACATTATGGGTATGAGTTCTATCATGGGCTCAATCAATATCATCGTTACCATCCTCAATTTGCGTGCACCTGGGATGACGATGATGCGGATGCCGATGTTTGCTTGGGCCGCGCTCGTAACCGCCTATTTGACCATCGCGGTGATGCCGGTGCTGGCTGGGGCGGTAACGATGGTGTTGATGGATAGACATTTTGGCACGCATTTTTTTAATGCTGCCGGTGGGGGTGACCCCATCCTCTACCAGCACATTTTCTGGTTCTTTGGGCATCCAGAGGTGTACATCATGGCCTTACCAGCTTTCGGTATTATCAGCCAGATTATTCCTACTTTTTCGCGCAAGCCTTTGTTTGGCTATACCTCAATGGTGTATGCCGTTTCCAGTATTGGCATACTGTCGTTTATGGTATGGGCGCATCACATGTTTGCCACGGGCTTACCCGCTACCGCACAGTTGTTCTTTATGTATGCGACGATGATGATTGCTGTTCCTACCGGGGTGAAGGTATTCAACTGGGTGGCTACCATGTGGGAAGGCAGCATGACTTTTGAAACCCCTATGCTGTTTGCCATCGGCTTCATCCTGTTGTTTACCATTGGGGGCTTATCGGGTGTGACGCTTAGTGTGGCGGCGGTCGACATTCAATTACATGGTAGCTATTACGTAGTCGCCCATTTCCATTATGTGCTGGTGGCCGGTGCTTTATTTAGTCTCTTTGCCGCTATCTATTACTGGTTTCCGAAGATGACCGGAAAAATGTATAACGAGGGCTTGGGCAAGTTGCACTTCTGGTGGTCACTACTCTGGTTCAATGTCACCTTTTTTCCTATGCATTTTCTTGGTTTGGCCGGCATGCCACGTCGTATTCCCGATTACGCATTGCAGTTTACCGAGTTTAATCAGATCGCCAGTATTGGTGCCTTTATGTTTGGCTTGGGCCAGATGATTTTTCTCTACAATATTTTGAGTTCTTTACGCCATGGCAAACCCGCACCGCAGCAACCATGGGAAGGCGCGAATACCTTGGAGTGGGCTATTCCTACACCGGCCCCTTATCACAGCTTTGTCGAGGCTCCCAAAGTAGAAGTCATTGAAAACGGTGTGGTGGTGAATATGCAGGGTGGCGTGCATCATTAGGAGTAGATATGGACGATAGCACCGATCAAATGTTGCAGAACCGGCAGTTGTTGAAAAAACTGAGTGTTATTGCGGTGATGATGTTCGGATTTGCTTGGGCTTTGATACCTATCTACAACGTGATCTGTGAAGTGACCGGCATTAATCAGATTGTAAAAGCCGATCAGCTTAGCGAAGGTTCCGAGTCGGTTGCTTTGCACATGGTTAGCATGACGTTTGATGCGACCGTACAAGCCGGTTTGCCCTGGCAGGTCAGGCCGCAGCAAACCCATCTGCAGGCCAAGCCGGGGGAGTTTGTTCAGGTGCAATATACGATTACCAATGCCAGTAATAAGACCGTGGTCGGTCAGGCTATCCCACGTTATTTACCTGCAGCAGCAGCCCAGTATGTGAAAAAACTGGAGTGCTTCTGTTTTCGCCAGCAAGTATTTCAACCAGGGGAAACCCGTACTTTTCCTATTGTCTTCGTGATCGACAAAAGCCTGCCGGCCAGCATTGAGACGATTACGTTGGCGTATTCCGTATTTGATGTGCCCGGTAGCGATGGAGGGGCGTCATGACTGTCTGGCAAGGAATCATCGCCATATTGGCTGCTTTCTTTGGTGTCCGTAAGAAAGTGGCGGCGCGAAAAGATGCAAAGGTATCGCCTATACAATTAATTATTACCGCTTTGTTTTTGGCTGCTGTCTTGATTGGTGGTTTGTTACTGCTGGTTTCCTGGGTGACGGCATAAGCGCATAAGTCGTGATCTGTTGTTGTCTGCGTTTGTCTGACTTTGGTAGGTGGGTTGAACTCTAGGAGAGCACTATGTCTAGCGTAGATGAGCCAGAGCAAATTCATTATTTTGTCCCGCAGCCCTCGCGCTGGCCTGCTGTCGGCGCGCTGGCCTTATTTTGTATGGGTTTGGGCGCTGCATTTGCGGTCAATGGCATGCTGTTGGGCAAGCTCTCTTTAGGCTTGGGTTTCCTCATCCTAATTTATATGTTGGTAGGCTGGTTTGGGGATGTGATACGCGAAAACCGGCGTGGTGTTTATCTGGCCAAAGAGGATATGTCTTTTCGCTGGGGCATGGGCTGGTTCATTTTTTCTGAAGTGATGTTCTTCGCCGCTTTTTTTGGGGCTTTGTACTGGGTGCGGGTTGTGACCCTTCCCACCTTGGGGGAGATGGATTACAAAATTCTCTATCCTGACTTTGAGCCATCCTGGCCACTGGTAACTGGCCCCGGTATCACCCAACATTATCAGGCAATGGCTGCTTGGGGATTGCCTGCTTTCAATACTTTCATTCTGCTGACTTCCGGGGCCACCGTGACTTGGGCGCATTGGGCGTTGTTACAAGATAAGCGTGAGCAACTCAAACTCAGTTTATTACTAACTGTTCTTTTGGGGGCGCTGTTTCTGTCGTTGCAACTATATGAGTATGGTCATGCGATGACGGAATTGAACCTTAGCCTGGCTTCCGGTGCTTATGGCATGACTTTTTATATGCTTACCGGCTTCCATGGTCTGCATGTCTTGCTCGGCACCATTATTTTATTTGTTATCTGCTTACGCGTGATGAGTGGTCACTTTAATGCCGAGCATCATTTTGCTTTTGAGGCGGCAGCTTGGTACTGGCATTTTGTCGATGTGGTGTGGTTGTTGCTATTCATATTTGTCTACTACTTATAGCATCTTGCGTTTGACTTGTTGCTCGTCCCAATAGGAAGAAGCCCCCAATGTCTGACTAAGCTTGATGAGGACGCCACCAGCCAAGCATAACGCCAACTAATAAGAGTAAAAACAGACCGATAGACAGACCAACGCGCAAGATGAGAGATCGTAGCAGACGTTGTGAAGCTGGTTCGGGTTTAAGTAAGCCGGTTAACCCCCAGAACAAGGTCAATATAATGCAAGTAAGCAAAAGTAAAATGACGAACTTCATTAATGCCCCCCCTAATAAACCTAACAATAGTGGATCACCGTCCCAGTCTAGAGCTAAACCCAAAGCTTGGCTGCTTTTATTGGTGCTCGCTTTGTTACCGTTTGTATTGGCTGTCTGGCAATGGCAACGGGGACAGGAAAAAGCGGTAATGTTGAAATCGTTAACCAGTGCACTGGGCACTCATCCGGTTAGTCTGGTTTATCGCCCAGCATCGCCTCCGCCAGAGTTTTCCCGCGTCGAGCTGGCTGGGGCCAAACCCGCAGGGCAAATATTGCAATTGCGTAATAGCTATGTAGGGGAGTTGAGTGGTCGTCGTATTTTCCAGCCATGGCGGCTGAAGGATGAGTCATTAGTATTAGTTGATCTGGGTTGGCTGGTGGATGGCATCACATTGCCGCAAATCAGTACGGCTGATATGCGTTTGCAGGGGCACTGGATGCCGGTTCCGCATCATTTTACCTTGACCGGAGCAATTAGCGGCTGGCGTGGCCTAGTGGATAATATTGATATGTCGGCTTTGCAACATGCCTATGCTGGGCCTTGGCACCAAGGGGTTGTTGTGCTGGAAACGGCACCCGATCCCTTGCGTAGTTGGCCGATATTGCGGGATTTTCTTCCCGAGCGCCATTACGCCTATGCTTTGCAGTGGCTGTTGTTGGGCGTAGTACTGTCGTTCTTATTTATCTTGATGAGGAGGCGTAAACATGCCGGGGCGTAATAGGGCACGGGTCAAATTGCTTTTGATGATCATGATATGTTTGTTACCGGTGCTGCTATCTTGGTTTATCTACCAAAGGCTTCCTCCTGAAGGGGGGCAGAGTTATGGTCAGTTATTACCGACTGTGCCGTTCGAGGCAGCAAATAATCAGGCTTGGCCAAAAGGTAAGTGGGTATTGGTTAGCAAGGTCGAGGTAGCGTGTCAGTTCCGCTGTCAGGATCGCTTTTTTGCCATGCGTCAAATTCATTTAGCCCAAGGTGAAGCTGCTAGCAGGATCAATCGGGTAGCTTTACAAGAAAGCAATGCCAAGGTCGATGTTGACGCTACCTTGCAAATGAGTGTACTTGGGTCGCATCTGCCTAAAGGAGAGCATGGTTACTACTTGATTGACCCTTTGGGTAATCAGGTATTGTTTTATCCTGATAATTCCGATCCTAAGAAGGTGATAAAAGAAATTACTCAGGTGCTGAAAACCAATAATGGCCTGGGTTAGGCAGGATGGATAAAAATTGCCACGCAAGCATTGAGTATGGTGTTTGCTTAGTTACTGGCTATTGAGTAAGAGGTAGCAATAGGCATGAAAAAACTGGTGTGGTTGGCCTTGATACTTGCTTGTATGGTCGTACCGCTAGGCGCTTATGTCCGTTTGTCGGATGCCGGTTTGGGGTGTCCTGACTGGCCTGGTTGTTATGGGGAGTTGTCGCCACATCATGCTGTCCCCGCTATTTTGCAGGCAGAGCGGCTAGAACCGGATGGGCCGGTGAGTGTTATTAAGGCTTGGAAAGAGATGGTACATCGTTATCTGGCCGCGAGTTTGGGCTTGCTGATTGTCGCCATCGCCGTACAAGCCTTTCGCTGCGGTCAGCAGCGCCGTTTAGCCGGCTTGTTATTGGCCGTGGTCATCGTGCAAGGCTTGCTAGGGATGTGGACGGTTACTTTGTTGCTTAAGCCCGTCATTGTGACTGCCCATTTAATCGGTGGTGTGTCTATTATCCTACTTTTGGCTTGGCTAGCTTTGGCTGGTCGCTGGGCAACTGAACGTGTTCCTCCTAGCTTATTTTATTTGAGTTGGTTGCTGGTGTTACTGTTGTGTTTGCAGATAATGTTGGGAGGTTGGGTTTCTACTAACTATGCCGCTTTGGCGTGTCAGGGTTTCCCTGCTTGTAATGGTGATTTCTGGCCAGTCATGCGGTTTGATCATGCATTTCATCTGTTCCGTGAATTAGGTGAAACAGCTGCTGGCACGCCGTTAGATAGTGCCAGCTTAGTGGCGATTCACTGGCTACACCGTGTGGGAGCATTCATCGTCTCTTGTTGCCTGAGTTTATTAGTGTTTAAGGCTTGGCGCTTTGCTGCTTTGCGGATGAATTTATACCTATTGTTACTGGTTTGGGCACTACAAGTGATTCTAGGTATTGCTAACGTTTGGTTTATGTTGCCATTGCCCGTGGCAGTCGCCCATAACGCCTGTGCTGTGTTGTTATTATCGGTGGCGTTGTTGTTTGCTGGTCGTTTGCGTTTAGTCTCATTGATATCGCAACCATCTGTCTTTTCAGATTTAAACCAAGTGAGAGAATAACTATGGACGCTTTAAGTCTGCCGCAGGTACGGCAACGGGTATTTGTGTTGTGGCAGTTAGCCAAACCCAAAGTGGTGCTCTTGGTTATGTTTTGTGCCGTGGTTGGCATGTTTCTGGCCAGCGAGGGTATGCCCAATCTTAGTTTGTTATTACCTGCTACCTTGGGTATTGCTTTAGTCGCTGGTGCGGCGGCCATGATTAATTGTCTAGTCGAGCGCACAATCGATGCGCGGATGCGGCGCACTGCATGGCGAGCTACGGCCCGTGGTGAGGTGGGTGTAGTCGAAACACTGACAGTAGCCTTAACGGCTGGTGGTCTTGGTATGGCCTTGCTGGTGAGTATGGTGAATGTATTGACGGCGTGGTTAACTTTAGCCACTTTTGTTGGCTATGCCGTTGTTTATACTCTATTGCTTAAGCCATATACACCCCAGAATATCGTCATTGGTGGTGCCAGTGGAGCGATGCCCCCTGTATTAGGTTGGGCAGCAATGACGGGGGAGGTAAGCGCCTTTGCCCTAGTGTTGTTTCTGATTATCTACACCTGGACTCCGCCACATTTTTGGGCTTTGGCACTATATCGTCGCGACGAGTATGCGCGGGCTGGATTGCCAATGCTACCAGTGACACATGGCGAGCGTTTTACTACCTTGTCTATCTTGTTGTATTCTCTCTTGTTGTTCGCAATCACTCTGTTGCCGGTAGCATTGGCTGAGGCGGGTTTGATATATTTGACAGCAGTTTTGATTTTGAACATGCGGTTGATGTTTTTTGCGGTGAGTCTGCATCATCATTATTCTGACGCTCTGGCGCGTCGTACTTTTATCTGGTCGATCTGGTATTTGGTTGCTTTGTTTACAGCCTTACTGTTTGATCATTATTGGCTGGTCTCAATTACCTGATGCGAAACTTGTTAAAAGTATTCTGGATGCTTGTGTTGTGTTGTTTGGCCGTGTCGTGTAACCCGAAACCGGCTGCACTGAACTTCAAAGGTACAGATATTACTGGTACCAGTATGGGGGGCGATTTTCGTTTAATCGGGCAAGATGGTAAGCATCATAACCTTTCCGAATTTCGTGGTAAGGTGGTCGCTCTGTTTTTTGGGTATACTCACTGCCCTGATGTCTGCCCGACAACTTTGTTGGAGTACGCCACAGTACTGAAGAAACTAGGTGATCAAGCAGATAAAGTCCAGGTGTTGTTTGTTAGCGTAGACCCTGAGCGTGATACACCACAGGTACTGGCTGCTTATATACCTCACTTTAACCCCGCTTTTATCGGTTTGACGGGGAGTGTTGTCGAGCTTGAAAAAGTGAAAACCCAGTACAAAGTTGTGGCACAAAAAGTTAAGGCTCCAACGGGCTCTTACAGCGTTGACCACAGTGCAGGGTCTTATTTGTTAGATCAAGAAGGTAAATTGCGAGTATTTGAGCAATATGGTGCTGATAGTGATAGTTTGACTTATGATATTGAGCAATTGTTGCACTAAACTTAGCGTACTAGCGCCCTAATCATACATTAATGAAAGCCGGATCATGGTGAGCAACGACAATCTCTCCGATAGGCCAGCGAGTTCCCAGCCTTCATTGGATCTGGCTAAATATACTTTGTCCTCACCAATGCAAATCGCTCAGCATCTTTCCAGTATTGCCAAGCATGGCCATATGGTTACGGTGTTTGCTAATAAAGGGAAAAACTTTATTCTGACTCGCTTACTTGAGGTGGATGCGCAGAATGAAGTATTTTTGTTTGATTGGGGGGCCGATCAAGAAATCAACGAACAACTATTAAACAGCGAGCGTAATGTGTTTGTTTGTTCCCCAGATGGTGTCAAAACGCAGTTTGTTACCGGCCAGGCTCAACGCGTTATTTTGGAGGGGCAGCCAGCATTCGAGGTTGACTTACCTGAGCAGCTTATTAAGTTGCAGCGACGTGAGTTTTTTCGTATTCAGACGCCAGTTGTTACACCGGTTGTGTGTCATATTGCAGATTATCCTGGTAATCCGGTTAGTTTGAATCTTTTTGATATCAGCTTGGGTGGTATTAGCATGTGGTTACCTTTAGCGGCTATGCCAGGCTTTGACATCGGTCAACAGTACTTGCAATGCACTATTGACCTCAAGCCGTTTGGTAGTCTCAGCTTGGGCTTTGAAGTAAGACATAAATTGAGTTCTCACTTGCGTAATGGCAATGAAGTGATGCGTATTGGTTGTGCTTATCTGCGTCTGACCCCCGCAATGGAAACACTTATTCAGCGCTATGTTGGTTTATTGGAGCGTGAACGTCGGGCTCTGGTAGGTTGACATCTTCCCTTAAAATTAATTTGTTTTAAAAAATCATGGCACTGACTATTGCTCTGTCTAAAGGGCGTATTTTTGATGAAACTCTTCCTCTGTTGGCCGCCGCAGGTATTGCGCCGGTAGAAGATCCAGAAGCTTCCCGTAAACTGATTATTGCGACTAATCATCCTGATGTTCGACTAGTGATTGTGCGTGCCTCAGATGTGCCGACTTATGTGCAATATGGTGCCGCAGATCTGGGAATTGCCGGCCGTGATGTGTTGATTGAGCATGGTGGTTTGGGCTTGTATCAGCCGCTGGATTTAAATATTGCAAGCTGTCGTATGATGGTAGCGGTGCAAAATGGTTTTGATTATGAGGCGGCAGTACGTCATGGTGCGCGTTTAAAAGTGGCCACGAAATATCCTCAAATTGCCCGCGAGCATTTTGCAGAAAAGGGTGTGCATGTCGATATTATCAAGCTGTATGGCTCAATGGAGCTGGCACCCTTGGTTGGGTTGGCTGATGCAATCGTGGATTTGGTTTCTACTGGTGGTACTTTGCGTGCTAATAATCTAATCGCAGTGGAGCATATTCTGGATATCAGCTCGCGACTGGTGGTGAATCAGGCGGCGCTAAAGCTTAAGTACGCAACGATTCAGCCGGTGCTGGAAGCTTTTGCCGGTGCTGTTCAACCTTGCTGATTGCTCATTTTTAGCTACAAGAATCATAGACAAATAGTGTTTTGCCTGTTGTCAGTGTTTTTTGGTGGCGGATTAGAAAACGACTCATGTTAAAACTCTCGTCTGATCAGATTGATTTTATTCCCCGTTTGCAAAACTTGTTAGCGTTTGAAACCGCACAGGATGCGTCCGTTGACGCTACGGTGGCGGCTATATGCGCTGAGGTCAAGACGCGTGGTGATAGTGCGCTGCTTGAATATACCAACCGCTTTGATCATATGCGGGCAGCATCGATGGCCGATCTCACGCTATCGCGAGAACAGATGGAGGCTGCATATCTACGTTTATCTGATACCGTGCGCGATGCACTGACTAAGGCTGCCGAGCGGGTGCGTCGTTACCATGAAAAGCAATTGCTGCACTCATGGAGCTATGAAGATGAGGACGGTACTTTATTGGGGCAGCAGGTAACAGCACTGGATAGGGTGGGCATTTATGTGCCGGGCGGTAAAGCGGCTTATCCCAGTTCGGTGTTGATGAATGCTCTGCCTGCCAAAGTAGCTGGTGTTGATGAAATCATCATGGTCGTGCCAACACCAAAGGGCGAGCGTAATGATCTGGTTTTGGCGGCTGCATATATTGCTGGCGTTGATCAAGTATTTACTTGCGGTGGTGCGCAGGCTGTTGCTGCTTTGGCTTATGGCACTGAGACGATACCGCAAGTCGATAAAATTACCGGTCCCGGTAATGCCTATGTTGCTGCAGCTAAGCGTCGCGTATTTGGGGTGGTCGGCATTGATATGGTGGCCGGCCCATCTGAGATTTTGGTGATTTGTGATGGCACGACTAATCCGGATTGGGTGGCGATGGATCTATTCAGTCAGGCGGAGCATGATGAAATTGCGCAGGCTATCTTGCTGTGTCCATCTGCCGAATATATCACTAGGGTCGAGGCTAGTATTGCCAGACTGCTGCCGGTGATGCCCCGACGCCATATCATCGAAGCCAGTCTACATAATCGTGGTGCCTTAATTCAGGTGAAAAATTTAGCTGAAGCTTGTGAGATGGCTAATTATATTGCGCCCGAGCACCTGGAGCTGTCTGTTGAGGATCCCGAGGCCTTACTGCCAAAAATACGCCATGCCGGTGCTATTTTTATGGGGCGCTTTACTTCGGAAAGCCTAGGTGACTATTGTGCTGGGCCGAATCATGTATTACCCACCAGCCGCACTGCCCGTTTTGCCAGTCCTTTGGGAGTGTATGATTTTCAGAAGCGAACCAGCTTGATCAGGGTGTCGCGGTCTGGCGCGCAGACTTTGGGACGTATCGCCAGTGTGTTAGCGCATGGAGAAGGTTTAAGTGCACACGCACGCGCAGCAGAGCTTAGACTTGAGCCCTAATCTGCTTTGGGAGATGGTAGCCTGTGATACTATGGCACCTGGTTTTTTGCTTAATTCTAGGCCTCGCTATTGCGGTGCCAGCCTAATGGCGAAGTCATGAAAAAATCGGTTCAACAATTGGTGCGTGATGAAGTTCAGTCTATCAGTGCTTATCCGGTTGCGGATGCTACCGGGTATATCAAACTGGACGCGATGGAAAACCCCTGGCCGTTACCAGAGGAGTTACGTCATCGTTTAGCTGGGTTGTTAGCGGATGTTGCAATCAACCGCTATCCAGATCCGGCTGGTGGCGGAATACAGCAGCAGCTTAAGCAAGTATTTGCAATACCAGAGCAGGCTGAGGTAATACTCGGCAATGGCTCAGATGAGTTGATCACACTGATCACTCAGGCATTAGCGCGACCAGGTGCCAAATTACTGGCCTTGGAGCCTTCTTTTGTGATGTACCGGCTTAATGCCTCGTTTTCCGGCATGCAATATATTGGTGTGCCATTACAGGCTGATTTCAGCTTGAATTTGACTGCTACCTTGGCGGCTATTGCCGAGCACCAACCTGCAGTGGTCTTTGTGTCCTATCCTAATAATCCGACCGGGCCGCGCTTTGCTCGTGCTGAGGTTGCTGCCATCTGCGAGGCAGCGCCTGGCTTGGTTGTGGTTGATGAGGCTTATCAGGCTTTTGCCAGTGACAGTTTTATGAATATGGTGGGCAAGCTGGATAATTTGCTGGTTATGCGTACCTTATCCAAGCTGGGCTTGGCCGGTATCCGTTTGGGTTATGCTGCTGCTTCATCACAATGGATTAACGAGTTGAACAAGGTACGACCACCTTACAATATCAATGTGTTGACGCAGGCAGTAGCGAGTTTTGCATTACAAAATATTGCTGTCTTTGAACAACAGGCTGCTGAGCTGTGCCGTGAGCGCAGTCGTTTGTTTGCGGCATTAGCGAATTATCCCATTGTTCAGGTATTTCCCTCGGAAGCCAATTTCATCACAATTCGAGTGAATGATGCTGTCGCCTTATATCAGCATTTTAAGAATCAGCAGATTCTTGTTAAAAAACTAGATGGCAGCCACCCGTTGTTGGCAGGCTGCTTGCGTCTGACAGTTGGTGCCCCGCATGAAAATGATGCGGTGCTGGCTGCCTTGAATACTTACTTTGCTTGAGCCATGAGAACTGCAACGATTAGCCGTAATACCCTAGAAACCCAGATCACCGTGACTATCAACCTAGATGGCAGCGGTGTTGGTCGCTTTGATACAGGTCTACCTTTTTTAGACCACATGCTGGATCAGATTGCCCGGCATGGCCTGATTGATCTGGATATTGTGGCAAAAGGCGATTTGCACATTGATGCTCATCATACCGTGGAAGATTTGGGCATTACACTTGGCCAAGCATTTGCCAAAGCAATAGGTAATAAGCAGGGCATCCGTCGTTATGGCCACGCTTATGTGCCCCTAGATGAGGCTCTAAGCCGCGTGGTGATTGATTTGTCTGGGCGCCCAAGTTTGGTGTATGAGCTCAAGTTTACCCGTGCCAGTATCGGTCAATTTGATGTGGATCTGTTTTCCGAGTTTTTCCATGGCTTTGTTAATCACAGCATGGTGACTTTGCATATAGATAATTTGCGTGGGATCAACAGTCATCACCAGGCAGAAACTGTCTTTAAAGCATTTGGCCGCGCTTTGCGGATGGCTTGTGAATTTGATGAGCGAATGGCGGGGCAAATGCCCTCCACAAAAGGAACACTAACGGCATGAAAGTGGCTGTTGTTGATTATGGGATGGGTAATTTGCACTCGGTGCTCAAGTCGGCTCAGGCCGTCAATGATGGGACTGCCGAGATATTTCTGAGCCGTGATCCAGAGCAAATTGTCAAAGCCGATAAAGTATTGTTTCCAGGACAGGGGGCCATGCCGGATTGTATGCGTGAGCTTAAAGCATGCGGCTTGGCGGAGGCGATCCTGGAAGTAACGAAAACCAAACCATTTTTTGGTATTTGTGTTGGCGCCCAGCTATTATTTGAATTGAGTGAAGAAGGTGACACCCCCGGTTTAGCGTTATTTCCCGGCACGGTGCGCCGCTTTGCTAAAGGTTTACGTGACAGTCATGGTGAAAAGCTGAAAGTCCCCCATATGGGTTGGAATCAGGTTTACCAAACTAGCTTTCATCCTTTGTTTAGCGGGATTGCCGATGGAGAGCGTTTCTATTTTGTGCATAGCTATTATTTTGCACCGGTAGATTCGTCTTTGAGTTTAGCTGAAGCTGAATATCCAGAACGTTTTTCCTGTGTTGTTGGTCGTGGAAATGTCTTTGCTACTCAGTTTCACACCGAAAAGAGCCACCGGGCAGGGCTTCAGATGATGAAGAACTTCTTAGCCTGGGATGGCAGTGTTTAACTTACGTTTAATTTAGCATCATGCTACTGATTCCCGCGATAGACCTGAAAGACGGTCAGTGCGTGCGCCTGAAACAAGGCGTCATGGACGATGCCACCATTTTTTCTGACGATCCAGTGCAGGTTGCCGCTCATTGGCGCGACCAGGGCGCCCGGCGTTTACATTTGGTGGATCTTAACGGCGCGTTTGCCGGTAAGCCCAAAAACCTTTCCATAATCAAGAAGATTCTGGAAGAGGTTGGTAATGATCTCCCTGTGCAGTTGGGTGGAGGTTTGCGAGATCTGGATACCATAGAAAAATATCTTGATATGGGTCTGGCTTATGTGATTATTGGTACTGCAGCGGTAAAAACCCCCGGGTTTTTGCACGATGCCTGTGATGCTTTTCCTGGGCAGGTAATCGTTGGCTTGGATGCTAAAGATGGCATGGTCGCCATTGATGGCTGGGCAAAAGTGACCGCTCATAATGTGATTGATCTGGCTAAACGCTTTGAGGACTACGGCGTGAACTCGGTGATTTATACCGATATAGGCCGCGATGGCATGATGAATGGTGTCAATATTGAGGCAACAGTTAAATTGGCACAGGCTCTGACCGTTCCAGTTATCGCCTCGGGTGGCTTGACCAATCTGGATGATATTCGTGCTTTGTGTGCCGTAAGTGATGAAGGCATTGAAGGGGCGATCACTGGTCGTGCAATCTACGAGGGCAGTATTGACTTTGCTGCTGCGCAAACCCTGGCCGACGAGTTATCCGAATAGTCGGCACAGTACATTCAAAAGCAACAGCATCATCTTTTGATCCTGTTGCTTTTGCCTTTCCTTTCTCATTTCTCTAACGTGTGCCCAACCATGCTTGCTAAACGTATTATCCCCTGTCTGGATGTGACGGCTGGACGTGTCGTGAAAGGTGTTAATTTTGTCGGTTTACGTGATGCTGGCGACCCGGTGGAAATTGCCCGGCGTTACAATGAGCAAGGTGCTGATGAGCTGACTTTTCTGGATATTACAGCCAGTTCCGATCAGCGTGACATGATCTTTTCTGTTATTGAGGCGGTTGCCGAGCAAGTGTTTATCCCCTTAACCGTGGGTGGAGGGGTGCGTGAGGTGGCGGATATTCGGCGCTTACTTCGTGCTGGAGCCGACAAGGTTAGTATCAATACCGCTGCGGTGACGAATCCAGAGTTGGTACGGGCGGCTGCGGATCATTTTGGTAGCCAATGTATTGTGGTGGCGCTGGATGCCAAAGCGGTCTCCCCGAAAAATGATCGTTGGGAAGTGTTTACCCACGGTGGTCGCCATCGTACCGGTATAGATGCTGTCGAATGGGCACAAAAAATGCAGCAGCTGGGAGCGGGTGAAATTCTGCTGACCAGTATGGATAGAGATGGCACCAAGATCGGTTTTAATCTGCCCTTGACCAAGGCTGTTGCCCAGGCGGTAGACATCCCGGTGATCGCCTCTGGTGGTGTGGGTAATTTACAGCATCTGGTAGAAGGGGTGACTCTGGGTAAGGCCGATGCGGTCTTGGCAGCCAGTATTTTTCATTTTGCTGAATATACGGTGGCACAGGCGAAACAAGCGATGCGTGACGCAGGCATTGAAGTTCGCATGTGAGAGGTGGTTATGGATTGGTTGAATGAAGTTAAGTGGGACAAGGCGGGTCTGGTTACTGCCATTGCACAGGATGGGCAAAGCGGCAGGGTATTGATGGTAGCCTGGATGAACCGTGAGAGTTTGAGTCTGACCGCGGCCACGGGTATTGCGCATTACTGGAGCCGCTCGCGCCAGAAGTTGTGGAAAAAAGGTGAAGAGTCTGGCCATATGCAAACTGTCCGAGAATTACGCCTGGATTGTGACGGGGACGTGATTGTGATGCAGATTGAACAAGCTGCAGGAATAGCCTGTCATACTGGGCGGGAGAGTTGTTTTTACCGTCGTTTTGAGAATGGTGCTTGGGTGACTGTCGATGACGTTATCAAAGATCCGCAGGCAATTTACGGGCGGCATTGACTGTCTAGTAATCGTTTTGCCATAAAGTTTTCGTATAATGTTCGATCCTGTTTGGGCGAGCGCAATCCTGTGAGGGCAGAAATGAGCTTGGACGTTTTGAAAACGATAGCTGATACGCTGGAGAGCAGGCGTCAGGCTAGTGCACAGACTTCTTATGTCGCTTCCTTATTTCAAAAGGGGGAGGATGCCATACTGAAGAAGGTAGCAGAGGAGGCAGCGGAAACTTTGTTGGCCTCGAAAGATAAGGATAAGCTGCATTTAGTGCGTGAAGTAGCTGATTTATGGTTTCATAGTATGATCTTGTTGGCATATCATGGTTTGCGGCCGGAAGACGTATTAATGGAGTTGAAGCGGCGAGAAGGTATTTCTGGTCTGGATGAAAAAGCCTCGCGCCCTATTACGCCTTGATGAGTGGAGCCAGGACAGAATGAGCGATTGTATTTTTTGCAAGATCGTGGCTGGGCAAATACCCGCTACCAAGATTTATGAAGACGATGATGTTGTGGCGTTTCATGATATTCGACCGATTGCTCCGGTGCACTTCATGCTGATCCCCAAGTTGCATGTTGATTCGCTGGCACATTGTGGACCTGAGCAGCAGGTGCTGTTGGGGAAAATGCTGCTGCTAGCGCCTAAGCTTGCACAAGAGCAGGGTTTGGAGAAGGGTTTTAAGACAGCGATTAACACCGGGCACGGTGGGGGGCAGGAGGTGTTTCACCTGCATGTGCATGTGTTTGGTCATCCTGCTTGAGTTAAGCAGTTGGTTTCTTTGCAAATTAAGGATATAGATTATGGGATCTTTCAGCATTTGGCATTGGGTAGTGGTCTTGCTGATTGTTGTGCTGGTGTTTGGCACCAAAAAATTACGTAATATCGGCCAAGACTTGGGCGGTGCGGTGAAAGGTTTTAAAGAAGGCATGAGCGAGGCCGAGAAAGAGGCTCAGAACAAGCCTGCAGAAACGGGTCGGATTATCGACAATAATGAGTTGGACAAAAAATAAGCCCTAGGCGGTAGCGTGTTTGATATTAGCTTTGGCGAAATTATTTTGATCGGTGTCGTTGCTCTAGTCGTGCTGGGGCCCGAGCGCCTGCCCACGGTCGCCCGCACTTTGGGGTCTTTGCTCGGCCGTGCTCAGCGCTTTGTGGCGACGGTAAAGGCTGATATTCAGCAGCAGGCCAATTTATCTGGTTTGAATGAAATTCGGCAGGATTTTCAGGATGCGGCCAGCTCATTTAAGAATAAGGTGGAGGCGGAGGTTGGCAGTGTGCGTGAGGTGATAGAGCACAATGTGGCTGAAGTGCGTGCTGTGGCTCATAATGCTGAAGCGCAGGTGCAGGAGATTGTGCATACTGTTCATGAAGACCTGCACCATACTGCTGAGGTGCCGCAGGAGGCATCGGTGACTGAGGCGGTAAGCCTAGCCAATGAAAATCAGCCGGATTTATTTGAATCCCCACCTTCTCCCTTAGTACCAAATCATTTGGCTAAACCTAAATCTGATCCATCCTCGCATGAATGAACAACCGTTGTTAGCGCATCTGATCGAGTTGCGCACTCGTCTGGTACGTGTGCTGCTGGGTATGTTGCTAGTGTTTCTCTGTCTATTTCACTGGTCAGCTGATATTTATCACTTGCTGGCGCAGCCTTTACTGAAGGCCTTGCCGCAAGGTACCAATATGATTGCGACCGATGTCACTGCACCGTTTTTTGTGCCGGTGAAAGTGACTATGCTGGTGGCCTTTCTGATCTCACTTCCCAATACCTTGTACCAAATTTGGGCTTTTGTTGCTCCCGGTCTCTATCACCATGAAAAACGTTTGGTGCTGCCCTTGATTGTGGCGAGTTTACTGTTATTTTTGGTGGGGATGGCCTTTGCTTATTTCCTGGTGTTTCCAGTCGTGTTCGGTTTTATCTCAGCGGTGACGCCCGACGGCGTCAGCATGATGACCGATATCGATAAGTATCTATCGTTTGTGTTAGGTATGTTTGTGGCATTTGGTGTGACGTTTGAGGTACCTGTGATCGTGATCTTGCTGGTACGGATGGGGATAGTGACGGTGAGTCAGCTACGTCAGGGGCGTCCCTATGTGATTGTCGGTGCTTTTGTGGTGGCGGCGATTGTGACACCACCAGATGTGCTGTCGCAGACATTGTTGGCTTTGCCATTATGGTTATTATACGAGGCAGGTATTTTGCTGGCTGTGTTTATGGGGCGTAAGAAAGATCAACCCGCTCTGGAGGAGAACCCATGACACGGCGGCAGGCTTTTCATTATGGAGCAGTGCTGGCGCTGATTGCACTGATTCTACTGACACTGGCTTGGGAGTTATGGCTGGCACCATTACGAAGCGGCGGCTCGCTATTGGCTTTTAAAGCCGTATTGCTGTTGTTGCCATTGATGGGTGTTCTGCGTCAGCGTTTGTATACCTACCAATGGGCTAGTATGTTCATTTTATTTTTCTTTGCTGAGGGAATAATGCGAGCGTGGGCCGATCGCGGCTTATCTCAATACCTAGCTTGTGGTGTGGTAATGCTAAGTTGCTTATTCTTTATTTGTGTGTTGGGCTTTGCTAAAACCTTTAAACTTAAGCGCGAAGTTAACAGTCTCTAGAAAAAGATGGGAGGGTGTTTAGCCCATTTTTACCCGTATTACATTCAGTTTTCCCGTTTCTTGTCGAAATAATAGCCATACTGCAAAGTAAACCGGCCTATTTTCGCCCATCTATCAAGAACCATTTTCCTGCTATCTGGGCTATCCGTAATCTATTTGGGAGAGCGCCATGTCCATTCCTTCAGTCAATACGCAGTTAA
The DNA here is from genome assembly GCA_020830965.2 of Neisseriaceae bacterium TC5R-5. Lineage (GTDB taxonomy): Bacteria > Pseudomonadota > Gammaproteobacteria > Burkholderiales > Chromobacteriaceae > Chromobacterium. Next base: position 112,911 of record JACCFC020000001.1, read on the forward strand.
GTAACACAAATGTGCAAAGTGTAGGGAATACACAGAGTACGACTGGCACGGATAAGCCAGCTAGTAATAGCGTGAGTGCCAAAAATCAACTGGATGCACAGTTGGTGCAAAGTCTAGATGTGTCACTGGATAGTGGCCAGAAAGGCTTGTCTTTAGTCTATCGTAAAGCCATTGATAGTATTAATCAGATTCTGGCTCAGTCTCTGGCTCCAGGCCAGAATGCAGCAGGTAGTGACGCGTCGACTGGCGCCGTGCAGGGTGGGCAACAAGCCACACCGAATATCCTGCAACAGAAGTTGAGTGAGGATAATTCGCCAGAAGCTACTGCTCAGCGTATTTTGTCGGGCGCTTTGGGTTTTTTTGGCGCTTATGCTAAGCAGAACCCCAATGATGACCCACAAAAACAGGCTAGTGATTTTGTTGATTTGGTACGCGGAGGTTTTGAAAAAGGCTTTGCTGAAGCTAGCGGCATATTGAAGGATTTGAAAGTGCTTAACGGTAGCGTGGCTGAGGATGTGCAGAAAACCTATGATCTCGTTAGCAAGGGTTTTGATAATTTCCTAGCTAGTCAGGCTAAGGCTAGCAACAGTAGTCCTCCTACCTCTAGCCTCACCAATGCTTAACCCTCTGACAATACTTTGATATGAGCGGCTACGCTACGCCCTAGTGCCGAGAGCTCGTAGCCGCCTTCCAGTACAGAAATGATTCTCCCCCCCGCATATTGCTCGGCGATCTGCATCAGTTGCCGTGTTACCCAAGCGTAATCTGCCTCGACCAAACCAAGCGAACCCATATCGTCTTCGCGATGCGCATCAAAACCTGCCGAGATAAACAGAATTTGCGGTTTGAAATCGTGTAGTAAAGGCAGCCAGCTTGTTTCCACGGCTTGCCTGAATTCGCTGCCACTACACCCTGCTTTTAGCGGGGTGTGGTGCATATTGCTTCCCATCGCCACATCGCCACTATAGGGGTAGAACGGGTGTTGAAAGATGGAGACCATCAGCACCCTTGGGTCGTCGTGCAGTATTTCTTCGGTGCCATTACCGTGGTGGACATCAAAATCAATCACGGCGACGCGTTCAAATTGATAATGCGCTAAGGCGTGGGCAACGCCGATGGCAAGATTATTGTAAAAGCAGAACCCCATTGCTTTGCCGCTTTCGGCATGATGGCCAGGTGGGCGGATTGAGCAGAAGGCATTGGGCGCTTGGTCTTCTACGACCAGTTCTACGGCTTTAATAACGGCCCCGGCGGCTCGTCGGGCCGCCGCTAGGGTGCCGGCTGACATGGCGGTGTCCGGGTCAACCCGGAAGGTACCCGAGCTTGGCGCACAGGAGGCCAGATAATCCAAATAGTGTGGTGAATGTACCCGAGCCAGTTGTTCGGGGCTGACCTCGGGGGCGGTAATTTCCTGCAGGCCATCAAAAATTTGTGAGGCCATTAATTGATCGCGAATAGCAGTAAGGCGTTCGGGACATTCGGGGTGACCTGCGCCCATATTGTGTTGCAAGCAATCTGTGTGCGTAATATAGGCAGTTAGCCCCGAGCGATGTGGTCGATTTTTTGGCCAGGTCAACACGTGTCATTCCTTGTTGCGTACAATGGTATTGGGATATGTTGTTCCGATAAATAGTGCGCGCAACTGGAGTCAAATGCAATCTCTCTCCTTGGCTTCACGTCAGCTTAATCAGCTGATTCTGGGTAAAGCGGCGGTCATTCGTCTGGCGTTTACCTGTGTTATCGCTCGTGGCCATCTATTGATAGAGGATGTGCCGGGAGTGGGTAAAACCACTTTGGCAAATGGTTTGGCCTCGGTGTTGGGGCTAGATTATCGGCGAGTGCAGTTTACCAGCGACTTATTACCGGCCGATATTCTGGGAGTCAATATCTATCAGCGTGATACTGCTTCCTTTCAGTTTCATCCGGGGCCGGTATTTGCTCAGGTGTTGCTGGCAGATGAAATCAACCGGGCCTCACCCAAGGTACAGTCTGCTTTATTGGAGGCCATGGAGGAGCGCCAGGTGTCCATTGATGGCATGACACGTGCTTTACCAAATCCCTTCTTCGTGATCGCTACGCAGAATCCGGCAGAGCAAGCGGGTACGTTTCCCTTGCCCGAGTCGCAGCAGGATAGGTTTCTGATGCGCTTGTCGCTAGGCTATCCATCCGGCGAGGCGGAGCTGGCCTTGTTATTAGGTGAAGATCGGCGGCAACTGCTGGGCAGGCTTCCTCCCTTATTACAGCCCGCAGACTTATTGCAGTTACAGCAACAGGCGGCGCGACTGCTGGTGAGTGAGGCCTTGGCTCACTATGTGTTGGCCTTGGTGCAGGCGAGTCGCCAAGATGGTCGTTTCCTGGTGGGCCTGAGTCCGCGTGCCGGCTTGGCTGTATTGGCCGCCGCCAGAGCCTGGGCTTTGCTGGAGGGGCGCGACCATGTGTTGCCGGAAGATGTGAAGGCTGTGTTCCCTAGTGTGGCCGTGCATCGTTTACCCACTACCAGTCCAGCAGGGAGTGCGGCAGAAGTGGCGCGCTTATTAAACCATGTTGCCATTCCGTAACTATCTGCGTCGTTGGATGGTAGCGCGCTTGCCACTAGAGGAGCGCTGCAGTCTGGGGCAGCGGCGTATCTATCTCTTGCCTACTCGTTTTGGCTGCCTGCTGTTGCTGGTGGCTGGCTTAGTGTGGGTGGGGGCATTGAATTACACACTGAGCCTGGCGTATGTGCTGTCGTTCTGGATTGTGGCGTTGCTATTGGTGGCGGTGTTCATGGCTTATCGACAGCTGGCTGGTTTAACGATTACGGTGGCCGTTGCGCAACCCGTTTTTGCTGGTGGTGAGGTGTTGTTTGAGCTATTGCTGGATAACGCCATAGGGATAGAGCGGCAATTGACCTTGTGTCAGATCGCACCAGACGGAGAGCAAGCACGCTCTTGTCGAGTGGCCTCCTATACCGTTGCCAGGCTGGCCTTGCCGGTAGCTGCATCACAGCGGGGCAGATTATTGATGCCTGTATGTGAGTTAGCCAGCGAAGCACCATTTGGCCTGATACGTGCTTTTGCTTTGCTGCGTTTATCTGCGTCAGTGTTAATTTATCCGCGACCTGTTGCCGATGTTGCCAGTGTTGGTGCTTACCTTGCCGGTGAAGGGGAGGGTGGGGTGCAGCCTGGTGAGGATGAGTTCTCACATTTGGCCGAATATCAGCAGGGTGATTTACCACGTCAGATCGCCTGGAAAGTATTGGCGAGCCGTGATGTATTGCTGGCCAAGCGCTTTGTCGGGCTGCGCACTGGTATCAAGCGACTGGATTGGCAGGATTACGCTCCGAGTTGTGAGACGGAGTTGCGCCTGTCGCGTCTGGCTTGGCGAGTGGAGCAGTGCGAGCGTAGCGGGGTGGCTTATACGTTGTGTTTGCCCGGTTTACAGATTGTGCCGCAGGCACGGCAGCGCGAGTTGGCATTGGCCGCATTGGCAGAATATGGCGGTGATCAACGATGACTGCTGAGCTGGAGCAGCGGGGCTGGCCGGTATTGTTGGCCTTGGCGATTACTGCTGCACCGCTGGCCTGGTTGCTGCCTGTCTGGCTGTTTGCGTTGACCGGACTCATGCTGGTCGGGCGTGCGCTGCTGTTGTGGCGCGGGGCGCCATTACCTTCCCGTTGGTTGCTACGTTTGGCGGTACTGATGTCCATGCTGGGTTTGTGGCTAAGTTTCCGTACGCTAGTCGGCCGTGAAGGTGGTGTTGCCTTGCTCTTGTTGCTGGTGGGTTTTAAAGCACTGGAAACGAATAGCCTACGAGATTGGCAGGTCTTGTTAATACTAGGTTTTTTTTTGGCAGCCACGCCTTTGTTGTTTGATCAGTCGCCACTAGCTGCTTTGTGCCTAGTGTTGAGTTTACTGGCACTGACCTGGGCCATGGCTTTGCTGGCAGGGGAGTTATTGCAGGGTAGTTTGCGTACGGCGCTGCTAGCCTTGGGTTTGGCTCTGCCCTTGATGCTGGTGTTGTTCCTGTTTATGCCCAGATTGTCCGAGCCGCTGTGGGGCGTACCATTGGCCACGCCGGGTGTGGCCAGCACTGGCTTTAGTGAGCAAATGGAGCCCGGCAGTATCAGTCGCCTGATTCAAAATCGTGAGCCTGCTTTTGCGGCTGTTTTTGCGGATGATCCGCAGCCTGCTCGGGCGCAATTATATTGGCGCATGCTGGTATTCAGTCAGTTTGATGGCCGCAGTTGGACAGTTGGCCAGCAAATGGAGTCAGAGGCGTTTCGGGTACAGGGTGGAATGTTGCGTGAGTATAGCGTGACCTTGCGTCCGGATAAGCGACGTCTGCCGGCGCTGGATCTGCCACAGCAGACATTGGAAGGTAGTCGCTTATTGCCAGGTTTGCTGCTGCGGCATGAGCAGACGGCTGAAGACTTGGTGCGTTATCGTGGGTGGAGTCTGTTAGGTGCCAGTTATTACGCTCCGTTGAGCGATACACAGCGTGCGGTTTATCTGAGCCTGCCGCCGGGTAATCCCAAAACACGAGAGCTGGCGCAGCAACTGCGTCTGCGTAGTAGCGATGAGATTAGCCTGACTAAAGCGATGCTGGAGCAATTCCGACTGGGTGATTTTCGTTATACCTTGACGCCGCCATTGTTGGGTGATGACGGTATCGATCAGTTTCTGTTCATCACACGACAGGGGTTTTGTGAGCATTATGCGTCGGCGCTGGCGGTACTGGCACGCGCAGCAGGCATGCCCGCACGGGTGGTGATTGGTTATCAAGGGGGGGAGTTCAACCCGGTGGGGCGTTTCTGGCAGTTGCGCTCTTCTGATGCTCATGCCTGGGTAGAGGTGTGGCTGTCTGCTTCGCAACAATGGCTACGCTTGGACCCTACGATGGCGGTGTCGCCGGATCGGCTGGAGCGTGGTGTCGAGCAGGTTTTCCCGAGTTTGCAGCCGGCGGGAGCTGCTTTGCTACCGAATGCCTGGTGGTTAATGTGGCAGCAAAATACACAGGCGGCAGGTTTTGTCTGGCAGCAATGGGTAGTGGGTTATGACCTGTTCAAGCAGCAAAACCTGTTTCGGCAGTTGGGCCTAGGAGAAGAGCTGAGCGCAGTTAGTGTACTTAAAGCCTTGCTGGTCGGACTATTATTGGCCAGTTTGCCTTTTGTGTTCTGGTGGCAGCATCGTCGTAAACCGGCACCATTAGTGCTGGGCTGGCATTTATTGGGGCGTTATCTGGCGCGGCGTAAATTGATGGTAGAGGCAAATGATGGCCCCTTGGATAGGATCAGTAAGGCTAAAGCTTTGTCGGAGAGTGAATATTTACAGATAAAGAACTTGATTGAGCACTATATCAGGCTGCGTTATCGCCAACTGAGTGTGACGGATAAAGAGGCACAACAGTGGTTGCAGCGGGTGAGGCGCTTGCGTTGAGCCTGTTAATGATTAGCTAGCTGGGTTCTGTTGTTATCATTTTGTGAGTATGAGTTAGATCGGGTGTGAGGGTTGGGGCAATGATATCCGGATGATTAATCAGTTTGCCAACTAGGAAATCGACAAAAACCTGTGCCCGTGGGGCGATGTGATCGCGGTTAGGAAAGCAGATATAAATAGAGCGTTCTTGCGATACTGTTTCGGTCAGTACTGGTTCCAGTTCTCCGCTGCGTATCAGATGCATGATTTCGTGGCTGGGTAATTGCGCAACGCCCATACCCAAGCGAGCTAATTCAGTGACACCCTCTAGGTCATTCAGCGTATAAGTGCCCTGCACCTCCAGCGGCATTCGTTCTCCCTGGTAATTGAACTCCCATTTGAATAGGCGCCCGGAAGTAGGGAATTGAAAATTAATGCAGTTGTAGTAGCGCAGGTCTCCCGGGGTAGCCGGACGGCCATACATATCCCAATAACTAGGTGCCGCTACCACGTATAAGGGTATGGGGGCCAAGTTGCGCGCCACCAGGCGGCTGTCGGGCATCATGCCTGTTCTGATACCGACATCGTAGCCGTTTTCAATCAAGTCATTAAAATTGTCGCTGAGACCAAAAAATACGCTGACTTTAGGATAGCGCTCACAGAATTCCGTCATCAAGGGCAGGATAAAACGTCGCCCAAAGGAATTGGGTAGGCTTACCCGTAATTGGCCGGCAGGTTCATCGCGACTGGCTTTGATTTGCTTGATGGCGGCATCCAGATTAGTCATCGGGCCTTGGCATTGATTGTAAAAACGATGGCCTTCTTCGGTAAGGGTTAGCTGACGGGTGGTGCGATTGAATAAACGCACCTCTAGTTCCTGCTCTAATCTGGCGATGCTTTGACTGATAGCAGCAGGTGAGACGCCCAGTTTACGAGCGGCATCTGAGAAGCCGCCACTTTCGGCCGTGGTGAGGAAAACCGTGAGTGCTTTCAAGGTGTCCATAGTGGAAATACTCCAGGGTTTACGTCATTGACAGTAGGTCGGACCGTGTGTGCTTAAAACTAATGCTTAAGTAGACTTTGTTTAAGAACTGATATGGCAAAAGCCTACACTAAAATTTTTACTGCTTGAAGGGATGTCGTGAAATTGTTTTTAATTGGTTCAATCATTATTTGCATGATGGTAGTTGTGAACTTAACTCGACCATGATTTTTATCGCTATTGCTCTGCATACTCTTCTCGTTCCGCTGAATTTACTTTAGGCTGTGCTTACTTGATGACGAGTCATTTTGCTTACGGACTGTGTTTTTGTCATCTTGCCTACATAAAATAGAGGAGTCGTACCCATGAGCCATTCGACTGTTTTACCCGGTGTTCAGGAAATTACAGCAAGTATGATCAAGCTACGCCACGATATTCATGCTCATCCAGAACTGGGGTTTGAGGAGTTTGAAACCCGTGCTCGGGTTATGGCGTGCTTACGTGAGTGGGGTTATGAGATCCATGAGGGTTTGGGTGAAACTGGGGTCGTGGCAAGTCTGCGTAATGGCAAGGGGCGTACGATTGGTTTGCGGGCAGATATGGATGCCCTCCCTATAAAAGAAAGCACCGGTTTGGCCTGGGCCAGTCGCATCGAAGGAAAAATGCATGCTTGTGGCCATGATGGTCACACGGCTATTTTGTTGGCAGCGGCCTATGATCTGGCACAACGCAAACCTTTCCAGGGTACTGTGCATTTGTTTTTTCAGCCCGCCGAAGAGGGACACGGAGGCTCTGGTGCCAAGCGTATGTTAGAGGACGGTTTGTTCCGTCTCTTTCCTTGTGATGCCATCTTTGCCATGCACAATATGCCGGGTATTCCTACCGGTAAACTCGGTTTTCTAGCAGGCCCCTTCATGGCGTCGGTGGATAATGCCACCATTCGTATCCAGGCTACCGGTGGTCACGGCGCGATGCCGCATAAGGCGATAGACCCCATCGTAGTTTGTGCTTCTTTGGTAATGGCCTTGCAAAGTGTGGTGTCGCGTAATGTGCCGCCGTTAGAAACCGCAGTGGTCAGCGTCGGAGCCATTTTGGCTGGCGATGCCAATAATGTGATTCCACAAAGCGCTGAAATGCGTTTGAGCATTCGCTCGCTCAACCCGGAAGTGCGTCAGTTGTTACAGCAGCGTATTACTGCGCTAGCGGAAATGCAGGCGGCGAGTTTTGGGGCACGCGCCGAAGTCAGCTATGAGCTTGGCTATCCGGTATTGGTGAATGACAAAGAATTGACGCATTTTGCCAAACAGGTTGCCCGCGACTGGTTGGGGGATGAGGGCATTGTGCAGAATCTGCAACCCTTTACCGGTAGCGAAGATTTTGCTTACTGGTTGCAACAGGTGCCAGGTTGTTATCTGCTGATTGGCAATGGTGATGGAGAGGGCGGGTGCATGGTACACAACCCAGGCTATGACTTTAACGATCAGGCTTTGCCTATCGGTGCCAGTTATTGGGTCAAGCTGGTAGAAAGCTATCTGGTTTGACGGCGAAGACGGCGCAGTAAAATATCCGACCGAATGATGTGGCTTAGGGTAGAATGCGTGCCGGAAGTCAGTCAGACAGTCGCCGCACCGTTAAGGTGGGGAGGAAAGTCCGGGCTCCATAGAGCAGGATGCCGGCTAATGACCGGACGTCGTGAGGCGATGGAAAGTGGCGCAGAGAGCTAAACCGCCGATGGCCGGATGAAGCCCTGTTACAGGGGCGGAGTCTTTATTCTGCAGAGTGATCTGCAGGACGGATCAGGCAAGGGTGAAAAGGTGTACTGGTCGGGTGAGAGCCCGGCCGGACAAGTAGGCGTGGAACCCTACATTGCGGTAAGAGCGCACCGCGGACGTGGTAACACGGACGGCAGGCTAAACCCCATCTGGAGCAAGACCAAATAGGGGAAGATTAACGTTGCTCGCGTTTTTCCCCGGGTAGGTCGCTTGAGCTTGCTGGTAACAGCCGGCCTAGACGAATGACTGTCCAACGACAAAACCCGGCTTATCGACTGACTTCCGCCTTCCTACCGCAGTGCTATGCGTGCTGCACGCACGGCTCGTGCTTAAAAAATAAGCAAAAATTTGCCGTCAACGCCCGAACAGCAGTACAATGCGCCCCTTTTTTCTGAAGTGCTCACGTTTGCCTGTTATGCATATTGGTCAATATCTACTTAAAAATCAGCTGATTGTCGCCCCGATGGCAGGAGTGACGGATAGGCCATTTCGTATGCTCTGCAAACGTTTGGGGGCAGGGCTGGCAGTATCGGAAATGATCACCTCCAATAAAGCGCTGTGGGGGACGAAAAAGACTCTGCGTCGCGCCGATCATTGTGGTGAAGTGGAGCCGATTTCGGTACAGATTGCCGGTTCTGATCCGGTACAAATGGCGGAAGCGGCTAAACTGAATGTGGAGCAGGGCGCGCAGATCATCGACATCAATATGGGCTGTCCGGCGAAGAAGGTTTGTAATGTGGCTGCCGGTTCCGCTTTGCTGCGCGATGAGGTACTAGTGGCGCGTATTCTGGAGGCTGTGGTGCGGGCGGTATCAGTGCCGGTAACATTAAAAACACGTACCGGCTGGAGTGTGGAACATCGCAATGCCTTACGGGTGGCTAGGCTGGCTGAAGAGTGCGGTATTGCTGCTTTGGCCTTGCATGGCCGAACCCGGGAAGACATGTATCGTGGTGCTGCCGAATACGACACTATTCGCGCGGTGAAGCAAGCTGTTCGTATTCCGGTTATCGCTAATGGAGATATTGATTCCCCGCAAAAAGCGCACTGGGTACTGGCACATACCGGCGCAGATGCCATTATGATAGGACGGGCAGCGCAAGGGCGGCCCTGGATCTTTCGTGAGATTCAGCATTTTCTGGACAATGGGGTGTGTCTGCCAGCACCCAGGGTGCAGGAAATCCACCAGTTGATGCTGGAACATCTGGATGAATTATATTTTTTCTATGGTGAATATTCCGGCTGTCGCATTGCACGCAAACATATTGCTTGGTACACCAAGGGTTTGCGTGGCAGTCATGAGTTTCGTCAGCGTATGTACCAGTTGGAAAGCACGCAAGAGCAAAGACAGGCAACCACTGATTATTTTGACCGTTTGAGCGGGGAGTCCGAATGCTTGGTGTATTTGGATGGTGATGACGGTATCTGATTTGGGTAAAAAAATAGCCATGTATAATAATGAACATATTTCACAGTCAGTTCGTCTAGCGATGGAGCAGTATTTTCGTGACCTGGACGGGGAAGACCCAGCGGCCATCTATACCATGGTGTTGGCCTGTGTCGAGAAACCCCTCTTGGAGGTGGTTCTGGTGCATACCCAGGGCAACCAGACGCGAGCAGCGGAGTTGCTGGGTTTGAATCGCAACACGCTGCGCAAAAAGATGAAGACCTATGATTTAATCTGAAGATAAACCGGCCATTCTTAATAAGGTGGCCGGTTTTTTGTTTTTCCTTGTCAACGTGGTAGAGAATTATGAGCAAAATTGAACGTGCGCTACTGAGCGTTTCCGATAAAACGGGTGTGTTGGAGTTTGCCCAGGCACTGGTTAGCCAGGGCGTACACCTGCTGTCCACCGGCGGTACCGCCAAATTACTGGCACAAGCAGGTATTGCGGTGACTGAGGTATCTGATTACACCGGCTTTCCGGAGATGCTGGATGGGCGTGTCAAAACCCTGCATCCGAAAGTGCACGGCGGTATTTTAGGACGGCGTGACCTGCCCGAGCATACTGCTAAAATGGCAGAGCATGAGATTGGCAATATTGACCTAGTATGCGTCAACCTTTATCCATTTGAGGCGACGATTGCCCAGCCGGGCTGTGTGCTGGAAGACGCTATTGAAAATATCGATATTGGCGGCCCGGCCATGGTGCGTTCAGCAGCCAAAAACTGGGCACACGTCGCCATCGTTACTGATGCATCCGACTATGCTGAGTTGATAAAAGAAATGCAGGCCAGTGCTGGCCAGCTCTCCAAAACTACCCGTTTTGCTCTGGCCAAAAAAGCCTTCAGCCATACCGCTGCGTATGATGGGGCCATCTCCAATTACCTTACCAGCCTGGCAGAGGGCGAACTGAGCGGCCAGCCCGAGCGATTGGCCTTCCCTAATCGCTTAAATGCCCAGTTTGTGAAGGTGCAGGACATGCGTTATGGCGAAAACCCGCACCAAGCAGCGGCGTTTTATCGTGATCTGGATCCTGCTGCCGGCAGCATTGCTCATTATCAGCAGTTACAGGGCAAGGAACTCTCTTATAACAATATCGCCGATGCCGATGCCGCCTGGGAGGCGGTCAAAACCTTTGACCAGACCGCCTGCGTGATCGTCAAGCATGCCAATCCCTGTGGCGTTGCCGTGGCTAGTGACCCGCTCAGCGCTTATCGTCTCGCTCTGGCTACCGATACCACCAGCGCTTTTGGCGGCATTATCGCGTTCAACTGTCCGATTGATGTCGATACCGTTGAGGCCGTAACGGGGCAATTTCTGGAAGTGCTGATTGCCCCGGCCTTTACCGATGCTGCCAAGGCACTGATTGCGACCAAGAAAAACGTGCGGGTATTGCAAATTCCGCTGGCCGCTGGTGCGAATCGTTTTGAGATGAAGCGCGTTGGTGGCGGTGTGTTGGTACAAACGCCGGATATCCGTAATATCACCCCGCAGGAATTGCGTGTGGTCAGCAAGCGCCAGCCTAGTGCGCAGGAAATGTCGGATTTACTGTTTGCCTGGCGTGTCGCCAAGTTCGTGAAGTCCAATGCGATTGTATTCTGTCAGCAAGGCCGTACCGTGGGTATTGGCGCCGGACAGATGAGTCGTGTCGACTCCACCCGCATCGCCGCCCGTAAGGCTCAGGATGCCGGCTTGAGCTTGCAGGGGGCGGTTGCGTCTTCTGATGCCTTCTTCCCCTTCCGTGACGGGATTGATGTGATTGCCGAGCAGGGTATCAAGGCTATTATTCAGCCTGGCGGTTCCATGCGAGATGAAGAAGTGTTTGCCGCCGCAGACGAACATGGCATGGCGATGGTCCTGACCGGGGTACGTCATTTCCGGCATTAAACACGCACATATTGTGTGCTGCTGGTGCGATTCGTGTAGACGAAAAGCGTGCTGGCAGCTCTCGCCCTATTAAGGATTAACACTTATGAAAGTTCTCGTCATTGGTTCTGGTGGCCGTGAACATGCTCTAGCCTGGCGTATCGCGCAATCTAGTCGCGTCTCCAAAGTGTTTGTGGCACCGGGTAATGCCGGCACTGCGCTGGATGCTAATCTGACCAATATCGACTTGCGCAGCGTTACGCAGTGGCTGGAGTTTGCTAAACAGGAAAAAATAGAATTGACCGTGGTGGGGCCGGAGGCACCATTAGCTGATGGAATCGTCGACGCGTTTCGTGCCGAGGGCCTGAAGATTTTTGGCCCGACGCAATATTGTGCACAACTGGAAAGCTCCAAGGATTTCGCCAAAGCATTTATGCAGCGTCATGCTATTCCCACCGCTGCTTATCAAACCTTCGAAGATGCCCATGCCGCGCATGCCTATGTGGACAGCAAGGGCGCACCTATCGTGATCAAGGCCGATGGCCTGGCGGCCGGTAAAGGTGTCGTGGTGGCGTTGAGCCTGGCCGAAGCTCATGCTGCGATTGATGACATGCTGCTGGATAACAAGCTGGGCACTGCTGGTGCACGCGTGGTGATTGAAGACTTTTTGCAGGGTGAAGAAGCCAGTTTCATCGTGATGGTGGATGGGGAGCATGTATTGGCGATGGCCACCAGCCAGGATCACAAGCGTTTACGTGATCATGACCAGGGCCCCAATACCGGTGGAATGGGTGCTTATAGCCCGGCACCGGTGGTAACGCCAGCCATTCATAACCGTGTCATGCGGGACATCATTCTGCCTACGGTGCAGGGCATGAAGCAGGAAGGGCATAGTTATACCGGTTTTTTATACGCCGGATTGATGATCGATGCGCAAGGCAAGCCCTACACCATTGAGTTTAATTGCCGCTTTGGTGACCCGGAAACCCAGCCCATCATGGCACGTCTGAAGTCGGACTTTACTGTGTTGCTGGAAGCCGGTGTGAATGGTCGGCTGAACCAAGTGGAAGTAGAGTGGGATCGTCGCGTTGCATTAGGGGTGGTACTGGCCGCAGCGGGTTACCCAGAAGCGCCCCGCAATGGCGATTTGATCAGCAATGTGCCTGCTGATAGTGAGGATAGTCTGCTTTTCCATGCCGGAACCAGCCTGGATGCCGACAAGCAGTTGCGCACCAGTGGTGGTAGGGTACTTTGCGCGGTGGGGCTGGGCGATAGTGTGCGCATGGCACAGAACAAAGCCTACGCGCTGGCGGATCAGATTGAGTTTGCTGGTAAGCAGTTGCGGCGTGATATTGGCGCGCGTGCCTTAGTGAAGCGCAATTGATTGTATATGGTTAACGACAAGGGCCTGCTTAGCAGGCCCTTGTCGTTAGTGGCACTTAAGCGACCAAGTGCCTCACTATACTGGCTAAATGTCGACCAAGTACGGCCTGCTGCTCCGCCTTCAGATGCACGTCATCTTTTCGGCTGGTGGCAATATAGCTATTGGCATCCGCTAGCAGGTTTAGAACTAAAAAGTAAATGATATTCGACTCGTTATGCTACCCCATACGTAGTCGTAAAAACTTTAGAAAATGTATAAAATCCTCTTTGATTAATCAAATTGAATAACAAAGGAGTCTCATGCCTATCCATCTAGATTCATTTGTCTCTGTACCACTTCCGACCTCATTGGTGGCTAGACTTCTCAAACGATCACCAGACGGGGTTAGTGCATTGATAGAAACTATTGTCACAGACTTTTTGGATCGTATCGAGGAAGAGTTATGCATACCAACCAAATCTGTTGGCATCCTTTGGGGAGCGCTTTTCCTACCTGATGGTACAGAAATCAGAACTAAGTATTTTGGCGAATTCAAGATCGCCAAAATTGAATCACAGTCGATTGTGTGGGACGGCGAGGTGTATCCGTCGCCTGCACAACTCGTAAACGCTATGCGCGGTGGGAAAATGAATAATGCATGGCGTGAACTGCAAATTAAACGTCCAAGCGACAAGACATGGATGTCCGCGCAGTCGCTTCGTCGATAGGTAGTTTAAGTGCAAAGCTGCGTGGCGTATCGTGTGATATGCGCATAAGTTTAGCTGAACAAAGTATAAATTACAGATGGATTGCCAGTCTGTCAAAAAGTAGAATTCTCTCTTTTTACCGAGTTAGTCATTAGCCATGTCTTACACGCTGTATTGCTATTTTAAAGTCAATGCGCCTGCGCAGCCCATACTTACCGCTTTGCAGGCCATGCAGCGAGAACTACTGGCCAGTACCCGGATTGCTGGACAATTATTGCGCCGGCGCGATGATGCGGCGACCTGGATGGAGGTTTATGCCGGGATTGAGAGCGCCGACACTTTTCGCCAGCATTGGCTTGCTGCCCGGCAGCGCCATAACTTGCCGCCATTGTTATGCCATGAAGAGTGGTTTGAGGCGTTGACAGACTAGTGCCGCCTACCATCGATACTCAACATAAGGAAACAGCTAATGTCACATACTCACCCCCAGCGTATTGCGCTGGTTACCGGGGCCTCCTCTGGTTTTGGACGCGCAATTTGTGAGCGTATGGTCAAAGACGGTTATCGTGTGATTGCTGCCGCCCGTCGTATGGATAGGTTGGTACAGCTGCATGATCAGTTGGGGCCGCAGTTATTGCCGTGGGAACTGGATGTCTGTGATGCCGTCGCGGTGCAGGCATTGCTGGCGGATTTACCTGCTGAATTCCGGCATATAGATGTGCTGGTCAACAATGCCGGTCTGGCTCTGGGTTTGGAACCGGCACATCAAGCCCATCTGGAAGATTGGGAAACCATGATCGCTACCAATATCAGCGGGCTCACGCGCATTACCCGTGCGCTGTTGCCAGGCATGGTGGAACGGCGGCGTGGGCATATTATCAATATGGGGTCTATTGCTGGCACCTATCCGTATCCGGGGGGCAATGTTTACGGTGCGACTAAGGCCTTTGTTGCACAGTTCAGCCTGAACCTGCGTGCTGATCTGGCCGGTACCGGCATACGGGTGAGTGATGTGCAGCCCGGTTTATGTGGCGGTACTGAGTTCTCCGCAGTACGTTTTCATGGTGATGAACAAAAGGCACAGGCGGTGTACCGCGATGTGCAGCCGCTGACGGCGCTAGATGTGGCGGAAGCCGTCAGCTGGATTGCCAATCTGCCGGCGCATGTGAATATCAATAGTATTGAAATGATGCCGGTGGCGCAGTCGTTTTCGGCTTTGCAGATCACGCGCGAGAATCAGAGTTAACTGCCCACGTGAAAACGGCAACACTGATGTTGCCGTTTTCTGTCTGCTTGTTCTTCGTTATTTCTTACGCGCCATGATCTTATCCAGCCACAGCGCTATCACGCCGTCACCTGTCACATTGCAAGCCGTACCAAAGCTATCCTGTGCCAGATACAAGGCAATCATCAGGGCCAGGCTGGCTTCCGGAAAATGTAGCATGCTGGCGAGTAGGCCCAGTGCCGACATCACCGCGCCGCCCGGTGCGCCGGGTGCGGCCACCATGGTAATGCCCAATAGGAAAATAAAGGGCAGCATGACCCCCCAAGTGGGAACCTCCAAACCTGCCGTCATCAGCATCACCGCAGTGGCACAGGTGACTAGTGTGATAGTAGAGCCGCTTAGGTGAATCGTGGCGCACAAGGGCATCACAAAATCGGCCACCGGTTCGGAGACTTTCATGCTTTTGGCCGAACGTAGCGCCACCGGGATGGTCGCGGCGGAGGACATCGTACCCAGTGCGGTGAGGTAGGCCGGCAGCATCTGGCGAATCAGTGACAGCGGATTGCGTCCATGGGCCAAGCCGGTGACACTATACAACACGGTTAGCCATAGCCAGTGCAGCGCAATAGCGAGAACCAGTACCACCCCAAAGGTACGCAAGGTGCTGAACACCGAGCCATCGGCTGCCATTTCGGCAAACACGCAGGCGATATAGGCGGGTAAGAGCGGAATCAATACCCGGGCCAAGACCAGCTCGATAATATCCTTACCCTGGTCGATGACCTCTTTGATGCGTAGCGCACGGGTAATGGCAATGCCCAGGCCAAACACAAAAGCCAGCATCAGGGCGGTCATCACATCAAAGACCGGTTTGATCTCCAGCTTGAACCAGGGTTGCAGTGGAGAAGATTGCTGCGTACTGCGTACCCCTTCGGCAATAAAATGAGGGAGTACATTGCTGGCGATAGCAAAGGCAGCAATGCCGGCAATGATGGTAGACCCATAAGCCAGCCCCACCGTCCAGCCGAGCATGCGCCCGGAGTTGGTTTCTAATGCTGCGATGCCGCTCATGATGTAGAACACGATAATCAGCGGGATCATAAAGCCGATAAACTGGCCAAATAAGCCTTTAACGGTCAAGAGTAGACTTAGTACCCCGCTAGGTGCTAGCAGACCGAGTAGCAAACCGGCTGCGATGCCCAGTAATAATTTCAAAATCAGTTTCATGGTAAGGTCTTTCTATATCAAGACAGCAATCAGCCAGCCTTGTCTAGGGTTGTTGCGCTAGAGCCTGTTGTAATTGTGCGACCAAGGGATGAGGTGACCAACTTAGTCTGTCCAGTTGGCGTAGTGGCCACAAGCCGATCAGACTGTTGGAAAAAAACACCGCCTGGGCGGTTAATAACTGGGCGGGGCGCAAACGGGCTGGCATGAAAGGCAGTCGTTGTATGGCGCAGTAAGTGCTGAGCCAGTCGCGCACCGCACCCTGCACGCCGCAGTATTCTAAAATGGGCGTCAGAATGATGTTGTCGCTGAGTATATACAGATTGCTCATCGTGCCTTCGACCAGATAGCCATCATTATCCAGCAACAGCCCTTCCTGAATGGTTGGATCATCCCACTCACTGCGCGCCAGCACATTTTCCAGACGATTCAGATGCTTGATGCCCGCCAGCGCCGGTTGAATCGCTAAGCGAAGATCACACCAGCGGGCGCTAATACCCTGTTCGGCATAGTTGGCCGGGTAACCCTGCCAGTCACTCACCGTAACAATACGATGGCTCTCGGCGCTGGCCGGTATCGCATAGCCGCGCTGGCCTTCGCCGCGCGTCAGCGTAATCTTGGCGACGGCACGAGGCATCGTCCCGCCGAGCAGGCGCAGCTCTGTCAGCAAGGTTTCCGCACTTGGGGTGGCTAGGTGTAAACGTGCGGCATCCTCACACAGGCGGGCATACTGCCAGCGCCATAATTTAGGCTGGCCATAGCGTAACTCCAGGGTGCGAAAGATGCCGTCGCCATAGGCCAAGCCACGGTCCAGTACCGAAATCTGCTGCTGTTCTTTACCATTGATGAGTGTGGCCATTTTAAGCTTTCTCTATGCCCAAGGCGCGTAATAGGCCACGCGCCTTATGCCGGGTTTCCTGTAACTCGCGCTCTGGGTCGGAGTCGGCGACAATGCCGCCACCGGCACGAAAACGCAGCTGTTCGCCTTCCTGCATGAAGGTGCGAATCAGAATATTCAAATCCATACTGCCATCGCGGTTCACATAGCCCAGGCTGCCGGTATAGGCGCGACGAGCGCTATTTTCCAGTTCGCAGATGATTTGCATGGTTCGCACTTTCGGGCAGCCGGTGATAGTGCCGCCAGGGAAGAGCGCGCGCACGATATCGACAATCGACACATCAGGCCGCAGCCGGCCACGCACATTCGATTCGATGTGATGGACAAAGGCATAGCTGGTCAGCGCCATCAATTCGTTGACCTCAACGCTGCCGGGCACCGCAATACGCCCCAGATCATTACGCTCCAGATCAATCAGCATCACGTGTTCGGCGCGTTCCTTTAGGCTGCTGATCAGGCGCTGCTTGAGCGCCGCATCTTCCTGCGGGTCGCTAGAGCGTGGATGGGTGCCGGCAATGGGGCGGGTTTCCACCCAACCCTCGGCCACCCGTACCAGACGCTCGGGTGAGGAGCTGATAATCTGAGCGTCGCCAAAATCGGCCAGCGCGGAAAACGGTGCCGGATTGGCTGCCCGCAAGGCAGCGAACACATCGACCGCCTGTACGGAGGCCCCCAACCTAGCTTGCCAGCCACGCGAAATATTGACCTGAAACACATCGCCCTCATAGATATAGCGTTTGATGCGCTCTACGGCGGTGGTGTACCAGGAGGGAGGGTCTTCGTGTAGCGACTGCACCGTGACGGGCTGGGCGACAAAAGCCGGGCAGGCTGCCAAATGTGTTTGTAATTGCTGCAGCTGTGCCGGGGTCTCTGCCACCAGCCAGGCACATTGTTCGCGGCGGTTGGTGAGTATAGCCGCCGGTGTCCGTGCCAAGACCGCCAAGGGAAAGCTATCGTTTAAGGCGGTGGGTACCGAAGGCTCAAACTCGGACAACAAATCGTAAGCCATATACACAAACCAGCCACCGATAAAGGGTAGGGCATGGGGGTTGGCAACGGCGACCGGCTGTAGCGTTTGCAAGTGACGAATAAACTGCTCACCTTCACCGGCCTGGTAGAGATGGCGCTCGTTTTGCCACAACAGCAAATCCCAGCCTTGCTCGCCAGAGGACATCATTAAATAAGGAAAACGTTGCCGTTCAGCGGCATGCAAAGCCAGCAGATCCGGCAGCCAATCTAATCGCAGAGTAAACATTGCTCATCCTGGGCCAACACCAGCGCAACACTTTTTTTGTCATCTGATGGGTGTGCTTGCCAACGGGCAGCTTGGTGCTGGTTAATCAAAAGGGGCACATCATAAAGGAATTTTCCCTACTTTGAGCAGCTGGTAAGCGGGCAGATAGGGATTAGCACTTGGCAGTGCTAACGCTCAACGGTTATCGTGTGGCTACTTTTTAGGCTTTATGGAAGTTTGTTATGCGTTTTGCCACATGGAATGTTAATTCCCTCAAGGTTCGTCTACCTCAGGTGCTGCAATGGTTGGCGGATACCCAAACCGAGGTGCTGTGTCTGCAGGAGTTAAAAATAGACCAGCCATCCTTCCCGCTGGCCGAGCTGGAAGCCGCTGGCTATCGCGCCGCCTGGTTTGGTCAGAAAACCTATAACGGTGTCGCCATTCTGGTGCGGCAGCCATTCAGTCTAGACGATGTAGTGTGCGGGATGCCGGACTACGATGATGAGCAGCGACGGGTGATTGCGGCCACGGTCAATGGCATTCGTGTGATCTGTGCTTATTTTGTGAATGGTGAAGCGGTAGATTCGCCCAAGTATCAGTACAAACTGACCTGGCTGGCCCAACTGGAGCGTTATATCGCCAGTGAATTGCAGCAGCACAGTCAGTTACTATTATTGGGCGACTACAATATTGCTCCCGACGATAAAGATGTCTGCGATCCCGATGGCTGGCGTGGCAAAGTGCTGTGCAGTGCGCCGGAGCGGGAAGCGTTTCAACGTTTGATCGCCTTGGGCTTGAGTGATAGCTTTCGCCTGTTCAATCAGGAGTGGCGCCAATTCACCTGGTGGGATTACCGTGCGCTGATGTTCCGCCGCAATATGGGCATGCGTATTGATCATATTCTTATCAGTGATGCACTTAAGCCGCGAGCCATAGCTTGCGAAATCGATAAAGCGCCACGCAAATTATTGCGTCCTTCCGATCATGTGCCGGTTACCCTGACACTGGCTGATTGACGCCGCCACCCTTCCGTATAAGAAAAAAAGCTGTGGCAAACCGAGTCTGTTAGCTGGTTTGCCACATCCTTGTCATCATTGCCTGCCTATACTCCCAGCCCGAAAAGTAAAGTCCAAGTCAGGCCATAAACGTGACAAAAGCAAGTTATATATCGTGTTATCATAAGTTGCGCCTGTTTCAAGCGGGCTTCAGAGAACAATTTGATTACGCTCCGACACCGTTAACCTACCCATACACCTCAAAGCTGGAAACGAATGAAGCGATTGTTTAGCTGGCGACTCAATAGTAGAGGCTGGCAGTCATCCTTAGCGGTACTGAGCCGGCTAATCGAGTTGCTGCCGATATTGGCGCTGGCACTGGCGCTGTTTTACCTGGGTCAGCAGCTTGCTCCGCTATTGGCACCCGCTGGTTCAAGCTGGCGCAGTCTGGCGGAACCCTCGCCACAATCTGCCGCCGCCGGTATTGCCATGGCGCATTGGTTTGGCGAGGTGCCACAACAGCAGCTTGCCGCCTTGCCACCGGTTAAATTGATCGGCGTGTATGCGCCTCAGCGTAGTGCCGTATCCGGTTTTGCCATCATTGATAACAATGGTCACCCTCAGGTGTTACGCCAGGGCGAAAAAACAGCGGAAGGATGGGAACTGGTGGAGATCAGTGGCAGCAGTATCCTGCTGCGTTCTGGCGCCGGCGAGCAGCGGGTAGCGCTGATGAGCCGGGAAGGCGCTGGTGCAGCCCAGACTGGGGGCATGATGCCTAGGCACTCTGGCATATCTTCCATGCCTTCTATGCCATCAATACCGTCTATGCCGCCAATGATGCAGGCTCCGCCCGGTATGCCGCCGATGATGCAAGCCCCACCTGGGATGCCGCCGATGATGTCGCCGCCGCTCATGCCTGGACAAACTCCTCCACCTGCTATGCCGCCGGGCTTTCCTCAATAGCATTCATGAGTAAAAAGAGAAAGATGCGTATCCAGAAAATAGTGGCCATGCTGGCCTTGGTCTATAGCTGTCACGTGCTGGCGGTAGAACAGAGCGACACCGTCATGCTCAATTTCGTCAATGCCGATATTGAAACCGTGGTCAAAGCCATTGGCGAGATTACCGGCAAAAATTTTGTCATTGATCCCAGGGTGAAGGGCACGGTCAATATCGTCTCGAGTAAGCCGGTGCCGCGTGATCTGTCCTATCAGATTCTGTTGTCCTCATTGCGCCTGCAAGGCTTCTCGGCGGTAGAAGGGAACGGCATAGTCAAAATCGTGCCCGAGGCCGATGCCAAGCTGCATGCTAAAAGCAGCCAGAGAATTACGCGTGGCGATGGGGACCGGCTGGTCACCAAGGTTTTTATTCTGAAAAATGGCAATGCCAATCAACTGGTACCGGTACTGCGGCCCATTATCTCGCCCAATAACACGCTATCGGCCTATCCATTATCCAATGCGCTTATTGTTACCGATTACGCCGAAAACATTCAGCGTATCGAATCGATTATCGAATCCATCGAAAGCGCTGCCGCTGGCGATACCGTCGTGCTGCCGGTGCAGTTTGGCTCAGCGGTAGAACTTGCTGGCACGCTGAGTAAACTGATGCAGGACGGTGGTGATGGTAGCAAGACCGTTATTATTGCCGATGCGCGCTCCAATGTACTGATGCTACGGGCCGACTCACCCGGACGTATCGGGAAGATCAAGAGCCTGCTGAAACTATTAGATCAACCCAGCCAGGCTGGTGCCAATGTGCGCGTAGTCTATCTGCGCAATGCCGAAGCCGCCAAAGTCGCGCAAACCCTGCGCGTCCTGCTCAGCAGCGATGGCGGCCAGGTGCAGCAGCGCAGCACCATGGGTAGCGGTAATGCAGCCGGCAGTGGCCTGCTGAATGATGCGGCAGCAAGTAGCTCGAATCTGGGCAGTAATAGCACGGCCAGCGCCACACCCTTGCAAGACCCGCGCGCTGCTGCTAACAGCCCCGGCGGCAGCGGCGCGAGCAGTAGTACCGGCGGTGGCGGCCTGATGATACAGGCGGATACCAATAGCAATGCGTTGATCCTCAATGTGCCCGATGCCATGTACCAAAATCTGCGTAATGTGATCGACCTGCTCGACAAGCGGCGTGCGCAGGTGTTTGTTGAAGCGCTGGTGATCGAAGTGTCCGCCTCACGTGCGATGGAGCTGGGCGTGCAGTGGCAAGGCGTCAAGGGCAATGTTTTCGGGGGTACCAATTTCCCTAGCGCGCCCGGCATTCTTGGTGCAACGGGCAGCACTTTGGCCGGTCAGGGTGGTATGACCATAGGTGTGCTCAACGGCACCATCAATATCCCCGGTATTGGTGAGGTGCTGAATCTCGGCGTGCTGGCTCGGGCGCTGGAAACCGAAGCACAGGGTAATGTGGTCGCCAGTCCGCAGCTCACTACGATGGACAATGAAAAGGCTAAAATCGTCATTGGCCAGGAAGTGCCGATTCTCACCGGCCAGTACAGCAATAACAACAGCAATGGCGGCAATCAGCCTTTCTCTACTTATGACCGTAAAACCATCGGCTTTGCGCTGGAAATTACACCGCAAATTTCTGAAGGTGGTGCCATTCGTATGAAAATCAGCCAGGAAGCCTCCAGCATCGATCCGGCCACCGCGAATGACCCGCGTGGCCCCTCCACCAATAAGCGCCTGATCGACACCGCCGTCACCGTAGACGACGGCGGCATCGTCGCTCTGGGTGGCCTGACGCAGGAAACTGTCAGTACCAATGAGGATAAAGTCCCGCTGCTGGGTGACATTCCCTATCTGGGTCAGCTATTCCGTTATCAGAACAAATCGCGCAAAAAAACCAATCTGATGGTCTTTATCAAACCCACCATCATCCGTGACGACCTCGGCAGTCGTGCCATTGCCGGTGATCGTTACAACTACCTGATAGGCGATACCATCCAGAATGAACGTAAGAAAATGTCGCTAGACCCGGTAGAGGCATTCAAAATGCTGCCGGAAGGCAGCATACGCTCCACGCTGGAGCAACAAATCAAAGCGGCACCATAATGAGCGCTGCCATGCTTACCCCCTTACTCAGCTTCAGCTTTGCGCGTAGCAATGGCGTGTTGCTGCTGGCCGGCACCGCCGGGCGCCAACTGATTCTGCGCGAAGACTGCCGCAGCAGCGCCTGGGCTGAAGTGCTGCGCTGTCACGGTACGGAACTGAGCAGTGTCGAAACCCTAGCGGCAGCACAGTTCGACAAATGTCTGTCCAGCCACTATGCCAACCGCGACAGCGCCGCTGCCGAAGTTGTCGATGACATCGGCCAAGACATGGACTTGACGCAGATGGTTGAATCGCTACCCACGGTAGAAGACCTGCTGGAAAGCGAAGGTGACGCCCCCATCATCCGCATGATCAACGCCCTGCTGACCCAGGCGCTGCGCGATGGTGCCTCCGATATTCATATCGAAGCCTTTGAAGACCGCTCGGTGGTGCGTTTTCGGCTGGATGGCTCACTGCGCGACGTCGTCAGCCCACACCGCGCCTTGCATGCAGCGATGGTGTCGCGTATCAAAATCATGGCCAATCTCGATATTGCCGAAAAACGCATTCCGCAAGATGGCCGCATCTCCCTGCGTCTAGGTGGCCGCCCAGTAGACGTGCGCGTCTCCACCTTGCCTACCAGTCACGGTGAACGTGTAGTGCTGCGTCTGCTCGACAAAGAAAATGCCCGCCTTGATCTGACCACGCTGGGCATGGCTGACGATACCCTAGCTGCCGTCGACAAAGTAATCCGTCAGCCGCACGGCATTCTGCTGGTGACTGGGCCGACTGGTTCGGGTAAAACCACCACTCTTTATGCCGCCTTGTCACGCCTGGATGCGCAGCACACCAATATCATGACGGTGGAAGACCCGGTGGAATACCACTTGGATGGCGTCGGCCAAACCCAGGTCAACCCGCGTATCGACATGAGCTTTGCCAAAGCCTTGCGCGCCATCCTGCGCCAAGACCCGGACGTGGTGATGATAGGCGAGATTCGTGACCTGGAAACGGCACAAATCGCTGTGCAAGCTTCGCTGACTGGTCATCTGGTACTGGCCACCCTGCATACCAATGACGCCGCCTCTGCTGTTACTCGGCTGGTCGACATGGGCGTAGAGCCTTTCCTGCTTGCCTCCAGCCTGTTGGGTGTGATGGCGCAGCGGCTGGTGCGCCGTCTTTGCCCGCTATGCAAAGCACCGCATCCGGTAGCTTTGGACGATGAGCCGCAACAAAGCCACTACCGCCCGGTAGGCTGCCCGGCCTGTAATCAATCCGGCTACAAAGGCCGCTATGGGATTTATGAGCTGCTGCTGGTAGATGATCCATTGCAAAGACTGATTCACGATCGCAGCTCGGAGCAAACCCTGCGCGACTACGCCAGCCAGCACGGCATGCGTTCACTGCGTGATGATGGCCTGCGTTGGGTCAAAGCCGGTGAAACCTCGCTAGAGGAAATTCTGCGCGTGACCAGAAGCTAATGGCCGCCTTCCGCTACACCGCCTTCGATGCGGCCGGTAAAGAACAAAAAGGCCTACTGGAAGCCGATTCCCCGCGTACCGCCCGCATACAACTACGTGAACGCGGCTTGCTGCCCATCGAAGTCGAAAGCGTCAATGCCAACAATAGCGACGCTGGCAGCAATGTGCTGCGTCGTGGCTTGCCGCGCAGTGAACTAGTGATGCTTACTGCTCAGCTGTCCACCCTGCTTAATGCAGGTCTGCCACTGGAAAAAGCCCTCACCGCCGTCACCGAACAATCAGAACATCCGCGCAGCCGCACCGTACTCGCCACCTTGCGCAGTGACATCCTCGAAGGCAAAAGCTTTGCCCAGGCACTGGCCGCCGCACCCGGCGTGTTTCCGCCGCTCTACCGTTCACTGGTACAGGCGGGTGAACAATCCGGCCATCTCGACACCGTGATGGCGCGCCTGGCCGAATACCTGGACAAACGTGACCAGACCCAACAAAAAGTGATGCTCGCCTTGGCCTACCCGGCCGTCGTCACCCTGGTGGCGCTGCTGGTGGTCACCGGGCTGATGAGCTATGTCGTTCCGCAAGTGGTGACCGTCTTTGCGCAAACCAAGCAAACCCTGCCCTGGCTTACCCGTGCGTTGGTCGCCACCAGTGACTTCGTGCGGCAATGGGGTATGGTCGTTGCCCTGATCAGCGTCAGTGCCTTGATTCTGTTCATCCGTGCGCTGCGCGCACCCTTGCTCAAACGCCGCTTTCACCGC
Source organism: Neisseriaceae bacterium TC5R-5 (assembly GCA_020830965.2). Classification (GTDB taxonomy): domain Bacteria; phylum Pseudomonadota; class Gammaproteobacteria; order Burkholderiales; family Chromobacteriaceae; genus Chromobacterium. The sequence goes on from JACCFC020000001.1 coordinate 137,282, forward strand.
CTGCTGCTCAAACTGCCGCTGTTTGGCCGTCTGTTTCGCGCCGTCAACACCGCACGCATGGCTAGCACGCTCTCCATCCTGGTTGGCAGCGGTGTACCGCTACTGACCGCGCTGGAAACCGCACGCGGCCTGATGGGGCTATTGCCGATGCAAGATGCGGTGGCCAATGCTATGGCCAAAGTACGCGAAGGGGTGTCATTGTCGCGTGCCCTGCATAGCACCCGTGAATTCCCGCCGGTCCTGATACACCTGATTGCCAGCGGTGAATCCAGCGGCACCCTGGCGGCCATGCTGGATCGCGCAGCACAACAACAGGAACAGGAAGTGGAACGTAAACTGGCTACCTTTACTACCCTGATGGAGCCGTTGCTGATTCTTGTGATGGGTGGCCTAGTACTGCTTATCGTGCTCGCCATCATGATGCCCATCATTGATATGAACCAGTTGGTTCGTTAAGAGCCGATTCAGAAAGTAGCAGTGCTACGGCAAGCAGGCGCAACGCTGGATCAGGGGTTTTGCTAGCATCTCTAAATCATAAATTAAGGATGACCGATGATAGACCGTACTTACCTGCTCAAGCTGGCCGAATATAACCAGTGGATGAATGACAAAATCTACCAGGCCGCCGCCAAGCTCACCCCGGCACAACTGGCCGCCCCCAGACAAGACTTCTTCGGCTCCATCGTGGCCACCCTCAACCACCTGCTGGTTGCAGACCTGATCTGGCTGACACGTTTCCAGCAACATCCGGCGCATTTTCCGGCACTGGCCATTCTCGACCAGCTACCTACACCGCAAGCGTTGGATCAAATACTTTACCCCGACCTCGCTAAGCTGACGGTACTACGCCAGCAACTTGACCAGTGCATCACGCAACTGGTTGGCGAAATTCAAAGCGCCGATCTGCAGCAAACTCTCAGTTATCGTACTATGCGCGGTATTAGCGCCAGCAAACCGTTTACCAGCGTACTGGCCCATTTCTTTAACCACCAAACCCACCACCGGGGGCAACTCAGCACCTTGCTGTTCCAGGCTGGTCTGGACATAGGTGTTACCGACTTGCTCGTATTATTGGATGATGTGGCGGCTGATGTTTGAACGGCGTAGGCGGCTACGATGGATGATTGAATTTGCCTTAGAGCCGCGAACCCCCCCCTGATCCAGCGTTGCGCCTGCTTACCGTAGCACTGCTACTGTCTGCGTCGGCGTGCCTTGGCTCAGGATCTCTTCGCGGTTTTGTTAGTCGCTCTCAGGGCCGACAGATGGTTGCGCTACTCTATTTTCGACTCCCGCTCACGCCCCACCGCATTTCCATCATCATCCAGCAAGATAAGCTGCAGCTTAACAGGCTTGCCCTGACAGGCACGCAGACCGTTTAACTGCACACTGCTGCTTGATAACGGTGCCACCATATCCAGCGTACCTGTCGCTGGCTGCTGTGGGCTTATCCCGGTACAGGAAAGCTGTAAAGAATAAACCGTGGCGTAATAAGGCGTCGGATTATCAATCTTGAGCTCAACGGCTTCTGCCTCCGCCTTCAGTGAAAATGTCAGCTTATCCGGCAAGGCCGTGGCCGGATACGCCAAGCCAACTGGGCGGATAAACACCTTCATTTGCGTACGCATTGTCACCGCTAACAACTGGGTTGAAGTCGCCTTCTCCGCCTCGGTAGGGGCGGGTGGAACCTCATATAGATTTAACCAGAACAAAGACTCGCGATCTTGTGGCAAATTAGTAGCGGTGTTCACCAATCTTAAACTGATTTTTCTACCGGGTTCCAAACGAAAAATAGGGGGCAAAACCAAGAGGGGAGAGTGTGCCAGCTCGGGTGTGCCATTCGCCTGGCCCTCATCTACCCACACCTGCGCCACCAGTGGATACTGACCTGAATTCAAAACGCTGAAGGATTGCTCAAGACGATCAGCAGAAAAAACCACTCTGCTTTTTTCGACCATCACGCCAGCCGTCAGCATATCCGCTAACAATATTAATATCAGGCCAGTCAAACCCTGCAGCCATAAGCTCCATCTTGCTCTGTGTTTATTGCACACGAATTAGCACCTCTGCCTGTGCCCTATAACGACCTGGCGTCACCGTTTTACCGGGGATTTTGCCGAAAGTAGCATTCAGCGTTTTGCGATAATAGATATCTCCTCCCGGGCCAGTAGTCAACACTTGGATCGCGCCATCTAGCACCGGTAGCCAGCCGAAATTACCTATGCTGGTGGGCATCGCAAAATATACTGCCACACCATCACTCTGCCTGCTTAGGCTAACTCCCACACCTTGTGTGATGCCAGGGCTGCCGTAGTTATCTGCTATCAGGTAGGGTATGCCCGCACTCGTCACACTCAGATTATTCAAAGAAAGCATAGCTTTGTCATAGGGAACCATAATGGCCATCGCGGTACCTCCGCTATCAACAGAGCTACTATTGAATGTGCTAAGACCCGCCCGATTAGGTTGACAATCAAAAATAATATCAAGAGGCTCGCGGGCGGTTTGACCGTTATTCAGCTGTGACACAGTGAGTGTTGGAAACCGGATATAAGGGGTTACGGTATTGATTTTACAACTGGCCGCACGTCGTACTGCAACCATACCGGAGTAATTGATCGAGCCCACATAAGCATAAGCATAGGCACCAGTCCACCAGCCAGACAAAGATCCCTCGCTAATATTGCCCGGTGCAATACCCGGCCCGATAAATGCCAGATAGCCGGCATTCCAAGCGTTAACCCCAGTTATTGCGCCGGTACCGGTAAAAGGCTGATACGGCGTGCCAGCAGCAGCGATGGCTTCATTGGGATAACGAATGAATTCAAGTTTGACATTACTGAAGTTTTTGGCTTTGACCAGAATAGGATAGTTAGCATTATTGTCTCGATCTAAGTCGACCAAGCGGCGTTTTTGCCAGGCTTTGGTAAAATAGTTGCCGGTGCTCATATTGGTTAAGCGCACCAGCACACCGGAAATCTGGCTGCGGTAAGCCGCGGGTACTTGTGGGGCACCATCTTCGTTCAGGCCAGTTAGTGTGCTCAAATTGGTGCCAGCTTCCGTACCATAGTACTCATACAAATCATTAACATCAGCAGCAGCACAGCGAAACAGAATGTGCTCCGGCCCTTTCAATGAGTTATTCAATGCCAGAGGGGAGGAGGTCACGCTGGCCAGCACTGTACCGGCTGGTTGAAAATTTAGCGTACTCACATTAATGTTGCCGGGGCTACTCTCAATCCCGCCTGTGGTGTAGTTTTGCGCAGTCCAAGCACCGCTGTCTGTAGAGTAAACACAGTTCCCCGCGGCTTGGGCGGCGAGCAGCAGCGATGCAGACAAGCACAAGGCCATGGCTTTGCTAGCCAGATGCGGACTAAAAAAAGTGGGGATATTGGTTCCATTCTCTTGTTCGGTTAGCCCGAACTTTCACCAGCAACACGACAACTGGCGTCTAGACAATATAAGCACTGGCCTGACTATTCCTTAACCTGCCAGTTAAGGCCGTGCGCAGTATTGATGAGCGGATTTACCCTATTTCACTGTTAGTGAGTCTTGGTCGTTCTATTCAGCACTCAGTGGTGCTTATCTGCCGGTATGGCATTGATGAAATAAGCATAGTCAGTACCTGCGGCAAATTCCAACTTCCTTTACGGCAACGCCAGTAAATGGTTTGCCAGCTATTGCTATGTTGAATCCGCCAACAAACCTGAGTAATTCGTTAGAGTCTTGTCCGTGCCGCTATGGCTTAGGCATCAAGATTGATATCTAGCCTGAACTGGTGGACGGCTGTTGTATGGTCACTCGATGCCTATCTGCAACACCACAGGCTTTACCTTTCTTAGCGCCTCTCTTGACAACTACAAACGGGCTAGCGGATGTTGCAGTCACCTCCTTTTTACAACCAATATAAAGAAGTCTGCCATGAGCCAAGCCAACGACAACGACGGCATCCGTATTATCTTTAGCGCGCAGCAACTGGCGGCGGTGCTCTCCCACAAAAACATCACCCGGGGCGAAATACTCCGCAACCGCTTTTGGGGCTCGCTGGAACTGACTGGTGGCATGCTGGAACTGGTCGGTGCTGGCGTGCTCTGCGTGGCTCCGGAACCGACTGGCCTGAGCAAAGCCGACTGCGTGCTGTTTGGCGCGCATGGCGCCGATAAGGATTAATGTCTGGGCAAATAGTGCCTCTCCTGGGTACATTTTGCCTTTAAGAGAGAATTTAGGCCGCGCACTGGGACTCGGAGTAGTACGTCGAACAGGAAAACTAACACCAATGACCAAGGTAGTTGTTGTGCTGGAGTGTATAAAACGCAATAACGTCCCTTACTATGTCTTAACAGCACATCCAGCAATGTAGAGGCAACGAAATGAAGAAAGCCAAGAACCAGTTTTTCAAATTAGAACATCAGATCCATTCACTGATAGCGAGGCACTTTATCCTTATCTATACCTGCTGTTTGGCTGGTACTTAATGCAGGATTATGATCTGTTCGGGAATACTCTTGAGGAAATTGTCGCCAGCTACAAGAGCAGGCAACTGACGCCGGAAACGAGTAAGGCAGCTATTCAAGAAGTGAATGACTTTATCAGCAGACACCCTAATGATCTGGATGAGTACTTTAACGCTTTATATGGCTTTACTTTTGACCCAGTGCTATGGGGCTATAAAGACACAGTCACTTTCTTTGCACATCTCAAAACCCTGCTGGCAAAGTAAGCTACAGCAGACGAAGGGCCAGCCAGGCCCTTGGTTTCCCCCATCTATCTACGCATTTGTTAAAGCCGTTTAATGGCATTCCCGGGGCTGTTTCCATACAAGCTCTCGCTCAATATCAAGCGCAAGCGCGCGGTGGTGGCGTAGCGTTGCTGCGTGATCCAGTTCATCCGGTCACTGGAACCGCCAACAAGTCCTGAGCACGGGCTTGGATGACAAAGAGATGGCTTTACGGCTATGCTAGCTAGTCTGAGTAAACGGTCTGCTATCGATGTCCCATAAAACTCACCGCGCCATTTTGCCGGCAGTGTCAGAATATTGCTTCGTAATAAATTGATTTTAAAAGCATTAATAGGGCCGACTTAAATATTTGGCATTATTCAACCATAATTGAGTGGCAAACGGTTTTTATCGAACTGCATAATGAAGTGGTTCGGCAAGACGGTATGGCGAGATTCTGCGACAACGATAATAAGGAAACACATTATGTTAGCCATCATTGGTGGTAGTGGCCTGGCGCAATTGCCGGTATTGGAAGTGACACATCGCCAGGTAGTGCGTACACCTTATGGTGACCCGTCCTGCGCGTTGACCTTTGGCCGGCTGGCCGGGCAAAACGTCGTCTTCATTGCCCGTCATGGTTATGGACACTCTTTGGCTCCGCATGAAATCAATTACCGCGCCAATATCTGGGCGCTGCACGATCAAGGTATTAAAGGCATTGTCGCCGTGGGTTCAGTGGGTGGTATTCGCCCGGATATGGAACCCGGCAAACTGGTGGTGCCAGACAATATCATCGACTACAGCTGGGGCCGTAAACACACTTATTTTGAAGGGCCGGAGCGCCCGGTCGTGCATGCCGAATTTTCCTCGCCCTACGATGCTGAATTGCGTCAACGCCTTATCAAGGCGGTAGCGGCGAGCGGGCATGGTGGCGTGATTGGCGGTGTCTATGCCTGCACCCAAGGGCCGCGCCTGGAAACCAGCGCCGAAATCCTCAAGCTGGAGCGTGATGGTGGCGATATCGTCGGCATGACCGGCATGCCGGAGGCCAGTTTGGCGCGCGAGATGGGCGTGGCTTATGCCCATTTATGCCTGGTCAGCAATTGGGCTGCTGGCAAGGGGAGCGGGCCGATGGTGGAGTTTGATGCCACGACCGGAGCCAAGGGTGTGGAAGCGGTGATGGCTGCCTTAACAGCCTTGTTATCTGCTGCATAAGCGAGGTGACTCAGCATGAAAGCAGTCATTCTGGCCGGTGGTTTGGGCACGCGCATTAGCGAGGAGACACACCTGAAGCCCAAGCCGATGATAGAAATCGGCGGCAAACCTATCTTGTGGCACATCATGAAGATGTACTCGGCGCACGGCATTAATGATTTCATCGTGTGCTGCGGCTACAAGGGTTATGTCATCAAAGAATATTTTGCTAACTATTTTTTGCATATGTCGGACGTGACCTTCGATATGCAGAACAATCAGATGGAAGTCCATCACCGCCATGTGGAGCCATGGCGGGTAACACTGGTAGATACCGGCGAGCACACCATGACCGGAGGCCGGTTGCGGCGGGTTGCCGAGTACCTGCAACAAGAGCAGGCTTTTTGCTTCACCTATGGTGATGGTGTGGCCGATGTTGATATCACGGCCTTGCTGGCTTGTCATCAGCAGCATGGGTGTCTGGCTACCCTCACGGCGGTGCAGCCGCCGGGGCGGTTTGGTGCTTTGCAGCTAAGTGGTAATAAGATTACAAGCTTTGTCGAAAAACCTGCGGGCGATGGGGCCTGGATTAATGGCGGCTTTTTCGTGTTGTCACCACAGGTGCTCACACGTATTGTCGATGATCACACGGCTTGGGAGGCCGATCCGCTGGCCGGCCTAGCGGCGGAAGGTCAGTTGATCAGCTATCAGCATCATGGTTTTTGGCACCCGATGGATACGCTACGGGACAAAAACTATCTGGAAGAATTGTGGCAAAACCAAAAAGCGCCGTGGAAAACATGGCAATAGCGGCAGGTTTCTGGCGTGGCCGCCGCGTATTGCTCACCGGGCATACCGGCTTTAAGGGGAGTTGGCTGCTGCTGTGGTTACAACAGTTGGGGGCGGAGGTACACGGCTTTGCTTTAGCGCCTGAGCAGCCGCAGGGTTTGTTTCAGGCGGCGCAGCTGGCGTCTTTGCTGGCGAGCGAGTGCATTGCCGATATCGCCCAGCCCGCAGCCATTCATGACTACGTACAAGCGGTACAGCCACAATTGGTTTTTCATCTCGCCGCGCAGCCATTGGTGCGCGAGTCCTACCGCCATCCTTTAAGCACCTTCGCCAGCAATGTGATGGGCACGGCCAATCTGCTAGAGGCTTTGCGCCCGCTTACCAGCCTGCGCGCCGTACTAGTGATCAGCAGCGATAAATGCTATCAGAATCAGTCATGGCCCTGGGGTTACCGCGAAACAGATAAGCTGGGTGGCCACGATCCCTATAGCGCCAGCAAAGCGTGTCAGGAGCTGGTGTTGTCCAGCTATCGTGCCAGTTTTTATGCGGGTAGAGCTCAGCCACAGCTCGCTACAGCACGGGCGGGCAATGTTATTGGCGGTGGCGACTGGTCACCCGAGCGCTTGCTACCCGATGCGATGCGCGCCTTACAGACCGGGCAAAGCCTGCTATTGCGTGCGCCAGACAGCATACGCCCATGGCAGCATGTACTGGACTGTCTACATGGCTATTTATTATTGATGCAAGCCCTGGGCTCTGTCGATGGAGCAGCGTTTGCTCAGGCGTGGAATTTTGGCCCAGCCGCCGATGACAAGCTCAGCGTGCGGCAACTGATCACGCAGTTGGCCCGCCACTGCGATCCTGATTTGCAGTGGACAGAGGCCAGCGCCGCCCCACATCTGCAAGAAGCCGACTTACTACTATTAGACAGCAGCCTGGCACGCAGCCGTCTGGGTTGGCGGCCATGTTGGACGGCACAACAGGCGATTGCCTATAGCGCAGATTGGTTTGCTGCCCAGCGTGCCGGGCAGGATATGCGCTCAATATCATTACAGCAACTGGCAGACTTCACAGCTGCCATTGCTTAGCTTTATGGGGAAAATTGTGACAATATCGGTGTCCGCACTGGCCTCTGCTCGCTGTTTTAATCCGACTTCCGGCCAGGCACAGACCGTGCCGGTGGTGATTTTGCGTGTGCAGGGCGAACAATGGCAGGTCTTGCAATTAGAGCAGAATCTTGAACACAGCTTAGCGATGATGGGTGCTGGTTCGGCTCTATGTCTCAATCTGCTCACCCTACCTAGCAGTGCGCTGGAGCCGATAAGGCAGTTAAGCGAGCAAGAAAATGCCATCATCAGCCGTTATTGGGCGCGTTACTGGGTGAAAAAACACGGTCAGCAACAATTTGACACGCCCAAGCCGTTTGTTCCCGGCCAAAGTACCGTGCCGCCGTCCGGCAAGGTGATCGGTAGCCCGGAGCTGATGGCGATGACTGAGGCGGTGTTGGATGGCTGGCTTACCACGGGGCGCTTTAACGAACAGTTCGAAGCTGGCTTGGCCGCCAGCATCGGTGTACCGCATGTGTTAAGCACTAACTCCGGTTCATCGGCCAATTTGCTTGCCTTTATGGCGTTGACTTCACCCAAGCTGGGTGAACGTGCGATTAAACCGGGGGATGAGGTGATCACCGTCGCGGCCGGCTTCCCGACCACCGTTAACCCGGCTATTCAGTTTGGGGCAGTGCCGGTATTTGTCGATATTGAGCTGGGTAGCTACAACATTGATGTGGCACAGGTGGCCGCAGCGATTGGTCCGAAAACCCGTGCCATCATGTTGGCGCATACCTTGGGCAATCCGTTCGACGTAAAAGCGATTAAACGTCTGGCCGATCAGCATGGTCTGTGGTTAGTGGAAGACTGTTGCGATGCACTAGGTGCGCAAGTGGATGGTCACCATGTCGGTACGTTTGGCGATTTAGCTACCCTTAGTTTTTATCCGGCGCATCACATCACCATGGGAGAAGGGGGGGCCGTGTTTTCCCGCTCTGCCGAATTAATGGCGATCGTGGAATCGCTACGTGATTGGGGGCGTGATTGTTACTGCAAAACTGGCTGCGATAATACCTGTGGTAAACGTTTTGCCTGGCAACTGGGTGGTTTGCCCTTGGGTTATGACCACAAATATATCTACAGTCATGCCGGCTACAACCTGAAAATTACCGATATGCAAGCGGCCTGTGGCCTGGCGCAACTACAGCGTCTGCCCGACTTTATCCGGCAGCGTAATGCTAATTTTGCCTACCTGCATCAAGGGCTACAGAAATTCGCCGATAGGCTGATCCTGCCGCAAGCCACTGCGGGCAGCAGCCCTTCCTGGTTTGGTTTTTTAATCACTCTTAAGTCAGAAGCCGCTTGTACCAGAGTCGATTTACTTAACTATCTGGATAGCAAAAAAATTGGCACCCGCCTGTTATTTGCCGGCAATTTATTGCAGCAACCTTATATGCAGGGCCGACATTATCGCGCCATCAATGATTTACCCAACACCAATAATGTGATGCTGAATACGTTCTGGGTAGGTATTTATCCTGGCCTGGGTACAGAAGCATTAGACTGGATTATTCAGCACATACAGGCTTTTTTGGGTGAGTTCGACTGATGGTGAAAATAAAAAGTGACTGACTGGGGAAGCTTTGATTAAAGACAATAATAATCTGACCGATGTTTTTTCATTGAATGGTAAACGCGTTGCTATTATTGGTGCTAGTGGCATGCTGGGGCAAATGCTTTATCGTGTTGCCAAACAAAGAGCCATAGCAGTGATTCGCCTGGCCAGGCATCAGGCCGATTATAATATTGATGCAACAGACTTCCCGCAGCTATTAATAGTATTACAACGTATATCCCCCGACATTATCATTAACGCCGCTGCTCAAACCAATTTGAATCAATGCGAGCAGCACCCTCAGGCTGCTGATCTGTTAAATGGGCAACTAGTAGCTGTTTTGGCCAATTACTGTCGTGCCAATGCAGTGAAATTAGTACAGATTTCTACCGATCATTATTTTTCTGGTGATAAACAAGCGCTACATAGCGAAGATCATCCAATATTATTGCTCAATCAATATGCCAAAAGTAAATACGTTGGAGAGCTAGCTGCAGCCACTGCGCCACAAAGCTTGATTGTCAGAACCAATATTGTTGGGTTTCGTGGCTGGCCCAATCAACCCACTTTTATTGAGTGGGCTATTGCCAGCTTTCGACAAAAAACACCCATCACCTTATTTGATGATTTTTATACCTCCAGTATCGATGTATTAAAGTTTTCTGAGACTTTATATGATTTGATTGATAAAAATGTGGTGGGATTAATCAATATTGCTGCCGCCGAAGTAGTGAGCAAGGCAGATTTCTTACTCAGACTGGCCTATCAGTTAAATATGCTACCTATTCATTATAAAACTGGTAGCGTGCATGCGTTAAGCGAGGTAAAGCGTGCCGAAAGTCTTGGGTTGGACACACGTCTAGTTGAGAAAATATTAGGGTATTCTATGCCAGATACGGATGCAGTTATACGTAATCTGGTCGCTGTCTATAAAGAGGGAAAGCATGCAATATAGCAATAGTATTCATATTAATAAGCGTGAAGTGGCAATTGATCAACCCACGTACTTTATTGCAGATATCGCGGCCAATCATGATGGTGATTTGGCAAGAGCTAAAGCATTAATCTGGCTGGCTAAGCAATCCGGCGCAGATGCGGCCAAGTTCCAACATTTTAAAGCTGAGAAAATTGTTAGTGATATCGCTTTTAAAAACATTGGTAGCCAGCTTAGCCATCAGGCTAGCTGGAAAAAAAGCGTATTTGAAGTCTATCAAAATTACGAATGTAATCGAGAATGGAATACCGAGCTCATTGCCACGGCTAAAGAAGCCGAAATTGACTTCGTTACAACACCGTATGATGTTGATGCGGTAGTACAGCTAGCTCCATTTTTGCCGGCTTATAAAATAGGTTCTGGTGATATCACCTGGATAGATTTTATAGAATATATTGCGCAAAAAAATAAACCAGTTTTCTTGGCCAGCGGCGCCAGCGATATCACCGATGTAGAGCGCGCAGTCGCAGCGGTATTAAAACATAATAAGCAATTGGTGTTGATGCAATGTAATACCAATTACACAGGTTCATTAGAAAATTTTAAATATATTAATTTAAAAGTATTGCAAAGCTATGCGCTTAAATATCCCGGCATGTTGCTGGGTTTATCCGATCACTCACCTGGCCATGCCACAGTGCTTGGTGCTATTGCTCTGGGTGCGCGGGTGGTGGAAAAACATTTTACCGATGACTGCAGTAGGCAGGGGCCGGATCACGGTTTTTCTATGAACCCAGTTGCCTGGCGCGAAATGATTGAGCGTAGTCGCGAACTGGAAGCGGCTTTAGGCGATGGGGTGAAGCGGGTAGAACAGAATGAACTACAAACGGCCATTGTGCAGCAACGTTGTTTATGTCTGGCACGTGATATTGCTGCCGGAGAAGTGTTGCAAAAAGAAGACGTCGAAGCTTTGCGGCCAGCGCCAGCAGGGGCCGTTAAACCTTATCAACTGGACGATATGATCGGCAAGCGTTTGCTGACAGCGAGAAAACGGGGTGAAGCATTATATTGTTCGGATCTGGAGAGCTAATGTTACTAGGAAAAGAAGTTGGGCTGCGGGCCATTGCAGAAGATGATTTGCCCAAGCTATTGCAATGGCGTAATACGCCGCAACTACGCCGGTACTTCAGAGAATATCGAGAGCTTAACGCTAAGCAGCAGGAAGTCTGGTTTCATCACAAGGTTAATACCGACTTATCGACACTTATGTTTGCTATTGTCGATTTGCAGGATCAGCAATTATTAGGCGCTTGTGGATTATGTTATATCGATTGGGTAAATCGCTCTGCCGATTTTTCTATTTACCTTGGAGTAGGTGATTTATATATTGATGAGCGTCTCGCTCCGGATGCAGCAAAAATAATGATTCATTACGCTTATCAGGAACTGGGCCTGCATCGGCTTTGGGCCGAAATTTACGCTTTTGATGTGACCAAGCAGCATTTTTTCGAAACCTTAGGATTTAGTCTGGAGGGACGGCACCGACAAACCCATTGGGCAGAAGGGCGCTGGCACGATTCTTTGTTTTATGGTTTGTTGTCAAGTGATATTTGACAAGCTGAAAAATTTATTCATTCTGTCAATAAAGCTTTGAAAGCATAATAATTGCAAAAATTAAAGCACCCTTCTTCTGTTATTGAAGCTAATTTAGTTGACGCATTAGCGGTAAGTGAAAAAATCTGGCCAGCACTAGCGGATGCTAAGTTATTGTTAACCGGTGGCACCGGATTTATCGGATGTTGGATGTTAGAGCTGCTACTGGCGGCACAACAACGCTTTGGTTTTAAAATAAGCGTGGATATTCTGGCGCGTCATCCGCAACGCTTGCTGAGCAAAGCCCCGCATTTGGCCAGCCAACCCGGGCTACGTTTGATTACTGCCGATATTTTAAAACCCTTGCCGTTAGCAGCTGACTACAGCCATATCATTCATGCGGCTGCTGAAACCAATGTGGCATTGGATAATCCCACTGCAACACAGGTATTTCAGAGTGCTGTGGAGGGGACACGCCAAGTATTGAATTGTGCATCGCAACAGCAAGCCACTCGATTTTTATTATTGAGTTCCGGTGCAATTTATGGGCCGGCTGCTGATCGATTATTCGCTCTCAGCGAAAGCGATAGCTGGTGTGCGACGCATGATGCTTCGATTCGGAGTGCTTATATTGCGGGTAAACGCGCTGCTGAATTTATCTGTACCGCTACCGCACAAGAACAAGGTTTTACCAGTTTGATTGCGCGTTGTTTCACGGTTTGTGGCCCTTATATGCCGCTACGTTCCGGCTTTGCGCTAGGTAATTTTATCGCAGATGTATTGGACAATAAGCCGATAGCGATTCAGGGCGATGGGACGGCGATGCGTTCCTATATGTATGGTTCAGATATGGCGGTATGGTTATGGACTTTATTAATAACAGGAAAAAATAATCAAACCATTAATCTAGGTTCGGACAGAATGATTAGTATTGAAAATTTAGCCAAGAAAGTTGCTCTGATTGCACATCATAATACTGATTATCCTATTTTTGTTGCTAAAACGCCGCTAAAGAATTCCCATCCAGAAATCTATGTGCCAAATATTGAATTAGCGGCACAAAGTTTAAACCTACATTGCTGGATTGGTCTTGATCAAGCCATAGCCGATAGTTTTGCTTGGGCTAGGTTGAATAAATAGCTGAATTTTAGGGGTTTATTATGTCCGAATTTATTGCCAGTCGCTGTATTTGTTGTCATGGTAGTTTACTGAAAAAATCCCCAGCGGTTTTAATGCCTTTTGTTGCCCATCGGGTTTTTGGTTGGCAGCCAGTTGAAATTACCGCTGCTTGGGGCATGAAAAATTTAAGACCGGGTTGGGCTTATTCACTATGCAATTCGCTGCAATGTCAGTCCTGCGGTGTGTTGTTTTTAGATATTCGTTTTTCTGATAATCAGATGTGTAGATTGTATCAGGGCTACCGCGATAGCGATTACACCACATTACGTGATTTTTATGAGCCTGGGTATGCTGACAGAAATACCGTTTTACAGAATAAAATTGCTTATCTTGATGAAGTGGAAAAACTATTGCACCCTTATGTAGGGGCAGCTCCCACGGTGTTGGATTGGGGGGGGGGTAATGGCTGTAACACACCCTTTAGGCAATCGGCAAAGACTGTTTATATTCATGACATTTCTACTGTAGACTTAATAGATGGCTGCGAGGAGTTTGATTTTGCTAAGCCAATACAGACTAGGCTTGATTTAATTGTATGCAGCAATGTTTTGGAGCATATTCCTTACCCTGATGATTTGTTGAACAAAGTCATCGCTTTAATGTCCCTCGAAACAATTTTATATATTGAAATTCCTTATGAGGATTTAATGAGAGAGAATGAAAGTGTTCGTGATAGCTATCTGCAAAAAAAGCACTGGCACGAACATATCAATTTTTTCTCTATACAATCCATTCTTACTTTGACAGACAGACTAGGGTTGTTGGTGCATACTTATCAACTTATCCCTAATTGCACTGGTGGTAAAAATTCAGTAGCACTGGCGATAGTGTGTTCTAAATCATCTTAAAAATTCTAATGAAACTATCTGATTATGTAATCGAATATCTATATCAGCAAGGTGTAGATACGGTATTTACTTTGTCTGGCGGCGGTATTATGCATTTGATTGATTCGCTTGGCAGACGAAAAGGTGAAGTGGACTATGTGTGCAATTATCACGAACAAGCTTGTGCGATTGCCGCAGAATCTTATGCCCGTACCCGGCGTGCGCTGGGCGTTTGTCTGGTTACTACTGGGCCTGGCAGCACCAATGCGCTATCTGCCATAGCCGGTGCTTGGGTAGATTCCATTCCCGTGCTGGTGATTTCCGGTCAAGTGAGAACAGATTTAATTGCCGATTATACGAAAGAGCGTCAATTAGGGCCGCAGGAAATCAATATTATCGATATGGTTAAGCCAGTTACTAAATACGCGGTAACGGTAACTGATCCGGCAACGATTAAAGATGAACTGGATAAGGCCGTCCAATTGGCTCTCTCTGGGAGACCAGGGCCAGTGTGGATTAATCTTCCGTTGAATATACAAGCGGTACAAGTCGATCTTGCTAGTCCTAGTAGGATATTACCGCTACGACAGCCTATTCATGAGGCTGAAGTTAGCCATGTGCTTGCCAGCTTATCTCAATATAAAAGGCCGGTATTAATCTTGGGCAATGGTGTGCAGCTAGCCAATGCACAAGAATCGGTTTTGTCATTAGTCGAAAAACTGGGCATCCCCACCTTATTAACCTGGGGTGGGCTGGATTTACTGGCAGATACGCATCCGCTGTTTATGGGGCGCTTTGGCCCTTTGGGTCAACGCCACGCTAATTTCATTATTCAGAATAGTGATTTCATGCTGTGTATCGGGGCGAGCATGTCGGTGAGTAATATCGGCTTTAATACCGAAGCCTTTGCACCGAATGCCTATAAAGTGGTGATTAATACCGATAGTAGTGAAATCGACAAAATGCAGCCGGTTCCCGATAAAAAGATCACGGCGGATGCTGGCCTATTTATTCATTCGCTGCTTGAAAAATTACTGCCGAATCAGATTGATTGTCAAGATTGGCTGATAGCCTGTCATGAATGGCGGCAAAAATATCCCACGATTACCGCCGAGCGCTGGCAGGATAAAGAGCATGTGGATAGTTATATTTTTATTGATAAATTAAGCGGACATTTATCGGCGCATGATGTGTTGTTAACCGGCAATGGTTTAGATGCCTGGTCGGTTTATCAGTGCTTGAAGATAAAAATGGGGCAGCGGGTTTATACCAATATTAATTTTGGCGCAATGGGCTGGGATTTACCGGCCTGTGTGGGCGCATTAGCGGCCAGAAAAGGCGAACGTACCATTCTGGTGACTGGTGATGGCAGTATTCAGTTGAATATTCAGGAATTACTGACCTTAGGTACATACCAGGGAAACTGTGTGGTATTTGTGTTGAATAACGGTGGTTATGAATCGATACGAGCGACGCAAAATAATCACTTTGCCGGTCACTTAGTGGCGGCAGATCGCGCATCAGGCGTGGCCAATCCGGACTTTCAGCATCTTGCCAAGGCTTATGGCTTACAGTATTGCGCTATTGCTGATAATGAAGAAATAGACAGTAAATTAACTGAGGCTTTTCAGTTATCTGGTGCCGTTCTCTGTGAAGTGAATTTGTCGTATTTTCAAAGCCGCACGCCAAGGGTGATGTCTTATAAAAACCAAGATGGAACGCTGGCATCGCCTGCCCTGGAAAATATGTATCCTTTTCTTCCAGAGGCAGAGTTAGCGGATGTGATGAATCGATTTAAATCATCTTAACTTTATAGAAAGTAAATTCATGGCTAATGGTAATTACATTAAGAATAAAACCATTCTGGTTACTGGTGGTACTGGCTCTTTTGGGCAGGCATTTGTGGCTAAGTTATTAAATGAATATGCTCCACGTGAATTGATTATATTTAGCCGTGATGAATTCAAGCAATCCGAGATGGCGAAACGTTGGCCTTCTGATAAGTATCCGATACGTTATTTTTTAGGGGATATCCGTGATAGTGAGAGATTGCGACGTGCTTTTATTGGTGTGGATGTGGTGGTACATGCGGCTGCTTTAAAACAGGTACCTGCTTTAGAAAATAATCCAATGGAGGCTGTCAAAACCAATATCATGGGAGCGCAGAATATTCTTGAGGCTGCACTGGAAAGAGGCGTAAAGCGCGTGGTTGGTATTTCGACTGATAAAGCAGTGAGTCCGACCAATTTATATGGTGCAACTAAATTGGCTATGGAGAAATTACTGATTGCAGCTAATAATTATTCTCGTTATCGAGATATCAAGTTTAGCGTGGTTCGGTATGGAAATGTTTTAGGGAGTCGTGGTAGTGTGATTCCATTCTGGTGCGAGTTATACAAAAATAAAAACTTTGAATTACCATTGACGGATGAGCGGATGACCCGTTTTTTGATTGATCTGTCACAAGGTGTTGATCTGGTGGTTAAGGCAATTGAAGAAGCGGGAGCCGGTGAGATTTTTATTCCTAAAATACCTAGCGCTACAATGCTGGATTTAATTAAGGCTTTCCCAGGTAAAGTATCTTATAAGGTGACGGGTATTCGCCCCGGTGAGAAGTTGCATGAAGCTTTAATTAGTGAGGATGAAGGGCGGCATACTTGGGATATGGGGAGCCATTATGTTGTGGTGCCAGAATTTGACTTAAATAATGATGCTAGAAGTGCGATAAAACATGGTGAAAAAATGGTGGCAGGCTTTTCTTATACAAGTGAGAATAATCATTCTTGGTTGAGTCAGGATGAATTACAGAAAATTATTTACAGTTATCTATAAGTGTATCGGTATTGTTAATCGACAGAATTATCTATGATTGTGAGAAATTTATGATTGCAGGCAATATAAGCTACGCTGGTGAGATGCAGCATATTCGACCTTATCAGGTTCTGAAAATAGTGGATGATTTTCCTGATGAAATAAAGTTTTTTATGCCACAGGCTCAAGGTGTAGGGTCAGTTAGCACGATTGAATCAGTTTTATTGTTAAAATTAATGAGAGTAGTCAATCCTGATTATTTGTTTGAGTTTGGTACTTATAAGGGGCTGACTACCAGACTGTTATTGGAAAATTTGCCAGTGAAAAATATAGATGCTGAGCGAATTTATACTTTAGATTTGCCTGATATAAATGATGTGCAGTTTCAAGGTGATGATATAAATGTTGCAATTGAATCAATTGCTTCTCATCGAAAGTATTTGAATTGTGCTAATAAACATTTGGTAAAACAGATTTTGCAAAATTCAATGACACTTGATATAGAACCTTATGAAAATAAGTTTCAATTTATTTTTATTGATGGTAATCATGAGGTGAGTTATGTCACAAAAGATACGGAGAATGCTTTGGCCATGCTTTCCGGTCAAGCTGCTTGTATTGTTTGGCATGATTATGGCAATGCGCAATTTCCTGAATTGACAGAGTATTTGAATGATTTGTCAAAAAAAATACAACTGTATCATATTGAAGATACGATGCTGGTTTTCTATTTGCAGGGTCATGACGTTTCATCGCGATGAGATTTGTTAATTAAATAAATTTATAAATTTTTCAATCAATGGGTGGCAGGTGCCATCTCTCGTGCAAGGTTGATCATGCGTACTCTGTTTGCCAAACGACCTAATCCTTATTACATCCTGACCCCTCCTTATCGTAGGAATTCAGCTGGGGTCAGGGTATTGCATATGCTGTGTGATGCGCTGATTCGTTCGGGTCAGGAAGCTTATATTACTTCTGATATTGTGGCTCCCGGTTTGATCACTCCACGTCTGAACGATGAGATTCGTCATGTACACCATATGGCCGAGGTGGAGCCTATTATTGTCTACCCGGAGGTGGTTACCGGTAATCCGTTAAAAGGCAGGGTGGTGGTGCGTTATTTGCTTAATCAGCGTGGTCATCTGGCTGGGGGTGATTATGGTGCGGAGGATATTTTCTTCGCTTATTCATCGGCTTTCTTAGAGCCGGGGATGAATAAGGATCATCTGCTGTTTTTGCCTGCAATTGATTTATCGATTTTTCGTCCGCCTGCTGATTCGGCCAAACGTATTCCTGGCAAAGTGTGTTATTACCAGGGACGAGAGGGGGGGCAAAGAATGGACCCGGCCCGGTTCCCGGCTGATGCTATCGAAATCACTTTGGATTTCCCGGTATCTTGGGAAGATTTGGCGGATATTTTTCAGCAATGTGAATATCTTTACTGTGCAGAAGCATCCGGTTTGATTGTTGAAGCAACCTTGTGTGGTTGTGTCGGTATTGTGGTAACGGGCCCATGGATACCTTCTCGCGTTCGTCCGGATCAAAGCAATGCTTATGTTGCCTGGGGAGATGCCCCCGCTGAGCTTGAGCGCGCGCGCGCGAGTGGTCATTTATTGCGACAGCGATTAGAAGCAGATGCGGTGACTTTTTGGTCGCAATTGGACCGCTTTATAGAGTTTACCCAGCAAACCGCCAATACCGAGTGGGAATTTACGCGCCAGCGGCTGGCCGTCAGCAAGCCGAAGGTGGGGGTGTTGACTAGGGATACTTTGGATGCGGCTTGTTTCCGACTGCGTCTGGGGGATGTGCTGGATATGATGAGCCCGGCGCTGGATGCTTATTTCTACCATCATTCCGCGGCGTATATGCTGGAAGGGCGTTATCCGTTTGAGTCAGATGCCGATTTTATCGCCAGCATGGATTTGTTCGTCGTGCAGCGCTTATTCCCCTGGCCGAAGTACCGAAAGCTGCTAGAGATGATTATTGCGAGTGGCAAGCCGATTGTTTATGAGATGGATGATTGGTTGCCTGGTATGCCTGAAAGCCATGCGATGTATGAGGAATGTCAGACTTCGCTATCGGAAATTGAATGGTTGTTGCCGCATTGTTCTTTGGTGACGGTGACAACAGAAATTTTAGCGCAGCAGGTACGGCGTTTTAATGACAAGGTGGTGGTGTTTCCGAATTGTCTGGCCCAAGCGCGCTTTGTTGAACCTTTGCCACGTGCGGCCAAAATCACCATCGGTTTTGCCGGAACCAGTACTCATGATAAGGATTTGGCAGCGGTGGCATCTGCTTTGTCTCGCATTTATCAGGAGTACGCCGGTCGAGTGCAGTTCGTATTTTGGGGAGGCGTCCCTACGACACTGGTCGGCCTGAAAGATGTGCGCCAGGTGTCAAAAGTGGCCACTTATAAAGACTATTTGCAAGATCTGGCTGAGCTACGTATCGATATCGGGATTGCACCTTTGGTGGTTAGTGAGTTTAACAGCGCAAAGTCTGACCTGAAGTGGCTGGAGTATTCGGTGGTCGGAGCGGCAGTGATTACCTCTGATGTGCCCGCTTATGCCTGGTTGAAAGACAGCGGTATGGCGACGGTAGTTGAGAATACTGAGGATGCTTGGTTTAGTGCCTTATCCGATCTGATTGAGCGACCAGAGTTGCGTACCAGACAGCAACGGGCTGCACGGCAATATATTGGCGAGCACAGAGTGCTTGATAAGGTCGCGGCGGATTTACTTAAACACTGGTGTCAGTTGCTGCCACCACGCTGGCAGGGGCTGGCCTTGCCTGAGTTAGGTCAAGTCAATACCGCTGTGCAATCCGAATTTGAAATGATGGCCTTGGTGGCCTATCGCAACTGGCTGCAAAATCATCATTTCCGTGAGATTCATGCGCAGCAACTGGCAGAAAGAATGATGCGGGTATGGCAGCAGCGGCCAACATTTAATTTGATTTGCCTAGTACCACAAGCGCAGTTGCAACGTTTATCGGAAAGCTTTGCCGCGATGGAGAAGCAGCTGTATAAGCACTGGCGTTTAATCATCCTGGCGGATACGCCATCTCCCGACCCGTTGTTTGAAAGTAGTGAGCAGTTGGGCTGGTTGCAGTTGGATGATTTGACTGATTATGAAGCCATGGTGACGGTGCTCAATGGCGTACTGGCCGATGTCCCGGCCGATTGGACGATGCTGTTACCCGCCGGTTTCCGTTTACAGCCGCAGGCTTTGGTACGTTTTGGCGAGGCCATTCATGCTCATCCGGAGTGGGCGGCAATCTATTGCGATAGCGATGTGGTTTCGCCGATGGGGGAGCATTTTAAGCCGGCTTTCCGCCCCGATTTCTCGCCGGATTATCTGCGTTCTATGGATTATATCGGCGAGGCAGTCGCCATTTCGACTACGGCTTTGTCGAATATCGGGGGCTTTCAGGTGTTTCCTGATGCCTATTGCTACGATGCCTTATTACGGGTGCTGGAACAGCAGGGGACGGCGGCGATTGGGCATATTGACGATATGCTGCTATCGGTCCCGTGGAAAGACCCGGCCTTGCATCAGTTAAAATCGGCCTCGTGTCTGGTGGCGCTGGAAAACCATGCCAGCCGCTGCGGTTTGCCGGTAGGGGTAGGGCAGGGGCTGCTGCCGGGAACCTTCCATTACGATTACCAACTGCTATCAGCAGATTTGGTCTCTATCATCATCCCAACCCGTGACAAATTGGAGTATCTGCAACCTTGCCTGGAAAGCTTGTTTGAACGTACTGGCTATCAGAATTTTGAGGTGTTGATTGTGGATAACCGCTCCGAGCAGCCGGAGACGATTGAGTATTACCAGGCACTGACTGAGCGCTACCCGGAACGGGTGCGGGTGCTGAGTTACGATGCGCCGTTCAATTTCTCGGCGCAGTGTAATTTGGGCGCCAGCCAGGCGCTCGGTGAGTATATTTTATTGCTGAAT
This sequence comes from Neisseriaceae bacterium TC5R-5, assembly GCA_020830965.2. Taxonomy (GTDB): domain Bacteria; phylum Pseudomonadota; class Gammaproteobacteria; order Burkholderiales; family Chromobacteriaceae; genus Chromobacterium. The sequence goes on from JACCFC020000001.1 coordinate 157,946, forward strand.
AATGATACCGAGGCGGGTTTGGCCAGTTGGTTGGAACGTTTGCTGGCTACGGCACAGCAGCCGGGCGTCGGGGCAGTGGGCGCGCGCCTGATTTACCCGGAAGTGGGACAGATTCAGCATGCCGGTATTGTGTTGGGCTTGCCGGGCGGCATGCATTCGGTGGCAGACCATGTGTTTGAACCGCAGGATTTGATGGCACCGGGCTATTTGAATCGGGCGTTGACCATGCAGAACTACTCGGCGGTAACCGGCGCCTGCCTGATGGTGCAAAAGCAGATTTATGATGCCTTGGGTGGCATGGATGAAGAGCAGTTCAAGGTATGCTTTAACGATGTTGATCTCTGCCTGCGGATACAAGCGGCAGGTTTACGTAATGTCTACAACCCCTTTGTGGTGTTGTATCACCATCATGCCAAGAGTATTGGTCGGATGACGACCGATCCACGAGTGGCGCTGGAAGCCGCGGTGCGTGAGCGCGGTGAGATGGAGGCGATGCTGCGGCGCTGGTTACCAACCTTGGCGCATGATCCGGCTTTTAATCGCCACCTGTCCTTGCGCGGACGGCGTATGGAGTTGGAACCTTTGCGTAAAGTGTCGTGGGACCCGGCGATACCGGGCTATAAACGAGTGCTGGGCATGCCGGTGCCGGGTGGTAGCGGGGAGTATCGCTTAAGCCTGCCGCTCTCGGTGTTGCAGGAACAGGGCAAGCTCGATGGCGAGATTCATCAGCCGGGCGCCGGCGCTTTGTCGCTGGTGGAACTGGCGCGGCATGCCCCCGATACTTTGCTGCTGCATACCGGTATTAATGACGCTATTTATGATGCGCTGTCGCAGTATCGACAGTTTTTGCCAGCGATGCGTGTGGTGTTCGGAATTGATGATCTGGTGGGGGGTACACCGGAGAAGAGTAATTTATATGATCACTGGAAGCGTTTTTACCCGGATGCCAAGCAACGCTTACGCAAGGTATTGAAATTATGCGATGCGCTGGTGGTGTCCACTCAGCCCTTGGCCGATTTTACGGCCAGCATGATAGACAATGTGGTGGTGGTGCCTAATCGCTTGCGTAAAACCGTATGGGGCGATTTACGCCCGCTACGGCGCGCAGGGCCCAAGCCGCGTGTTGGTTGGGTGGGGGCATCGCAGCATCGTGGCGATCTGGAGTTGTTACTGGAAGTGATCAAGCAGACCGCCGATGAAGTGGAATGGGTGTTTATGGGCATGTGCCTGCCGCAGTTCCGTCCTTATGTCGCCGAAGTACATCGCTCAGTACCATTTGCCGAGTACCCTGCAGCGATGGCGAGTTTGAATTTGGATTTGGCGGTGGCGCCGTTGGAGCTGAGCGCATTTAATGAGGCGAAAAGTAATTTACGCTTACTGGAATATGGTGCTTTAGGCTGGCCGGTGGTGTGCACCGATATCTATCCCTATCAAACTAATGCAGCGCCAGTGTGTCGGGTGCCCAACCAAGTGCAACCATGGGTAGAGGCTATTCGTGCCCGTGTTCATGATCTGGGCGCTGCCGAACGGGAAGGTAATACTTTACGTGCCTGGGTGCGACGTGATTACTGGTTGGAAGAGCATCACGATGACTGGTTTCAAGTGTTGCATGGCTAGCCTTGTGTTTAAGAGTCGCTAACAAAACCCCTGATCCAGGTTGCGCTTCCTTTTGTACTGTCTGCGTTGGCTCAGGGGTCTTCGAGGTCTTGTTAGCGGCTCTAAGCCTAAGGTTATCTTTGGGCTTCTCCGAAAACCTCCTCAACGTTGATCAAAACTGTTGAGCGATACTCTGGCGCGCACGCGCTGGCAGCTGGATGCAGCGCCGCCTATCTTGTCCGTTTTTGACTGTGTCTTGTCCCGAAATGCCCTTATAGCAGCAGGCTTAGAGGCTTAGCATGGCTACTGTTTTTTCATTATTCAACAGGAGTCTGCCGTGAAAAAGAGCGCTTTATTAGTGATTGATGTGCAGGAATCGTTTCGGCACAGGCCGTTTTGGAACGAACAGGATTTGTCGCTGTATCAGCAGAAACAGTTGGCCTTGATTGCCGGGGCGCAGCAGCGTGGTGTACCGGTAGTGAATATTTTGCATCAGGATGGTGATGGCCCGTTTTCTGCTGCCTCGGGGCTGGTGCGACCGCTAGCGTGGTTGACGCATCAGCCGGCAGTGACCTTCATCAAGCAGGTACATAGTGCGTTGACTGGGACGGGGCTGCCGGCTTGGTTGACGCGCCACGGCATTGAGCGCTTGATTATTTCCGGCATCCGCACGGAGCAGTGCTGTGAAACGACTACCCGGGTGGCCGCGGATTCGGGTTATGAAGTGGATTTTGTCAGCGAGGCGACGCTAACGTTTGCGATGACGCATGCCGCCAGTGGCCGTGTCTACAGCGCGGCGGAGATCCGGCAGCATACCGAGCTGGTACTGGCGGAACGCTTTGCCAGCATTGTGACGGTGGAGCAGGCTTTAGCCAAACTAGATTAGTCATGAATAGTGGTTTATGCTGCTAAGCTTTGGAGCCGAGAGCAAAAGCTCGCATAGCCCCTGAGCCAAGGTGCGCCGACGCAGACAGTACAAAAGGGAGCGCAATGCTGGATTGGGGGGAGCGGCTCTTAGTGTGTGGTTTTTATCGTTTCAAGACTGAGGCCATGGCCTCAGTCTTTTTATGTGTGTACGGCTGGTTTGCTGCGCCAGCAGAATGATGGCTAACTTAGGTGAGCATGATGCCCTGGATGGATGTGTTACAAGCATTGGCGATTGTGCTGGTGTGGGGGGTGAATTTTGTGGTGATCAAGTGGGGGGTGGCGGATGTGCCACCTCTATTGTTAGGGGCGTTGCGCTTTACCCTGGTTGCACTGCCGGCGGTATTGTTTATTCGTCGGCCAGTGCTGCCCTGGCGCTATTTGCTGCTATACGGCATGACCGTGGGGGTAGGGCAGTTTGCCTTGCTGTTTTCCGCTATCAAATTTGGTATGCCGGCTGGTCTGGCGTCTTTGGTATTGCAGTCGCAAATTTTCTTTACTTTTATCTTTGCCAGGGTGTGGCTGGCAGAACCATGGCAGCGCAGTCAGATGCTCGGCTTATGCTTGGCTTCCTGCGGATTGGGGCTGATTGGTTTGAGTCAGGGCAGCAGTATGACGGCCTTGGGTTTTGCTTTGACCGTGGCGGCCGCCTCCAGTTGGGCGGTGTCGAATGTAGTGGTGCGCCATATTGGCAAGATAGGGTATCAGATACCGCCGTTGGGGCTGGTGGTCTGGTCCAGCCTGCCATTGCCGATTCCGTTTTTACTATTGTCCTGGGCATTGGAGGGTAGGCAGCAGATTGTGATGGCGCTGACACACTTTACCGGTCAGGCGCTGTTTGCTGTGTGTTATCTGGCTTTTGCTGCGTCTTTATTTGGTTATGGCTTGTGGAGCCGCTTATTGTCACGCCATCCGGCGGGTAAGGTGGCGACGTTTTCCTTGTTGGTGCCGGTGGTGGGCTTGTCGGCGGCCAGCTTGTTATTGGGCGAGCGTCTAAGTAGCCAGCAGGCGATGGGTAGTCTGCTGTTGCTGGCCGGGCTGATGGTTTGTGTGTTCGGGGCGCGTTGGTTTGTCCACATCAAGCAAAGGGTGGTGTCGTCACGTGCGTGAAGTGTTTTTTGTGTTGCCACCGAATTTATTGCTGGTGGATATGGCCGGGCCGGCTGATGCTTTACGTTTGGCATGTCGCTTTGGTGCAGATTTGCGGGTGCATTATGTTGGCCCTGCTGCGTCTATTGCGACATCTGCCGGCTTAGCCTTGGCGGATATTGCTGCTCTGCCAGCGTGTTTGCCCGATCAGGCCTGGATTATTGTGCCAGGCACGGTGACTGTCAGCAGCGATGCCGCGTCGGCGGCGACACAGGAAATGATTAACTGGCTGGCGCGGCAGGTGGATGTGAGCAGGCATCAGTTGGCGACGATTTGCTCGGGAGCCTTGCTGGCTGCCAAGGCCGGTTTGCTGACTGCGCGGCAGTGTACGACGCATCAGAGTCTGCTGGAGGAGTTGGCGGTATTGGTGCCCAGTGCGCAGGTGCTGTCGAATCGGGTGTTTGTGCAGGATGGCAATGTATGCACGAGTGCCGGTGTGACGGCAGGGCTGGATATGGTGTTGCATTTACTGGCCCAGTTTGCCGGGCCACAGTTGGCGACGCGGGTCGCGCAGCATATGGTGGTGTATTTTCGTCGTTCACCGCAAGATCCGGAGCTGTCGCCCTGGCTGGCACATCGTAATCATCTGCATAGAGTGGTACATCAGGTTCAGGATATTCTGATTGCTGATCCGGCGCGTGGCTGGTCGGTTGAGGCGCTGGCCGCGCAAGTGCATGTCAGCGCTCGTCATCTATCACGTTTGTTTCGCCTGCACACCGGCTTGTCGGTACATGATTATCATCACAGCTTGCGCTGCGCACTGGCTGAGCAATGGCAGCGTAGTGGGCTATCCAAGGAAAAAGCGGCGCTGGCGGCGGGGTTTTCCTCAGCGCGACAATTAAAAGGTAAGGTATGAGTCGTCAGTTACAGGGTGTGGGGTTTGCCTTAGCGGCTGGTTTGATGTGGGGCCTGGTGTTTATTTCGCCTTTATTACTACCGGAATATCCGGCTGCTTTGCAGTCTTTTGGACGTTATCTGGCTTTTGGTTTGATTGCGTTGCCCTTGGCCTGCTTACATCGCGCTGAGCTGGTTGGCTTGAGTCGTGCCGATTGGCTGGAGGCACTGAAGCTGTCTGCGATCGGCAATGTGTTGTATTACCTGTTGTTGGCCAGTGCGATTCAGTTAGCCGGTGCCTCTTTGCCGACGATGATTATCGGCACCTTACCGGTGGTGATTTCTATCACGGCCAATGTGCTCAATCGTCAGCGCGATGGTCGCTTACCATGGTTGAAGCTGGTTCCTTCACTGTGTCTGATATTGGCAGGCATTGTCTGTGTCAACCAGGTGGAACTTGCCGGTTTGCGCAATGAAGCGGCGGCGGCATCACAACGTTATCTGCAAGGGGCTTTGTTTGCGCTGGGAGCGGTGATTTGCTGGACTTGGTATCCTCTGCGTAATGCCAGTTGGTTGCGAGCGCACCCGGAGCGTAATCCCCGTATCTGGGCGACGGCACAGGGCGTGGTGACTTTGCCTTTGGCGCTGGTGGCTTATTTATTGTTCTGGGGGTGGTTGGCCTTCAGTGCACAACCCTTTGCGATGCCACTTGGCCCCCATCCCTTAAAGTTTGTTGGTTTGATGCTGCTGATTGGCTTATTAGCTTCCTGGCTGGGTACTCTGTGCTGGAATGAAGCGAGCCAGCGTTTGAGTACCAGTGTGCTGGGTCAGCTCATTGTGTTTGAAACACTGGCGGCGTTAGCTTATGCCTTTTTGTGGCAGCAGAAATGGCCAGGAGGTTTGATGATTGTCGGGATTGGTATGCTGATTTTAGGGGTACTATGGGCGGTTAATGTGAAACCCGTCCGCATGAATGCGCTGTCCTGAGTATGGTTGCTGTTTAAGTTTTGTCGAAAATGGTCGATGTTGGCGTTGACCTTGCCTACTATTAGGCTTAGCAGTCTTCAGGAAATCGCTATAGGTACTTGTTATGAAAATCGCTAATCTCCGTTTTATTCCGCTGTCGTTTGCCCTATTGTTATCCGCCTGTGGTTCAATGAATAATGCCAGCTCGTCCCACGGCGCGATGGTACCGACGGGTCTCGGTTTTGTCGGCAGCGGTAGCGAGATGCAGGAGGGAAAAACGGAGCTTAGAGCCCCTAATCCTTATCAGCCGATTGTGGTACGGGTGATTGGCAGTGGTGCTGCGCCTTATAGCAGTAGCCTGACGCCATCGCAGCGCAAATTATTGGCGATGCGGGCAGCACGTCTGGATGCTTTTCGTTCCATCGCCGAACAGGTGCAAGGGATGAAGCTGGTCGGGGATAGTGCGGTGTCAAATATGATTGCGAATAGTGATAGTTTCCGTACTTATGTGGATGCCTATTTGCGTGGGGTGAATGTGGTATCGACCACGATGCGGCCCGATGGTACGAGCGAGGCAGTGGCAGAAATCGTGCTGGATCAGGAGTTTTATCAGCAGTTCCGTATGGCACTGGAGAAAACCGGCAGCGTCGCGGGCGCCGCTCAGCAGTCTCCGGCTGCTGGTGCTTTGTGCCCGGAGGGGGGCTGTGTTGTTCAGCCAGCAGCAACCATGACCATCAGCCCGCATTCCTCAGTTGCACCCGTTGCCGCTATGCCAATGGCCGCGACTAGCAGCCCGCCAGTGGTGATGCCGGCAGCGGTCGCTCAGCCGGTGGTTGCGACGCGTTTTAATAATAATTTTTATGTTGCCCAATGATTACTTATTTCTCGCTAGTGAATGTCGCTGTCACCTTGCTGGTGGCAGTTTTTTTGTCCGGTACTACCCATGCGGAAATCTTAAGCGCGGAAGGGGTGGCGCCGTTGGAGCAGGGGGTAACGGCGGCACGTGATCTGGCAATGCAGGATGCGCTCAAGCTGTTAGCTTTAAGTCAGGGGGCCCGCGTGGAGTCCGCTCAATTATTGGATAAGGGCCAACTGACCGAATCCGGTTCGCTGACACCTATTGCACCAGCCCAGGGGCAGTTAAGAATCGTTAAGGAATTTGCCAAGGATGGTTTGTACCATGTGTTAGTAGAGCTAGACACCGGCAGCAAGCCAGCCGCAGCTGCCACAACAGTGGCTGCTGGCGCAGTATCGGCAGAGAGGAGTCGGTGTGCGATGCCGCCGGGGCGCGCTTTGCGGCGCAGATTGGTTACTACATATTTTCAGGTAGACCGTCCGGCCGAAGCATCGGATATGCCAGAACTGGCAACCATGTTACCCACCGAGTTGGCACGACGGCTGGGGCATAAACCGCTGTTTACCGTGCGTGATGCCAATACTGTGTCTTTGCTGGCGGATGGTCATATTGCGGAACCGGCTGCCGGGGCCGAGATGGCGCGGCGTATTGGTCAGCAGGAAGGTGTGCAATTTGTGGTGGCGGGGCGGGTATTATCAACCTCGGTGACCGCCAAGGGAGTGAAGACTTCCTGGTTCGAATCTAATAACACTAGCCAGCAAGGTATTTTCTATAACGGCCCATTCGCTGGCTTGGTGGGCGGCGCGGTTAAATATGTACCTACGGAACGGCAGTTTGATGCCGAAGTGTGGCTGTATGATGGCTTGACGGGTGCTTTGCTGGCGAGAGAGCGGGTGGGAGATATGGTGCGAGGGCAAGTTGCGCTGCCGCTGCCACGACCATTTGCTTCTACCGCTTTTTGGCAGACTGATTATGGTGGTTTGGTGGACAAGGTGTTGACGCAGGCCAGCGAGCGTATCAGTGAGCTTATCTCCTGTATTCCTTTTGCTGCTAGGGTGGTGAAAGTGAATGGCAAGCAGGTGTATTTGAATGCCGGCTTGCTGGATGGGCTGGCCGTGGGCGATAAACTGCTATTGTATAAACCTCAATCGGCACAACTGGTGCGCGAGCTGGTATCGGGGCGTGAATTGGGGATTCCGGAAATATTGACAGGAGATGTCACCATCACGCAGGTGCAGCCTAATTTTGCGATCGGTATTGCCCAGCTATCCGGGCAAAAGGTGGAAGAGGGTGACTACGCGCGGTTTATGCCACAACGTTGATCTGTGGCAAGTAGTGCTTGTCGGTTCATGGTTACGCTGTAATGGTGTAACCATTTTTATGCTTGTCAGCGTGTCTTCTATTGATAATCATTATCAACAATGCTAAATTTGACCCCACTTCTCACTGCCTTCGTCAGCTCAACATCATTTCACTAGGGGATTCATTTTGAAAAAGTCATGGCTATTTGCCGCCGTATTTGCCTGCTTTACCAGTCAGGTCTTTGCTGAGGATGTTGTGGTGTACAGTGCCCGTGCCGAGCAGTTGGTCAAGCCGATTATTGACGCTTACAAAAAAGAAACCGGTGTGAATATCAAGTTGGTTTCTGATAAAGAAGGCCCGTTGATGGAACGTCTGCGCGCAGAAGGTCGTAATAGTCCGGCAGATATTCTGTTGACCGTTGATGCTGGTAACTTATGGCAAGCCTCGCAGATGGGTTTGCTGAAACCTGTTAAATCTCCGGTCCTGGAGGCGAATGTTCCGGCCTATCTACGTGACCCCAAAAACGAATGGTATGGACTTTCCATTCGTGCGCGTACCATTTTTTACAATACCGACAAAATCAAACCGGGTCAGCTTTCCAGCTATGCCGATCTGGCTGACCCCAAATGGAAGGGTAAACTCTGCCTGCGTACTTCCAAAAAAGTTTATAACCAGTCACTGGTTGGCATGATGTTGGCGGAAATGGGGCCGGTACAAACCGAAAAAGTGGTGAAAGGCTGGGTCAACAATCTGGCGACCAAGGAATTTGCCGACGATACCAAGATGCTGGAAGCGATAGCTGCCGGTCAGTGCGCAGTTGGTATTGCCAATACTTATTATTATGGTCGGCTGATGGAAAAATCCCCTAAGTTGCCATTAGGAATTTTCTGGGCTGATCAGGCGGGTAAAGGTACTCACGTTAATATCTCAGGTGCGGGCGTGACCAAGTACGCCAAAAATGAAAAAGGAGCACTCAAGTTCATCGAATGGCTTTCTTCCGCGAAAGCGCAAAACATGTTTGCGGATGTTAATCTGGAATACCCGGTTAATCCGAAAGTAAAGCCTGCCCCCGAAGTGGCTGCCTGGGGTAACTTCAAACACAATTACATCAATGTTGCCAATGCTGGTGCCCGTCAGGCCGAAGCCGTTAAATTAATGGATAGAGCCGGCTACAAATAAGGGCGAATGATGTTGCCGGATTAGCCGCCAACAGCCTGCCAGCGAGAAAGGCAGGCTGTCTTGTTTTTGCCTACACATTTCTATACCAAAGGTCTGCTATCAAGATGTTGCTTCCCTGGTCTCGTTGGCGCTTACTGATCGTTGCCATCAGCCTGCTCACGGTGATTCCCCTACTGCTGATACTTAGCTCGGTATTCAACCCTGACCGGGATGTTTGGCAACACCTGTTGGACTACTCCTTACCAGAGCTATTGCTCAATACAGTGTATTTACTGTTAGGTGTTGGTAGCGGTGTGTTGCTCCTGGGTGTGCCTTTGGCCTGGCTGATTGCGGTGCATGATTTTCCTGGCCGTCGGTTTTTCAATTGGGCACTGATGCTGCCTTTAGCCATGCCAGCCTATGTGATGGCATTTGCGCAACTGGGCCTGTTTGACTTTACCGGCCCGCTGCAAAGCTGGTTACGGCAAACATTTGGTAGTTCGGCCTGGGTGCCCAATATCCGCTCCACACCAGGGGTGATTCTGGTGATGACGCTAGCGTTCTACCCCTATGTCTACCTGCTGGCGCGCAATGCGTTTAGTACCATGGGGCGACGGGCGCTGGAAGTGGGGCAAGCGTTGGGCTTGTCACCTTGGCAAGGTTTTTGGCGGGTGGCATTGCCTATGGCCAGACCGTGGCTGATTGGTGGCTTGACCCTGGCTTTGATGGAAACCCTAGCTGATTTTGGTACGGTGTCGATTTTTAATTTTGATGCCTTCACCTCTGCCATTTATAAAGCTTGGTTTAGCCTGTTTTCCTTACCGGCAGCCAAACAGCTTGCCTCCCTGCTGGTGTTGCTGGTGTTGCTGCTCGTATGGTTGGAGCAGCGCGCGCGCGGCCAGCGTCGTTACACGCAAACGGGCAAGGCGGCTCCTTTGCCGCGCTTGCTTTTACAGCAGCAGCCAGCCTTGCTGGCCGTACTATTTTGTAGCCTAGTATTGCTCTTAGGTTTTGTGCTGCCTTTCTGCCAGCTTCTTTACTGGGCTTGGCACAATCTGAGCGATGAACTGAATCTGGACTTCATCGCCTATGTCAGACACTCCCTGTTGTTGTCGCTATTGGCCGCTGGCGTTGTGGCAGCGGTCGCCCTGCTGCTTGCCTATGCCATGCGTCGCGACAATAGTCGTTTCAGTCAGGCTTGGGGGCAGTTAGCCACCCTGGGCTATGCGGTGCCTGGCACCGTACTGGCAGTAGGCGTGTTTGTTCCGGTTGCCTGGCTGGATAATCTGTTGCTCTCACAGTTCAGCGCTTATCTGCCAGCCGGCAGCACGGCCATTTTTAAAGGTACCCTCTGGGTACTATTGCTGGCTTATATCGCCCGTTTTCTGGCTGTTGGCCATTCCTCAGTTGCCACCGCGATGCAACGTATCACCCGCAGTCAGGAAGAAGCCGCACGTAATATGGGTTTGCACGGTGTGCGCTTATTAAGTCGCCTGCACCTGCCGCTATTGCGCGGTGGTCTGTTTACCGCCGCCCTGATGGTCTTTGTCGATGTGATGAAGGAAATGCCGATTACGCTGATGACCCGTCCGTATGGTTGGGACACGCTGGCGGTACGTATCTTTAATCTGACGACTGAAGGCGAATGGGAGCGTGCTGCTTTACCGGCGGTAGCGATTGTGCTGGTTGGTTTATTACCCGTCCTGGTGTTGTCACGACAGAAAGATATTGCCTGATATGCAATCCGAATCCGATTTTCCGCTCTTACAACTACAGCAGCTCAGTCAGCAATATGGTCGTGATCTAGTGTTAGACCAGATGAGCTTTAGCTTGCACACCGGTGAGATTGCCTGTCTATTGGGTAGCTCCGGTTGTGGCAAAACGACAGTCTTACGTTGTATTGCCGGTTTTGAGTCGATCAAAAGTGGCGAAATCCGGCTCAATGGGCAACTTATCAGCTCTGCTGCCTATCAGCAGGCGGCGCACCTGCGCCAAATCGGCATGGTATTCCAAGACTATGCTTTGTTCCCGCATCTGAATGTTAGTGACAATGTCGCCTTCGGGCTGAGCAAACTCGCTCGCCAGGCGCAGCAGCAGCGTGTGAATGAGCTGCTCGAAGTTGTCGGGCTATTAGCCTGGGCCAATCATTATCCGCATGAGCTCTCTGGTGGCCAACAACAACGAGTCGCCTTGGCGCGTGCGCTCGCGCCCAAACCCAGCCTGCTATTGCTGGATGAACCTTTTTCTAATTTAGATGGCGATCTGCGTGAACGTTTGTCGCGAGATGTACGCGACATTCTCAAAAACCAGGGCACGACCGCCATCATGGTGACTCATGATCAGCATGAGGCACTGGCGATTGCGGATAAAGTGGGCGTGATGCAAGGCGGGCGCTTGCTGCAATGGGATAGCCCTTATCAGCTCTACCATCAGCCGGCAAATCGTTATGTGGCTGATTTTATCGGCCAAGGCGTGTTTCTGGCTGGTTATGTGGTCGATTGTGGTTGTGTTGAGCTGGAAATAGGCCATTTCTGTGGTCTAGTACCCTCGCAGTTTGTGCCGGGTGAGCACGTAGATGTCTTGCTGCGCCCGGATGATGTACAGCACGACGATAACAGTGCAATGCTGGCGACCGTGGTGAGTAAAGTGTTTCGCGGTGCTGAATTTTACTACACGCTTGCTCTTCCTTCTGGTCAGCACGTGCTGGCACAAGTACCTAGCCACCATGATCACGCGCTTGGCGAAGCTATCGGCATTCGTCTGGAGCTAGATCACCTGATTGCCTTTTCACGCACTTCTGATAAATGAATTATCAGATCAGTGATTGTTAAGAAAATAGCATGCTTGGCGGATCACTTAAGAGCGCCAACGTTATATTCAGCAACGGTTTGCGGGTTCCTTTATCTTGCTGGTATGAGCGAGTCCTGATTTTTTTCAAAACAGTGAATGAATAAAATGCCTTGGCAAACCCTGTTTTTACTAGGGTCTGCCATTATGTCATAAAGATTAATATCAATCATCTAACTATTTCTCTAAAGAAAATCTAAATTAGGACGATAAGTTTGCATAAGCAGTGAGTATGGTGCTTGCTGCTAGGGCTTATTTTTTAGAGAGATCACATGGCAATCACAGTAAACACCAATATTCCTTCTTTGAACGCACAACGCAATTTGAGTAGTTCGAGTTCTTCGCTGCAAACATCATTACAACGTTTATCCTCGGGTTTGCGTGTTAACAGCGCCAAAGACGATGCGGCTGGTTTGGCTATTTCCCAAACGCTGACCTCGGCGATTCGCGGTAATAATCAAGCTATCAAGAATGCTAACGATGGTATTTCAGTAGGCCAAACCGCGGAAGGTGCGTTAGGTCAGTTAGCTGGCAGTATGCAGCGTATCCGTGAAATTGCTGTCCAGGCTTCTAACGGCTCAGTAAGTGACACCAACCGTTCCCAGTTGCAGAATGAGGTTGACCAGTTAACGCAGGAAATCTCGCGCATTGTCCAGACGACCGAGTTTAACGGTACCAATTTATTGTCAGGCGGTTCGGTGCTCACCTTCCAGGTAGGTTCGGTTGGTGATGCCAGTAATCAGGTGTCTATCTCAGCTACCGATTTAACGGCTGGTGGCACGCTAAACACTTACAATACTGATTTAGGCAATACCGGCACTATCAGTGTGGCAACACAAGGAGGCGCCTCCGCTGCATTGGCTTCTTTGGACGCTGATATCGCCAAGATTTCCAATATCCGTTCTACTTTTGGTGCAGTACAAAACCGTTTTGACGCAGTTGTTGCGAATTTGCAGAATTACACTGAGAATCTGACCGCAGCCAATAGCCGCATCATGGATGTAGATTTTGCTGCTGAGACAGCGAACTTGACGAAGAATCAAATTTTGCAACAGGCAGGCACCTCCATTCTTAGAACCTCTAATAGCCTCCCGCAGTCGGCGCTATCACTGCTACAGTAAAGGAATAGCTTGGATGCTGTTGCTACTTGGCTGGCAGCATTCTTATTACCGAAGGCGCAAAGTGAATGAGCATGAGCGGTCATTGCCAATGAATGACATTGAAAATTTCCACACTGATTGTAAAGTTTCGAGATGGCTTGTCGATATCTATGGTAAGCAAGCCACCTTGCCTTAACAGCACATCAGGAGAATGATCATGGCACTTGTCGTCAATACCAATATTGCTTCGTTGAATTCCCAACGCAATTTGAGCAACTCGTCTTCAGCCTTAGCGCTGTCACTGCAGCGTTTGTCCTCTGGCTTGCGTGTAAATAGCGCCAAGGATGATGCGGCAGGCTTAGCGATTTCTCAAACATTAACTTCAGCTATTCGTGGTAACAATCAAGCTATCAAGAATGCCAATGATGGTATTTCAGTAGGCCAAACGGCTGAAGGAGCTTTGGGGCAGCTAGCAAACAATATGCAGCGTATCCGCGAAATTGCGGTACAAGCCGCTAACGGCTCGGTAAGTGATACCAACCGTTCACAGCTGCAAAACGAAGTGGATCAGTTAACTCAAGAGATTTCGCGTATTGTTCAAACTACCCAGTTTAACGGTACTAGCCTGTTGTCTGGTGGTTCCGTACTGACCTTCCAAGTAGGGTCTTCCGGGGCGGCGACTAATCAGGTATCAATTTCTTCTGTCGATTTGACTTCAGCAGGCACGCTGACTACCTATAATTCGGGTCTTACCAATACCGGGACGATTAGTGTTACAACCCAAAGTGCTGCATCTGGCTCCTTGTCTTCGCTGGACGCCGACATTGCGGCAATTTCGAATATTCGTTCTACTTTTGGTGCAGTACAGAACCGGTTTGATGCTGTGGTCTCTAACTTACAGAATTATGTAGAAAATCTCACCGCAGCGAATAGCCGGATTGTAGATGTAGACTTTGCAGCAGAAACAGCAACATTAACCAGAAATCAAATTTTGCAGCAGGCAGGCACCTCTATCTTGAAGACGGCTAATTCGTTGCCACAGGCAGCCTTGACCTTGCTGCAATAGGTCTAAAATAGAAGCATGAGATGTGTATAGCCCCAGTTTGGTGACTGGGGTTGTCCGCATGAGGAGTACAGAGATGCAAATTCCTTCGATGAGTCCACTTAGCCCGGTAAGTGTTAGTCCAACGCAGTTAAATCGTCAGCAGGCGGTGGAGTTGGCGCAGAACACTACTCAGCAAGGTGCGACAGGCTCGGTCTTGCCTGACTCGGCGCAAGCGGTAGCTGCACTTGGGCAATTACAAGGCCAGCAGGCACAGGGTGATGCGACTAAGCAAAATGCCAAGAAAACGCCAGAAGAACAGTTGCAGGAATCCTTAAAGCAGTTAAATAACACGGCAAGTCTAGTGAATGATCAACTGGAGTTCTCGGTTGATAAAGATACTAATCAGCAGGTCGTGAAAGTTGTGGATAAGGAAACCCAAAAGGTTATCCGGCAGATTCCGTCGGAAGACGCTATCCAAATTGCTAAAGCAATCGATCAATTTAAAGGCCTATTACTGAAAGACCAAGCGTGACCCATTTGTGGGTACTGCAACTGAATTTGAGAGGGATATTATGGCTGGTGGTATAACAACATCTGTTGGTGCTTTAGACGTACAAAGCATTGTCAATCAATTGATTGCGATTGATGCGCAACCTTTGCAGGCCAGTCAGAAAAAACTCAGCGGCTACAACACTCAGTTGAGTGATATGGGCAAAATCAGTTCAGCTTTGTCAGCATTGCAAACTGCGATGACCAGTTTGTCCTCCGGGTCTTTTTTACAGGCGTTTAAAGTTAGTACCAGTGATAGCTCTATGGCTAATGCTTCAATAAGCAGTGGCGGTATTGGTGGTACTTATGCGTTGAAGGTTAACGCGCTAGCACAATCGCGTCAGTTGGTATTTGATCAGTTTAATGGTGGCGTGATCAGTGATAGCAAAGCGGCCATTACCAGTGCTCCGGATGAGCTAAAGTTTACGGTTAATGGTGAAGAACAAACAATCAAACTGCGCGATAACCCGGGCGATATGGTGAGTTTGCAGAGCATGTCGGATAGAATTAATGCTCAAGGTAATGGTGTGGCCTCTTCTGTTGTCAAGACGGATGGAGGTTATAAATTAGTCGTTACCTCCACCGCATCTGGTACTGATAATAACTTTACTATTAGCGGTGGTGGTAGTGAGGGTGGCGCGGCCGGTTCAACCTTGGGGGGGTTAACGCAAAGTACAACGGCGCTAGCTGAATCACGCGCGGCTAGTAATGCTCAATTAACGGTTAATGGTGTCAGCGTTAGTTCAGGTAGTAATAAATTATCCGATGTGGTGCCAGGTGCTGAGATTGATATTTATAAACTTGGCGATGTAACAGTCACTCTGAATCAAGATACTGCCGGGATTGCTAAAAACGTGCAAAATTTTGTCGATGCTTATAATCAGGTGCTATCGACATTAAGTAGTGCACGTAGTGGCAGTATGAAAGGCAACGCGTCTATTTTATCCGTACAGCAGCAGTTACAAACGGTACTGACTACGCCTATTCCAGGGGCTGATCCCGTTTCTTCCTATGCTTATTTATCGCAAATAGGCGTCGCTATTCAAAAAGATGGCACGCTTAAGCTGGACCAGACAGCGTTTAATGATGCTCTTAAAAAAGATCCCACCGCAGTACGCAATCTGTTTGGTAATAGTAATAGCAACGGTATTGCTCAGTTAATGAGCAAAGAAATCAATAGTATGCTTGGCCCATCTGGGATTATTCAGAGTAGTAAAGATACGATTAATAGTCGTATTAGTATTGAGCAGGCTTCGCAAGATTCATTAAGTGCTCGTCTGGATGTAAAGCGGGCACAATATGTGCAGCAATATACTAATTTGAATACCCTGCTGGCCAATATGCAATCTGCAACGAGCAGCCTTAGCGATTTATTGAAATAAGCTTAAAAAGCTATTGCTAAGTAAGTGAGTAGAAAGAAATACAAAGTGAGTGAGTGCTAGTCACGTTCGTTCATCTAATGGATGAGCGCAGGTACACGTAAGGACAAAGATGAATTCAAGAATGCTCAAGCAGTTCAATCAGGTCTATGAAAATGACGCCCTGAAAGCCGCAGTCTACGGTGCTAGTCCTACCGGTATTGTGGTGATGCTATATGAAGGTGCGATTAAGGCACTTATTACCGCCTCAATTGCCATGGAGGCAAAACGCTTTGATGAAAAAGCCCGCATGATTTCTAAAGCGATGGATATTATTGAAGGCTTGCGAATTGCTTTAGACTTAGATGTGGCTAGCGATGCTGCCGTGAACCTGAATGAGCTTTATTTGTACATGAAAACCAGACTGGGTAAAGCCAGTTTAAAGAACGATACCGAAATGCTATTAGAGGTGCGCCATCTGCTGGAAACCATTTTACCGGCCTGGCAACAATTAGACCGTACGGTGGGAACAACACATGTATCCGGTTCGGTGACAGAGGCATGAGAAGTGGATTGAGCGATGGCTGAGCTTGATCTGAATGCACTCCTGACAGAGTTGGAGCGGCTCACTCCGCTAGTGCTTGAAGCTATAGAGCAGAAAAAATATAAGGATTTCTTGGTATTGCAGTTGCAACAAAAACAATATATGGACAAATTGCTTACCCGTTTGAGTGCTGCAGTATTGACCGCGTTGCCTACTGCTGAGCGTAGCCGCCTGCAGGTTTTGCTGACTGAGCGACAGCAGATTGAGTTAGCTATTGCTGCCTGGGCAGAAGGGCTCAAGCAGGATTTGATGGTCATGAACCAAAACTCGCGTGTTATTCATCACTACTCCCGTTGAAGAGCCATATTGGTCATGACCGATAGCGTATCGGTATCATCTCTCATTGGTTTCGCTTGGGTTGCCGGAAATTTCACCATACACTTAAAGCAATGGGCAGACAGCTTGTTGGGTCAGCCTGTATTGTGCGTCTCTTCCTTGGCGAGGGGAAAATAGCGGTGATTAGGTATATGGCTTAATCAGTTTGTGGAACAAATACTCAAGTTTGGGGAAATCATCATGTCAGTTGGACTGTTCCCTCTCTTTTTAACGAGCCTGTTCTTGTTATTAACTGGCGCGGTCGCTTATCTTTTTTGGCGGTTGCGGCGTTTAGAAAACGAACGAGATGGTCTGACAAGCATGTATCTCGATCAGCAACAGCGGCAGATTAGCGCATTACAGCGCGATTTATCTCGCCTCCAGACCAGGCTGGATCAACAGACACAGACGGGTGATGGGGATCTTAGTCCATACAACCAGGCTATTGAAATGATTCGTCAGGGCTTGACGGCGCTGGAGGTTGCCTCACGCTGTGGCATTTCCCGCAGTGAGGCTGAGCTGATCGTCTCTTTATATCGTAATAATAGTTCTACTTCATGATCCCCATCATTAATACCGGCCCGTTGCCTGCTGCGCAAATCAATAATGCTCAGTTATCAGGCGAGAGCAGCAAGCTGCTGCTCGAAACGGCTACACTCCCTAGCAAGCTGCCAGCCTTACTGTTAGGAGAGCTGGTTACAGCGAGAGTAGCCGATCAGTTGGGAAATAATCAACTGGCGGTACTAATCAAGAATGCTTTGTTTACGTTGAATATGCCGGCGGACATGGCATTTAAGGGTGATTCTTTGCAATTGAAAGTGGCGTCCATATCGCCGCTGACTTTTTCTTTGCAAAACAGCAGCAAGGAAGCGAGCCAAGCACCGCAAGAAAACTCGGTACAAGTGGCATTAAGTCCCGCTTCGAAAGCGTTGGGGCAGTTACTGGCGGCAGCGCAGGAAGGGGAGACTGGGGCGGTGTTGGAAAACCAACATACGGCTAAACCGGTGGTGGTGAATGTGGCACAACAGCCGGTACTGAAAGTTGCTGAGGAGTTACAGCAAGGTATTAAGCAAAGTGGTTTGTTTTACGAGTCACATCTTAAAGATTTTGCTAATGGCCGTACCACCTTGGCGGACATCCAGCAGGAGCCGCAGGCGAAAATGAGCCCAGCTCTGAATCAGGCTGAGCAGTTGGCGCCATCATTGCGGCCACAATTGCAGGAGCTGGGTCATCTGGTGCAGCGACAACTGAATGGTCTGGAGCATCAGCAATTGCAGTTTCAAGGAATGGCCTGGCCCGGGCAGCCAATGCAACTGGTGATTGAGCAGGACAAGGTAAGTGAGGATAGACAGGGTAATGGTGCCGAGGAACTGACAACGTGGTCAACCAGCCTTGCTTTGCATTTACCTGCTTTGGGAGGCATGTCGGCGCGTATCCGCCTGGTAGGGAATGCGGTGCAGGTGTCATTTGCAGCAGAAGAAAAACTGGCAGCTAGCTTGATTAATCGCCAAGCTGGCCGTTTAGAGAGTGGTTTGGCTGCGGCCGGGCTAAGTTTGGCCAGTTTAGTGGTGAAAGATTATGAACAAGAAAAACCAGGCGAATGATGGGCGGCGTTCTGCCATCGCCTTGTCGTATCAGGAAGGACACAACTCGCCTAAAGTCGTGGCTAAAGGCTATGGCGAGCTAGCGGAACGGATTATCGAGCGTGCGCACGAGTCGGGGGTGTTTGTGCATGACTCACCAGAGCTGGTTTCCTTGCTGATGCAAGTGGATCTGGATAAAAACATCCCCCCGGAACTCTATCGCGCGGTAGCCGAAGTGCTTGCCTTCGTCTATTTTCTGGAGCATCAGGCGGCAGGTAAAGAGTACGAGTTTGAAGCCTGGCTGGGTATGCGCCAGGCGGCAACGCCTATTGTAAACCGCTGACTGTGATCGCGTTTACCACTGTACCTTTACCCGTTTTTCCCCTAGCCAGTCTTTCAGTGCGATGAGTAAGCCATCATCCAGACGTACCCCCCAACTAGGTGGCAGCATTAAATCGCCACAAGCTTCAGCATTACGGTAGTGAATACGTACCGGGCAGCCAGCTGCTTCGCTACGGAAAGGGTGCAACTGCGCTTTGAGAGTACTGATATCGATTTGCTCAGTAAGTTGTAATGACAGGCTGCGGGCAAAGTGACTGCGCGCTTCACCCAGGTCATAAACTTTGTCGGCGATGATGCGTAAACCACCGGCAAAACTATCCTCACTGACTTTACCTTCCACCACCAGTACCACATCCTCTTTCAGCCTGCTGCGATTGGCCTCGTAGCTTTCGGCAAACAAGCTGACTTCCAGCTTGGTGCTGCCATCATCCAGTTGGACGAAAGCCATTTTGCCGCGATTACCCACTTTCACGCGGATACCGGTGACAAAGCCGGCCAACAACTGTGGTTCTTTGCGTGGGCTAAGGCGGGCGAGGGAGGTTTTAATGAAGCCACGAACCTCTTTTTCATAGGCACTGAATGGATGGCCGGAGAAATAAAAGCCGATGGCCAGTTTTTCCTCAGATAGCTTGACGGCATCACTCCAAGGGCGGCTGTCTACCATATCGACGGCTGGGGCAGCTGCATCGTCAAATAAATCAAACAGGCCACCTTGATTGGCGTTAGCATGCTCCTGCTCGGCGGCGCTCATCGCCAGCGCGACATTGATGAATAACTTGGCACGGTTGGGCTCGATGCTGTCAAACGCCCCGGCGCGAATGAGCGACTCGATAACCCGCTTGTTGACCATTTTCTTGTCGGTGCGCCGACAAAAATCGAACAGATTGGTAAATGGTCCACCTGCTTCGCGGGTGGCAACGATGTGATCAACAGCGCTCTCACCGGTTCCTTTGATTGCGCCCAGTGCGTAGCGGATATGGTGACGGTCTACCGGTACAAAGCGGTAGAAGCTGTGATTGACATCGGGTGGCAGGAAGCTGAGATTGTTTTTGCTGCTGATACTGTCATCGTAAAACACTTTCAACTGGTCGGTGTTGTCCAGTTCCGAAGACATGGTGGCCGCCATGAAAGCGGCAGTGTGATGGGCTTTGAGCCAGGCAGTCTGATAGGAAACCACGGCATAAGCAGCGGTATGCGACTTATTGAAGCCATATTCGGCAAACTTGGCCATCAGGTCGAACAGCATCTCGGCCAGCTTGGGGTCATAACCTTTGTTTGCTGCCCCTTGCGCAATTTTGCCGCGGTGTTCAGCCATTTCTTCCGGTTTTTTCTTGCCCATCGCTCGGCGTAACATATCGGCACCGCCCAGCGTGTAGCCACCGATAATCTGCGAGATCTGCATCACCTGCTCTTGGTAGACGATCACGCCATAAGTAGGGTCGAGACAGGCTTGCAAGTCTGGGTGGTAATAATCCACCGCCTGTTTACCGGCCTTACGGAGGATGAAGTCATCCACCATGCCGGAACCTAGCGGGCCCGGTCGGTAGAGTGCTAACACCGCAATAATGTCCTCAAAACGGTCGGGCTTAAGCTTCTCCAGCAAGCGTTTCATACCTTCCGATTCCAGCTGGAACACCGCAGTGGTATTGGCCTGTTGTAAAACTTTGTAAGCGGCCGGATCGGTGAAGGGCAGTAAATTTAGATCGGTAGTGAAACTCGGATCCAGGGTTTTGATATAGCGTACCGCCAGCTCGATAATGGTGAGATTGCGCAGCCCCAGAAAGTCAAACTTGACCAGCCCCACCTTCTCCACATCATCTTTATCCAGCATGGAAACCGGTACCGCACCATCGGCGCTGGCCTGATACATCGGACAGAAGTCGGTAATGCGGCCAGGGGCGATGAGCACGCCACCAGCGTGCATGCCAATATTGCGGGTTAAGCCTTCCAGCTTCTTGGCCAGAATCCACAATTCGCGCAGCTCTTCCTCGTTTTCCAGTCGGGTTTTGAGGACGGGTTCCATTTCTACCGCATCATCAAGCGAATATTGTTTGCCCGGTGCGGCCGGAATCAGTTTGGAAATACCATCGCAAAAGGTATAGGGCAAATCCAGTACCCGGCCCACATCGCGTACCACGGCCTTGGAAGCCATGGTGCCAAAGGTGGCAATTTGCGATACCGCTTCGGCACCATATTTTTGGCGTACGTATTCGATGACGCGATAGCGATTGTCCTGACAGAAGTCGATATCGAAGTCGGGCATGGAGACCCGTTCCGGATTGAGGAAGCGCTCAAACAGTAGGGCATAGGCGAGTGGGTCAATATCGGTAATGCCCAGGCTATAAGCCACTAGGCTGCCAGCACCGGAACCCCGGCCCGGCCCGACCGGACAACCATTGTTTTTCGCCCAGATAATAAAATCGGCCACGATGAGGAAATAGCCGGGAAAGCCCATCTGCACAATGGTGTCGCATTCGATTTTCAGCCGCTCATCGTAGCGCGGACGCTCCTGCTGGCGTACTTCCGGGTCAGGATAAAGTGCCGCCAAACGGGTTTCCAGCCCTTGTTGCGATAAATGCACCAGATAATCATCTAGCGTCATGCCAGCCGGAGTAGGGAAATCAGGCAGATAGTTTTTACCCAACTCTATGCTGATATTGCAGCTTTGGGCGATGGCTACCGAGTTTGCCAGGGCCTCCGGGATATCGGCAAAACGTTCCAGCATTTGTTGCGTGGAGAGAAAATATTGGCAAGGATCGAAATGTTTCGGGCGACGCTTATCACCTAGCGTATAGCCTTCTGCAATACACACCCGCGCTTCGTGAGCCTTGAAGTCGTCCGGGTCTAGGAACTGAATCGGGTGCGTAGCTACCACCGGCAGTGCCAGCTCACCGGCCAGCCATAAAGTAGCTTGGACTACATTTTCCAGTTGCGGATTTTCCAGCCGTTGCACTTCAAGGTAGAAGTTGCCGGGAAAGCATTTTTCCCAATACTGTGCGCGCTGTTCTGCCTCATGACGTTGGCCGATGGCCAGCGCCTGACCAACATCACCCAAGTGGGCACCGGATAGGCAAATTAGGCCACTGTTGTCACCGTTTTCCAGCCAACTGCGTTTGATTTCAGCACGACCGCGATATTGGTTGTGGATGTGTGCATCAGCTAATAACTGGCATAAGCGGCCATAGCCGCTGCGGTTTTTCGCGGTAAGCAGCAAACGGAAGGGTTTGTCCCGATCCTCTTCGTTTTCCAGCCAGATATCGCAGGAAACGATAGGTTTAATGCCTTTGTCGCGGCAGCTTTTGTAAAACTTGATCATGCCGAATAAATTCATCAGATCCGACATGCCCAGCGCGGGCATTTGTTCTTGTTGCGCGCGCGCAATGGCGTCGTTCAGACGCACAATACCGTCGGTGATGGAGAATTCGGAATGTAGGCGTAGATGGATAAAGCGGGGTGAGTTCATTGGCCTATTTTACCTGTGCTGCCGCGTGGCGACCATGCGCGGCGCAGAATTTAAGCCGCGCATCAGTCCCAAGGTACATCGTTATTGCTGCCCGCTGTGTTGGGGGTGGTCACGGCCAAGGGTACTGGTTTGGCTTGATCATCTTCCAGACCACCTAAGGCAGCGACCAACTCGTCAACCAACTCGCCCAGTTCTTCGCTCATCAGCGTAAACGTGGCAGCAAACAGGCTTTCTCTATCGTCGCCGGCCTGGCTGGCCTCTTCCTGTAACAGATCGAGAAACTGAATGCGTTTGAGTTGTAAGGTATCGCTGAGTTGAAAGCGGATTTTTTCCTGCCAGATCAACCCTACACGGGTGACTTGTTTGCCGGTGGCAATGTGCTGACGGATTTCATCGGCGGTTAAATCCATGCGGGTACAGCGAATCACCGCTCCATTTTCGCCACTATCTTTTAATTCGCAGTCGGCATCCAGTTCAAAGCCCGCCGGTGCTTCGCCGGCAGCCAGCCAATCGGTCATGGCGGTATGGGGGGCAATTTTGGTGCGCGGTAAGGCAGCGGGGAAGGGGGGCAGCGCTTCACGCAGCTTGCTGAGCAGGGTTTCGCTTTTGCTGCTGGTGCTTGAGTCCACCATCAACCAGCCGCGCTGACCATCTAGATAGGCATTCAGGCGACCACTGCGGACAAAGGCGCGTGGCAGCAGGTCATCGGTGATTTGTTCTTTGAGTGCCAGCTTTTCTTTGCGACCGACTTTGCGTAGTTCCTTGTCTTCAATTTCCTGGACTTTTAACTCAACAAAGTCACGCACTACCGCGCCAGGCAAGACCTTGTCTTCGCGGCGCAACGCAATCAGCTGGCAGTGGCGGACATGGTAAGCCAGCGATTCCAGATGCGGTGCCGGTACTACCCAACCTTCGCTGAACCAGTCCAGGCCCATGCAGGGTTGAAAGGGGCGTTTAGTTAGCGCTTGGCTTAATTCGGCATTGTCCGGCGTGCTATCTGCATTTAAACGATAAAAAGTGAGTTGCCTAAACCACATAAATATTCCATAATCCGCGTCCACTTAGGGGCGACATTGTAACTCACTGTTGTGCTGAGTACAGCGAGTAAAACTATAACGGAGTGTAGCTTAGCCTGGTAGAGCGCTACGTTCGGGACGTAGAGGCCGGAGGTTCGAATCCTCTCACTCCGACCAGATAAGAAAAAAGCCTTGGGTGAAAATCAACCCAAGGCTTTTTTAATGGTTTCAATAAAACACCCCGCGCCATGTAGTGCTGTGGGGTGTTTGTCTTTATTGCTTAGAAAGAGAGCTTCATGCCGACGCCAAAAGCTTGTGGGCTGTTGCCTGGGGTAAGGCTGGTCCCGCTATCGTAAACAGGGTTGTTGGCAAAGTTCGCGTTTTGCTTATCGTCATTGGTGATTTTGGTCGCGTAAGCATACAGCTGGGTTTGCTTGGACAGATCATAGGTAGCACCCAAAACCCATTGCTTGGCCTTGAAGTCATCACCGTTGATGCCGCTGCTAACATCTTTTAAACGACCAAGTTCAGCATAAGATAATTTGATGCTAGCTGCACCGAAATCCTGACCAATGGCTACTACCCAGTCATCCTGCTTTAACTGGCCGGCCCCTGTTACTTGATCAAAGCGACCCCATTCATAGTTGGCACCAATAAACGTACCGGTATCAAATTTATAGCTGGCGGCGACACTGTAGAAGGTGATGCTATTGCCTGAGGTCGCAGCTTTAGAGGTGGAGGCGATTGTGGTGCTGTCAGCGTTCACACCACTATCATAGCGACGATCCCAAGATGTCCCCAGAGTTAAACCTTGCCATTTGTAAGCTGCGCCAAGCGACAGGCGTTTGGCATCGGTTTGTTCCTTGTTCACATCTCGTGTTCTAGCCTCATCTACTTGCCATGAAGCACCAAAGCTGAAGCCCGACCAAGTAGGTGAGAAGTAGTGCAGGGAGTTGCTATAGCGTGCTTCTCCGCGACTGGCAACGCTGTTGCTGCCAAAGTTCTCGGCCGTGGTGCTGGGCATGATATCGGTACCAATCTTGCTGCCGCCACCGGTAAATAATTTGTAAGCGGAATCATTCTGACCCAGTAAAACTCGGCCAAAATCAGCGTTATCGATACCGATAAAGGTGTTGCGGGTACCAAGAGTAGCGGTACGGCCTCTATCATCGGTGCCACCTTGCTCAAAATTACGTAGGCTGCTTTCTACCTGCCAGATAGCCTTGGTGCCATTACCCAAGTCTTCCCAGCCTTTGAAACCGATGCGGGAGTTATTGTCGACAATACGCGCACGTGAGTCGTATTCGCTGCCGCTGGGGGCGCCAGTGGCTTTTGCGCTTTCGATACCACCGCTCATAAAGCCGTAGACTTGTACGTCAGCCTGAGCGGCTACAGGAAGGATGAATAGCGTTGCCAATAAGGTGGCCAGCGTTTTCTTTTGCACGACTTACTCCGATGTTTAGTGGTTAATTTCAACATGAGTACGGGCTTAATGCTGAAGGCTTAAGAACCCGTCACAAAATATTGTGTTAATTTAGCCACAAAACATGACAAAGTTGTTACAAAAGTGTTGCTGAAGCATAAACAAAGGCGGTTGTGTTGTATTTATGCCAAAAACTGGTTGGGGTAGATCTCATCTATTAAGGTACGACAGTCAACGATGCGCAGATCATTGTCCTTGGCAAAATCCATTAAAAATTTGAATACAGGTGGACTAATGCGTTCCAGTTTTTTGTCTACTGCGACGCAACGGACACCCTCCAGCAGCATGGGGCGGACATAGGCGTGATAGGCGAGCTTCTGGTTGTCGCCAAACGAGGCCAGTACGCCGGCAAGACGCTCTGCCCAGTCGCTGGGGCGGAAGGTATGACCATCAGAGGTCAGGCCTTGAATAACTATTTCATATGGATTGCAGATCATGGCAATGAGAACCGAGGTGTGTGCTTTTGGTGTAGCCTGTTTTTTGCAATTTAGTAAAGTGTTTTGCGTAAATTGTTCGGCTACGCGGGATGTTCTTTTTTAAACTGTAGCGATATTACCTGAAAATCAGATGCGCTTGAATGGCGGCAGTGAGGCTAATAGTCTTTTGCCATAGCTTTGTTTGAGTAGTCTGTTGTCCAGAATGGTGACGCGGCCATAGTCGCTCTCACTGCGTATCAGTCGGCCAACTGCTTGTATCAGTTTGATGGAGGCTTCTGGTACGGTCACTTCAATGAAGGGGTTGCCGCCTCTTTGTTCTATCCAGCGCGCCAGCGTTTTGCCTACTGGGTCATCGGGCATGGCAAACGGCAGCTTAGCAATAATCACATGTACACAACTGTCTCCAGGTAAGTCGAGCCCTTCTGAGAAGGAGTCCAATCCAAAGATGATGCTGGCCTGTTTTTCTTGCAACCGGCTATGGTGGTTGGCAATTAACAGGCTTTTGGGGATGTCTCCCTGCATGAGTATCTTGTCGCGTAGTTCGCCGCTTAGCCCGGCGGCGACTTCCTGCATTTGTTTGCGTGAAGAGAATAGCACTAGGGTGCCCACCGGCTGGGTGTGATCAATCAACTTTGGTAGCCATTCGATAATTTCGCGGCTGTGTCCGCCAGCATCTTTGGGGCTGGTCAGCATTGGTGGCAGATAGAGTTCGCCTTGTTGATTGAAATCAAATGGCGAGTCCAAGGCCAGGCACTTCACTTGTGGCAGCCAGTGTAGGCCAGTTTGCGATAGTAAAAGATTGAATTCCCCCAATGAGCGTAGAGTGGCTGAAGTCAGGATGGCACCGGCGGCGCGTCGCCACAGGGTGGCGGCCAAGCTAGCCGCTGCGCTGACCGGGGAGGCAGCAAACAGGTAATCGCCCTTACCCTCGGTGCGACGGGTAATCCATTTGGCAATGGGCGGGGCTTCCGCTGGTGTTTCCTGCTCAAACAAATCCCACACCGCAGTCAGTTGTTCCGCTTTGCCGCTGAAGAAGCCTAGGTCGGCGGCGGTTTTGTCAATCAGTGCCGTCTCGCTGTTTTTCTCTTTGCGCGTTTCGCTTAAGGCATCGGCCAGTGAGGTGAGGTTTTTAAACAGCGTGCGTGCGGATAGAGCCATATTAGCTGCGGGTGTTTGCAGGCGTTCTGGCAGTATGCCGTCTTCCAGTAGCCAGCTCGGTTCCAAATTGTCGCTGCTGGCGGCTAGTGCGTTTTCACCTTCCAGTAGCCAGAGCCATTCGGTGAGCGTTTCGCTACAGGCACTGGCGGCTTCTATCGCATGGTTGGCCAGTTCGGCCTTGCTGGTGAGGGCTTCGACACGCACCACTAGCGCGGCGATCTTGTCCAACCAGAACAGCGCTTGGGTACTGGAGTGTTCAGCCGAGAACTGACCGATGGCTTTTTTGGCCAGGTGGTGTGCTTCGTCAATGCAGTAATAGCTTTGTTCCGGTGGTGGCAGAATCACCCCGCCGCCCATGCCAATATCGGCCAACATCAAATCATGGTTGGCAACGATGACATCAACGTTTTCCAAGATGTCGCGGGCCAGGTAGAACGGGCATTCTGGCCGATTGGGGCAAGCGGCTTTCAGGCAGCCGTGCCGGTCGTTGGTTACCCGTGACCACAGACTGTCTTCGATAATGTCTGGCCAGTTATCACGATCTCCATTCCAGCGCCGGTAGTAAAAGGCATCGGCCAGCTTGCGTAGCGTGTCGATTTCTTCGGCGGCTGGTCGGCGCTCCCACAGCAGGCTGGTGTCCAGCTCCAGCAGTTGGCCCTGTGCATTTTCTGCGGTGAGGGCAAAGACACGTTGGGGGCAGAGATAACGGCCGCGGCCTTTGGCTAAAGCAAAGTTTAGTGCTAAGCCACTATTGGCGACGACGAAGGGTAGGTCGCGATTAACCAGTTGTTCTTGTAAAGCAACAGTGGCACTGGTGACCACTAGCTTTTTGCCACGTGAACGCGCCATCACCCCGCCTGCCAGCAGATAGGCCAGGCTTTTACCGACGCCGGTAGGGCCTTCGATGACGACGATGCTTTCGCCGAGCCTTTCCGGCCAGTCATCACCGTCTTTTTCCTGACTGCGGGCCAGTGTGTTGGCAATTTCGGCCAGCATCTGCCGCTGTGCTGTCCGCGGGCGAAAGCCCGGCAGATTATCGGCAAGGGTACGGTAATGGTCGCGAATAGCGTTTTTTTCGGCGTCGGTCAGCATGGCAGGTTACTAAAGTGGCGGGTTAAGTGCAGCAAAATAGTTAGTGCTGTTGTTTTTTACTTTGTTGTTGCTTATAGCTTGGCCAACTGGTGATGATGCCCAGGCCGATGATGAGCACGCTGATCAGCCCCGTGATTACTTCGCCTAGCTCGACACCCAGTGCCGCAGTAAACATGATGGCAACGAGTGCAGCAATGGCCCAGAAAGCAGAGGCTTCCAAGTATTTGAACTGACCCATCACGTCACGCTCCACCAGCATAATAGTCATCGAACGTACAAACAGGGCACCAATGCCTAGGCCCGAAGCAATCAGCCAGAAATTATTGGTAATGGCAAAAGCGGCAATCACCCCATCCATTGAGAAGCTGGCATCCAGCACTTCCAGGTAAGCAAAGCCGATCAGCCCGTTCTTGGCAGCCGCCGCTTTAATATCCACGCCGCCGAATAGTTGCTTGAACAGGTGCAATACCATGAACACTAGATAGCCCCAGAAGCAACTGGAGATAAAAGTCATGCGTTGTTCACTTGGCAGAAAGGCGGCAATACCAGCAACCAGCAGGACGGTGACCATGGTCTGCGCATTCTGTACGGAGCCCAGTCGCGCCAGCAGGGGTTCAATCGCCGGCAGCCAGTGTTCTTCCTTTTCATGATGAACAAAATACTCGACCACCACCATCAGCAGAAAGGTCGCACCAAAGCCCATGATGGCGAGGTGAGAGTGATGCATGATGTCCTGATATTGTTCCGGTTGCTGCGTGGCAACGTGAAAAGCCTCTAGTAAGGATACATTCCCGGCGATGGCAACAATTAACAGTGGGAAAACAATACGCATGCCAAACACGGCGACGGCGATACCCACTGTCATGAATAATTTGCGCCAGAAAGCATTCATCACTTGCAGTACCGAAGCATTGACCACGGCATTATCAAACGAGACGCTGGTTTCCAAAATGGCCAGTACCACGGCAGTGCCTAGGAAACTGGCTGCCAGTGCTGGGCCGCCCGTTGCAAAACCGTACCAGCAGACTACAGCTAACAGAATGGCACTAAGTAATAAAGAGCCACGAAAATAGGAAAAAGTAGAGCGCATGAAAAACCTTGTGAATGTTAGGAGTTATTTCTTTTTAGGCAATTTTGGTAACGGCCATCGACACGTTGGGCAAACCAGGCGGTGGTTAGCTTGCGAGTAATTTTGGGGCTTTGCAGATCAATATTAGGCAGCTGTTCACGCGGAGCTGGCTTACCATAGACTCGATCGGCCAGTGTGTAGACCTTGCGATACAGTGGTGTTTGGCCAAAGTCGACACTTTTCTCCAGCTTTAAATCACGCAGGATATCGCTTTTACCCATACCCAATTTATTACTTAAGCTGAGCAGGGCAGTCTGTGTTTGGCTGGTGGAGGTGTTTCCCCCTTGATAATTAAGTAAGTCGCCATCCAGAGTCAGTTTTTGACCACTTAGTTTATTTACGACAGCCTGGAAGGCTGCATTACGACTGCTGTAACGGCCAGCATTGAAGTCGGCAAAGCGGTAGATCATTTGCTTATAAGGCGCCGGGTATTGTAACAGAATGGCACTACCAAAGTAGACGCTGCCACGGCGGGTAAACACTTCCTGACGTACGCTGCTGTTTTGTGGATAAGGATAGGGCCAAACCTTGGTGTGTGCCTCGGCAAATTCAATACTCACTTGCATTGGACCGCCGGTACGTATTGGGTTTTTCATATTGAATGGCAGCCCTAGTTTACTGGCTTCGCGTGCCATGTCTTCGAACAGGTTATTCATTTCCCGTTCAGTACGTAAGCTATCGATACGCGCTTTATAACTTTTGCCAGTAGGTGAAGTTTTCAACATGGCGGCTTTGACTACTGCCAAGGGAATGAGATAAGTGTTGGCACGCTCCCCTATCTTGTTCCAGACGATAGTAGGCAAGCCGGGAACCACAGGGTCGGCCTGCCAGCTGGATTCCTGTTCGATTATGGCTGCTATGGCACAAATATTTTCTACGGTATGGGGGATCTTTAAATATTTAAAGGCACTGTAAATGTCGTTAGCCCAGCCTTGGCGCTCGGGGATTTTTTTAGGTAATAATTGATTGATCAGCGCACGGGCCTGCGGTTCGGTGTTGATGCTGGGCTTGATGGCTTCCTGCTTGGGTGGTGTGGTTGCGGGTGGCGGCACTCGTGCCGGTTCCACCACCGCAGCCGGGGGGGTAGCTTCTATTTTGCTGGGTGTACTGATAGGTGCTGACGGGGAGGTGCTGGCACAGGCTGCTAGCAAGAGAGTGCTGCTGAAGGCAATGAGAGCGGTGTAATTCACGGTGGTATCGATTGGTTTAACTCAAAGCGCCAAGGGTAGGCGATCTGCCTGATGGCGGCAATGGTTTGTAGAGATCGCTAGCAGATTGGGCTGGTTAAGGCGGTGGAAAGATCAATAGGCAGATCGTAGTTGCTTGCCCAGCACTACAGTCTGTTGTGTCGGTTTACGGTGCCAGTTGTTCAGCGGATCGGTTTTCGTACGTTTGCGGCTTAATGGGCTCCAGTGTATTTAGAGCCGCTAACCAAACTCCTGATCCAGTGCTGTGCCTCCTCGCCGTACCACTTGTACTGTTTGCGTCGGCGCGCCTTGGTTCAGGTACTATGCCAAATGTATTGGGGGTTGAGATGGCGTTGTTGTGGCGATATTTGACAGTGTGATTGGCGATTGCTTACTGATAAGTTATTGCGTATTGAAGATTACCTGTAATTGCTCCCGCTGTTTTAGTGCTAGTGGTTTCCGCATAATACTGAACATACAAAGTCCCACTTCCCGACCCATTGGTTAATGGGGGTAAGGTAAAGTAAGCGCCGTCTGCAGAAAACTTCGCTGCTGCTCCGTTCACACCAAGCAACTGTAGCTTTACATTAGCATCGCCACCGAATGTGCCACTAGCCGTGCTGATGTTGTTACCGATAAATCTGATATAAGGGGTGGTGGGGCCAAGGCAAGCCGTCACGCCAAGACTGAAACGTGTTTTACCAGTCACATCGCCTGCCTTTGCTAAAGCTGTTGTTGCGACTGTTGGCAGTAGAATGACAGGATCGGTGCTGCCATTGAAGGTTAGGGAGCAGCTATTCGTTGTTAGCTCACCCTGAAAGTTGATGTTATTCGCCAAAGTGGTGACGGAGGTGATGGAAAGTGCCGCGGTAGCGATAGCCAAGAGTAATTTTTTCATTTCGCATTTTTATTCATTTGATTTTGTATATTAAAGAATAAATAAAAATGAATTATCCAAATAATACTATTCTCTGGGAATAGGAAATGTCTTAAAAATTAGGCTTAGCTTGGCTGCGCGTGGCAAGTACTCCCAGTCAGTGAGGGGATGATGAAGATCATCATGCTTCCAGCGATCAAGGATTGATGATTGTTAAGAGCCGCTAACAAAACCCCTGATCCAGTGTTGCGCCTTCTTGCCATATTAATGGTGCTGCCTGCGTCGGCGCGCCTTGGCTCAGGTACTCTTCGAGGTTTTGTTGGTCGGTCTAAGTCGACGGCTAAAAAAGTGCAATATAACAAGTGGCGACGATCAGGCTATCGATTATGGTGATGGCCGAATATAACTGTCGGCCAGAGCAAATAGTTTTACCTTGTGCTCTGGTCTGGGGGCGTAGTTGTTACAGGCTGTTCAAACTGCTATCCCTGGGTCATCAAACCAAGTAGCTAATATCGCTTGTGCGGCAACTTGGTCGAGTGCGGGTTTCTGTTTGCGGCCGTGTATGCCGGCTTCGCGTAGCAGGGTTTCGGCCAGTAGCGAGGTGTGGCGTTCGTCTACTAGCCAGACGGGCAGTCCAAAACGGCCTTTCAGGCGATGGGCAAAGCGGCGTGCCAGTTTTGTCATCTGGTGTTCGCTGCCATCAGCATGAACTGGCAGGCCTACCACTAGTTGTCGGGGCTGCCATTCTTTAATCAGGGCGGCAATGGTGGCGAAGCGTTCGTCGTTGATGGTGCTGTCTATGGTGGTTAGCGGGTGGGGGATGGCGAGCAGGGTGTCGCCGACGGCAACGCCGATACGACGCTCGCCAAAGTCAAATGCTAGCACGCCACCTTCAAGCATGGCCAATGTCAGTGGAGAGAGTGGTGGGATCGAAGCCGAGCAGGGACATCGCGGCATCATAGCGTTCTTCATACGGTAGCTTGAAGATGATGTCCGGTTGAGCGCTGACGGTGAGCCAGCCGTTATTGGCGATTTCGTCTTCCAGTTGGCCTGCTGTCCATCCGGCATAGCCAAGCGAGATGAGTAGATTGGTGGGGCGTTGGCCTTCGGAGACGGCGATAAGAACGTCTTTGGAGGTGGTCAGGGCGATGTGTTCGTTGATGACTAGGCTGGATTGCCAGTTGGCGCTAGGCATGTGTAGGACAAAGCCACGATCGGGTTGTACCGGGCCGCCAAAGTAGACAGTGTCGGCCCGGTGTTCATCGTCCGGGAGAGGCAGGTCGATTTGTTCGAATAGCTGCACCATGGCGATACCGGAGGGTTTGTTGATGATAATGCCCATGGCGCCGTGTTCGCCGTGTTCACATAAGTACACTAGTGAGCGAGCAAACATGGGGTCAGCCATATTGGGCATGGCGATGAGAAAGTGATTAGAAAGGGCTAATGATTCCATGGCGGCATTATGGCATAACTGCTGTTTCTTATTGTAGATAGCGGTTTGGCATTATTTTGCATAATGAGTTAATTGCGACTTGATTTGCTTAGGTGCTACTTAGTTACGCCCGGACTTTTTATTCTCTTGTTGCAGTTTGGCTTCGCGTTCGGCAGCACGTATGGCAGCTTGCTCTTTGGCTTGTTTTTCCCAGCACAGCCATTCGTCAGGGCGTTCCAGCGTGATACGGCCGATCTGTCCATCGCGAAAGTCGGTCAGCACTAGTTCGGCGGCTTTTTGCAGGTTGATTTTCCCGCCAGGCAGCATCGCTCCCCGTTTTTTACCTATCATTTCCAGTGCTTGCCAGTCTTGTTGTCCATCCAGCTTGTCTAGCTTGTAGCGTGCGCCAAGTTCCGCGGTATAGTGTTGTAGCAGGTATTTTAGTAGTTCCAGTGCGACTTCTTCTTCGTCCATCGCATTGCGCCCCACTGCACCGCTGGCGGCCAGGTTGTAGCCACCTTCTGGTACTTCAATTTTTGGCCAGAGCATGCCGGGGGTGTCGAAAAGTTCGAAGTCGTCTTGCAGGATAATGCGTTGTTCGTTTTTGGTGATGCCAGGGGTGTTGCCCGTTTTGGCAATTTTGCGGCTGGACATGCTGTTGATCAGCGTTGATTTGCCTACATTGGGGATGCCGCAAATGAGTACGCGTAGCGGTTTGTCTAAGCCTCCGCGCAGGGGGGCTAGTTCGCGGCAGGCGTTAATGAGTTTTTGTGCTGGGCTGCGTTCTCCGGCATCCATACCTAGCGCTTGGGTGTCTTTCTTGGCGCGGTACCATTCCAGCCATTGCTGGGTGGCGTTGGGGTCGGCCAGATCTTGCTTGTTGAGCAGCATCAGACGCGGTTTGCCTTTAGCCATGTAGGCAAGCATGGGGTTGGCGCTGGAAGCGGGGAGGCGTGCATCTAGCATTTCGATGACAACGTCGATGTCTTTGAGGCGCTCGCTGACTGCTTTGCGAGCCTTGTTCATGTGGCCGGGAAACCATTGGATTGCCATGAGGTGTTTTAACGCTTTCTTAACGGGTCTAGTAAATAGCTTAGACCGTTGTGATCCAGCTCGTGCATGAGTTGTAGCAGGCGGCCAATTTCGCCCGGTGGGAAGCCTTCGCGGGCAAACCAGTTGAGATAGTTACCAGGCAGGTCGCAGATGAGCGCACCTTTGTGTTTGCCAAAAGGCATGATACGAGTAACTAGGTGTTGTAAATCGTCTGCTTGCATATTTAATGAGTCGGAGTGGCTTAGATGGGCATGCGTTTGCCATCGTTGAAGTTTAGGAATCCTCGTACCACGCGGTACACATACCACACCCATATGGCCCCCATGATGATAAATCCGACGAAGGCGACCATGAGCAGCGCACCAAGTGCCATGCCCAAGAGTGTCCACCAGAAGGTGCGTATTTGCCAGATAAAGTGGCTTTCGTAAAGAGTGCCGCGTGTATCGTCACGTTTTACATGGTTGATAATGACGGCAACTAAGCTGCCTAGGCCGCCGGTAAATAGGCCTAGAGCTTGCAGGATATAGACGACCAAGGTGAGGTTGTTGAGTCTGCGTTCGTCTTCTTTGCTGATAATGTCAATTTCCATCTATCAACCCTTTTGTTTTGGTTGTTATCGATGCTGTACTGTGATTTAAATTAAAACAGTCCAGTCAGTAAGTTCTGCAAGCTTTGCTGGCAGTGTGTTTGTAATTTGCGGTGCAGTGTCGCGGTGTCTTGCTGTTGCTTGATGAGTGTAGCTATCTTACTGTTCGTGCTGCTCCAGATTGGCAGTAATGTTATGGTGCCAGTTTTTGGACGGTTGTGGTTGACTAGTACCGGCAAGGCAGGTGTAAAGACCAGGTTTAGCTTCTGAGACAAGTTGGCTGCACGTTGATTGGCTAGATCTAAATGGATTAGTTGCTGCAAGTCGATAGCGATATGGCTAATTTGTAGTAGCAGGATGCGGGCAGCCAGCCAGTCAGCTGGTTCGCTTAACTGTGCAGCGATGACGGTGTGGTCATAATGTTGTCGTTTGGCGGCTAGTAAGATTGCTAGGGTGCGTATCTGTGGCAGCATGGACTCCATGGTCAACGGGAGTGTTGCATTGACACAGTTTTGTTGCGTTGCCTTGAGCGATGCGCCATGAAGGGTGAGCTGATGAGAGAAGTACTCTACGTCTGTCAGCAGTAACCACGGCAGGGTAAGCGTATCCAATTCGGTGGAGTGTATGTTGGGGTCTAGCTGCATAGCAGCGCTGGCGGCATTCATGAGGTTCGTTTCCTAATTACTGTGCCTAGCTACCGGAGACTATTGTGTTTCGATGAGTAGAAAAACCAATGCCGCCGGATAAGCGGCGGCATTGGTTGAGAATTTTGGCTAGTTTGTATCGTCAAACCAGAACGGTCTCTTGATGCCGCCGTATATTGCGGAACCAATAAAAATAACTGTTCGGGAAGGCGTTAAATGTTTTCATAGCTGCGGATGGTGACAAGTTTTAAGGACTCAGTCAACTGTTGTTGTGAATTTGAAATGAATGGTAGGGTTGTTGTGAGCGTTGATTGCTTTATTGCTTATATGTTTAAAACAGCCCCTTGGCGCGATTGTCGCAAGGGGCTGTGTGCCTAGCTGGCAGGCTGCGGATTACAGCATGAAGTCTTTGGAGATGCCTTTGCGTCTTAAAATACGACGCAATTGTTCCAAACCTTCTATCTGTATTTGTCTCACTCGTTCTCTTGTGAGGCTGAGTGCGGCGGCTAGCTCTTCCAGTGTGCAAATTTCATAGCCATTGAGGCCGTAGCGACGTTCAATGACAAGTTTTTGTTTTTCGTTGAGCTGGCCCAGCCAGTCTTGAACAAATTGTTCTAGCTGACTGTTGTGTAGCTGGATTTCCGGCTCATCGTGCTGTTCATCGGGAATGGATTCGCCTATTGATAGCATAGGGTCAATATCAAGAGGAGCATCCAGCGAGGCCATTCTTTCGTTGAGGTTCATAATTTTACGAACGTCTTCAACAGGTTTACCCACGGACTCTGCAATCTCTTCCAGTGAGGGTTCGCGGCCCATTTTGCTTTCCAAATGGCGCGAGGCACGTAAATAGACGTTCAGCTCTTTGATGACGTGTACTGGTAGGCGTATGGTACGCGATTGGTTCATGATCGCGCGTTCTATGCTTTGTCGTATCCACCAAGTGGCATAGGTGGAGAAACGGAAACCGCGTTCCGGATCAAACTTTTCCAGTGCATGCATCAGACCTATATTGCCTTCTTCAATTAGATCAAGCAGAGCTAGGCCTCGGTTGATGTAGTGTTTGGCAATATTAACGACCAAGCGAAGGTTATGCTCAATCATACGTTGACGGGCTTCAAATTCGCCAGCAACAACACGCCTAGCCAGTGCAAGTTCTTCAACTGGGGTGAGCAGGGCATTGTTACCAATGTCGTTGAGATATATCTGGGTGACATCAGCAACTTCTTCGTAGGCTGGTTGAGACTCGCTGGCCTCTTCTGTCTCGGCTACAAGCTCTTCTGCATGCTCTTCGTCGAGAGTTTCGCTTTCGTCAAGTGTGTCTAGTTCGTTACTCATGATTATATCCCCGTCTATATTATTTATCCTGACGGAATTTTGCCTCCCGTTCAGGACTTATGGTCAAGATACTGCATCGGATCAACCGGTTTGCCAAAGCGGCGTATTTCAAAGTGCAGTTTCACTTGCTCAGCATCAGTATTGCCCATTTCGGCAATCTTCTGCCCTTTCCTGACAGATTGACCCTCCTTTACAAGTAATTGGCTGTTATGTGCATAAGCGGATAAGAAAGTTTTATTATGCTTAATGATGATTAGCTTGCCATAACCACGTAGGCCGGTGCCGCTATAAACGACTTTACCTTCTCCGGCAGCTAGTATCGCTTGACCACTACGTCCGCTAATATCTACTCCCTTACTGCTCTCCGAATAAGTCTTGAGGATTTTTCCATCGGTAGGCCAGATCCAAGGCACAGCATCTTCTTCGCTGTTTGTTGTTTGCTGTTTTGGTTTGTTTACCGTATTAGTGTCACTATTTTTATTACTTGCTTGCGTATTATTGTTTTTGGTTGCAGTGCCTTCACTCTGTGCAATTAGTGTATTTGCTGTTTCTGTACTGTACGGCAGCTTGAGTGCCTTTGGATAGGTCTTGATGTTGTTATCGACCGACCCCGCGATTGGTTGAGTTTTATTTGCACTTGGTTGCTTGCCGTTGTTAGGCGGTGTCAGACGTAACACCTGACCTACTTTAATGTTGTGATCTGGCAATTGATTCCAGCTTATCAAGTCTTGGTACTTCAGACCATTATTCAGCGCGATACGAAATAAGTTTTCTCCTGCTTGAGCGACATGAGTTTTACTTTTACTCGTTGCGGGCAAGCTCTCATCTTTATAGGGGGTAGTTATTGCCCCACTTTTCGCTTGTCCGGTGCTGCTTGTTGTCGGCGTGTTTTGCGTTGGACTACCTCCGGCATTCTCAATTGGTGCCGACTTCTGTGCCATATTGCTGCATGCTGCCAGTAATAGGCAGAGCAAAGCAACGAATCTATAAACGCCTTTATAATACATTATTAGCATAATTTTGTTTATTAATATGTTTTTTTAATTGAGAGGGTAGTTTATATGCTATTGGAGCTATTGTGTTTTTGCTAGTACGTTCAATCGTATCCACTGAGTAGGGGGACAAATTTTACCGGATCCAGACGGTTTTTTTGTAAGCCTTGAGGCGTTTTTTCCAGTAGCCACAGATGTTGTTCCTCTTCTCCGATCGGCATAATCATACGCCCTCCTTCAGCGAGTTGCTCGACTAATGCTTGTGGAATGTGGCGTGCGGCCGCTGTCATAATAATGCCATCAAATGGTGCTGCTGCAGCCAAACCAAAATGCCCGTCACCGTGTACCAGCCTAGCGTGTGTCAGTTTGGCGGCGCGTAGGTTTTGTCTAGCTTGGTCAAGGATATTGGCTAAACGTTCAATAGAAAATACTTCGGCGCCAGTTTTTAGTAGCACGGCAGTCTGATAACCACAGCCCGTTCCAATTTCCAGTATGCGTCCTGCTCCTGTTGTGCGGCCATCTAGCAGTGCTTCTGTCATGCGCGCCACTGTTAGTGGTTGTGAGATGGTTTGGCCATGTCCTATGGGGAGCGAAACATCGTCGTACGCGCGGGTCGCCAGAGCTTGATCAACAAAAAGATGGCGTGGTACTTCCCGCATTGCACGTAATACTCGCGGGTCGCTTATGCCTTTCTCGCGTAGGCGATCAACCATACGTTGCCGGGTACGTGCCGAAATCATGCCGTATGTGAGGTGCTCGTCTTGAGTCAGCTTTGCAGCCATGTTCTGATTCCGTCCAGTTGTCCGTAGGCGGTGAGATCTAGCATGAGAGGAGTAATGGAGACTTTATTATTGGCGATAGCGCCGAAGTCGGTATCGTCCGCAGCATCTTGCACCTTACCAACAGCTCCTACCCAGTAGATGGTTTCTCCCCGTGGGTTTTGAGCTTTAACGACAGGTTGTGAGCCATGTCTTCGTCCAAGGCGAGTAATAGCGATTTCTCCTAATGCATCCAATGGGATGTCAGGAATGTTGACATTTAACAGCAAAGGTTCCCGCAAAGGGGCTTTCTTGTATTGCTCTATCAAATAATCAATAACAGGTTTGGCAGAGGCAAAGTGTTGTCCACTATGGCCTGCTAGTGAGATGGCAATAGAAGGAATGCCAAGCATAAAACCCTCCGTAGCTGCGGCTACTGTTCCAGAGTAGATTGTATCGTCTCCCATATTGGGTCCATGATTGATGCCACTGAATACCATGTCAGGACGGAAATCGAGTAGCCCGGTTATCGCTAGGTGTACACAATCTGTTGGTGTGCCATTGACGTAGTGAAAACCGTTGGTAGTAGTGCGTACAGTGAGTGGCCTATCTAGTGTCAGGGAGTTACTGGCACCGCTGCGGTCTCGTTCTGGCGCGACAACGACAACTTCTCCATGATGCGAGAGGATCTGGGCGAGTGTTGTAATCCCCGGGGAGAAGTAACCGTCATCGTTGCTAATGAGAAACTTCATGCTGTCTTTCTTGTGTGGTGTTTGCCAAAGTGATTGTTTAGTTTTAGTGTATGACACTGAGCTGTTTTTTGATGTAAAAAACCCGCCGGTGGCGGGTTAGGTATACCAATTCAGGCGTAATAGCGTTCGCTAAATTTGAGCATGCGTTCGATAGGTAGTCTGGCAGCGTCCATTTGAGTTGCAGATAAATAATCTATAGGTTCACCCTGTCCTTGCTGGGCAAGCTTGACAGCTTCTATGGTGTTCATCTTCATGTATGGGCAGGAGTTGCATTGACAGCCTGCATAAATGGGGGCTTGGCGCAGGTCAAGCTCTGGCCGGGCCAGACCCATATTATAAAGTATGCCATCTTCGGTAGCGACAAAGATAACGGCCTGCTGATTGCCATTGAACTGTTTAATCCAATTTAGCATGCCGGAGGTTGAGCCAACGTAGTCTGCCTTTTTCAAGACCGGCAACGGGCTTTCCGGGTGGGCGATTAGATATTTTTCCCCGTTAATCGCGACGAAGGCTTCGTTGAGTGCGGTTTCATTGAACTTGTCATGGACCTCGCATACGGCTGACCACAATGGCATATCGTAATGGTATTGATAGTTCAAATAGCCACCCATATTGCGATCAGGGGAAAAAATAACTTTTTTCCCTTCTGCATATAGATGCGCGATGATGTCATCGACATTACGGCTAGTAACGATCCAGTCAGATAAGGCTTTGTGTTCGGCGCTGGAATTAATGTAGGAGACATGAATATGATCAGGGTAACTTTCCCGCCAGTTTTTTAGTGCTTTAATATCAGTCTGGGTAACCAGCGAACAAGTTGACCCCGCATTAGGTAGAATGACGGTGGCTTGTGGGTTGAGAATTTTAGCGGTTTCTGCCATGAAGCGAACACCAGCGAACACGATAATGTCGGCTTTGGCTTCTTTGGCATAGAGAGAAAGTTCTAAACTGTCGCCCACTTTGTCAGCCATGTGCTGGATTTCAGGCTGGGTATAGTAATGAGCCAGGGTGACGACATGCTTGGTCATGATAAATTAACTCCTACCTATTCCTCTTTGCAAAGTCAAATGCACTACATGTTTATGGCATCGTGCGGTGTTATCGTAGCAAGTACACCCATGAAAATTAGGGATCCAAAGCTGGTCGTGAGGATGGGGTTTGTACGGTGCAGAACTATTACGCGTGCTGAAGATTAGCAATATTGTACAGTCAATGCTAGCTACTTTTGTGTTTCCTAGGGCTCTGTTGGCAATAACGGATCCAACTGATGTCACTTGCCGAGTATCAAAATCATCGGCCGCTACCAATGGCATGATTGCTTAAGGTTTTCTTTTTAAGGATTATCAGTTGATGAAGCCCCATTATCTTACTTCGCTGTTTTCTCCGCGCAATGTGGCTGTTATCGGCGCTAGTGATACGCCAGGCTCTATTGGTCAGGCGGTATTTGCTAACTTATTGGCCGCTAACTTTCAGGGCAAGCTGTTTCCGGTCAATCTTAGGCGCCAAGTTGTAGGTGGGGTTGCTGCAGTAGCGACGGTCAATCAGATTGAAGAGCCGATTGAGCTAGCGGTGGTGGTGACTGCGATACGTAGTTTGCCCTCCATCCTTAAGGAGTGCGGCAAAAAAGGGGTGAAAGCGGTGTTGTTGTCCAAGCAGTTTGCAGACAGTGAACGTTTGGAGTCCGAGGTCATGTACGAGGTACAGGCCATCGCTCGTCAGTTTGGGATTCGTATTCTTGGCCCTAATACCCTCGGTTTAATGCGGCCTGCTATCGGTTTCAACGCTAGCAACTATGGTGGGAAGGTTCGCCCGGGCAATCTGGCCTTGGTGTCGCAGTCTTCGGCTTTGTGCACTGCAATGCTGGATTGGGCCGACAGTAAGGGCATCGGCTTTTCCAGTGTGATTTCAGTGGGTGAGGCGCTAGATATCAGTTTTGGAGAGGTACTTGATTATCTGGTGGCTGATAATTTTACCCAGGGGATCTTGCTGCATGTTCATCATATTCAGGATGCTCGGCGTTTTATGTCGGCTCTGCGTGCTGCGGCACGAACCAAGCCTGTAGTGGTGATCAAATCTGGTCGTTATGAGGATGCGGTTACCGGCGTAACCCATTCCAGTCATCTGGTGGCTAGTGGCGATGTGTTTGATGCGGCTTTGGCGCGTGCTGGTGTGCTGCGGGTGGCAACGATTGCACAGCTGTTTACTGCGGCTAAAGTGCTGGCGGCTAATTATCGGGTAGAGGGTAAGCGGCTGGCTATTGTGACAAATGGTATCGGCCCCGGGGTTTTGACTGCGGATAGTGCTTATGATAACGGTGTTGAACTGGCGGTACTGACTGAGCCTACTATGGCTTTGCTGGATGGTGTGCTGCCACGTAATTGGTCTCGTGGTAATCCTGTCGATATTATCGGTGATGCCAGCCCAGCACGTTTTCGGACGGCGGTTAAGGCCTGTCTTGATGATGCCCATGTTGATGGTGTGATGGTGATTTTTACGCCTCAGGCTGGTACCGATCATTTGTTGACCGCCCAGTTGATGATAGGTTTGCAGCGTGAATCGAGTAAGCCTTTGTTGTTGTCTTGGTTAGGGGATGCCAAGGTGTCGGCAAGCCGTGAGTTATTTTCCAAGGCTAAATGTGCTCACTTTCGTGCCCCAGAGTACGGAGTGGAAGTGTTTCGTAATCTGGCGGCTTATCAGCGCAATCAGCAGCTACTGTTGCAAACGCCGGGGCCTTTAGATGAGGGTAGGGCAGATCCTGATGTAGCGAGAGCCCGTAAAGTGATTGTTGCCGCGCTGGCAGCTGAACGTACCGTGCTGTCCGAGCGGGAATCCAAGGAAGTGTTGGCGGCGTTTCATATCCCGGTTAATCCTACTAAATTGGCCAGCAATGTCGAGGAAGCGGTGAGCTTGGCAAGTGAGATCACTTATCCGGTGGTGCTGAAAATTGACTCTCCTGACATTATCTACAAGTCAGATGTTGGAGGGGTGGAGTTGAATATTAGCAATGAGGCGACGCTGCGGACGGCGTTCGATGCCATTATGCGCCGTACCCATCAGATGCGGCCAGATGCGCGTATTGATGGAATCTCGGTGCAGCCGATGCGCAAACGGCGTTTTGCCCGTGAGGTGATGGTTGGTGTCACCCATGATCAGGCCTTTGGGCCAGTGATTACATTTGGGGCGGGTGGTATTGCGGTAGAGGTGATGCAAGATAGAGCGTTGGCCTTACCCCCTTTAAATGATTATCTAGTCAACAGCATGATAGCCCAGACACGAATTGGCCGTTTATTGGGTCCGTTTAAGCATCTTCCTGCGGTCGACCTTGATGAGTTGGCCGGGGTGTTGTTGCATGTGTCAGAAATGGTATGCGAGCTGCCG
Source organism: Neisseriaceae bacterium TC5R-5 (assembly GCA_020830965.2). Lineage (GTDB taxonomy): Bacteria > Pseudomonadota > Gammaproteobacteria > Burkholderiales > Chromobacteriaceae > Chromobacterium. Next base: position 199,246 of record JACCFC020000001.1, read on the forward strand.
GAACTGCTGGAGATGGACATTAACCCCTTGGTGGCGGATGAACAGGGGGTGATTGCATTGGATGCCCGCATCATCGTCAGGCCGATGCCGGCGGATTACCAGCGTTACGCGCATATGGCTATCATGCCGTACCCTAGTCATATGGTGGTCTGTGCAAAATTGACCGATGGCACTCCGGTGATGGTGCGGCCTATTCGGCCAGAAGATGCTGATATGCAGCAGGCGTTTGTGCGTAATCTGTCGGAAGAGAGTCGTTATAACCGTTATCTTTCCAGCATCAAGCAGCTCTCACAGAGTACCTTGGTGCGTTTTACACAGTTGGATTATGACCGGGAAATGGCGTTGGCAATGACTTGCCAAGTGGATTCCGGCAGCGAGATGCTGGCTGTAGCGCGTTTTGTCACAGACCCTGACAATGAGGCTTGTGAGTTTGCTTTGGAAGTGGCCGACCAATGGCAGTCTAAGGGGGTTGGCGTTGTGCTGATGAGTGCTCTATTTGATGCTGCGCGTGAGCAAGGGCTCAAAGTGATGCATGGTGAAGTCTTGGCGGGCAACAAGGGGATGTTAAAGCTAATGCGCAAGCTGAACTTTAAAGTAGAACCTCACCCAGAAGACCGGGCATTAATGATGGTTGCCAAGGTATTGTAAGGGGATGGCATGATGACTTGGGCGCAAATTTTAATTAAGCGCTTGCATGCTAAGGGAAAATTGCCCTAGAATCTCCGGCTTTTCTACGTTCAGTATTTATTCAAGGACAATCGACAATGGTAGTGATTCGTCTGGCACGTGGCGGCTCCAAGAACCGTCCGTTCTACAACATCGTAGTGACCGACTCCCGTAACCGTCGTGACGGTCGCTTCATCGAGCGCGTTGGCTTCTATAACCCGGTAGCTAATGAAAAAGAAGAGCGAGTTCGCTTGACTATGGATCGTCTGAACCATTGGGTTGGTGTAGGCGCTCAACTATCTGACGCAGTGGCCAAGCTGTTAAAAGATCAGAAGGTTGCGGTTTAATCCGTTAACTGATGCTTAAGCTTAATCGAGCAGGCCAGTCACATGCAGAGTGACGATCTCGTCATGATGGGTTTTGTCCGTGGTGCTTTTGGTATCAAGGGCTGGCTGAAACTGCATGTCGATACCGAATATCCGGACAGCTTGTTTGATTATCCGGTGTGGTGGTTAGGTAAGAATGGTAGCTGGGCTCCTTATACATTTGAGAACGGGGCAGCGCAGACCAAGATAGTAACGGCCAAGTTTACCGGCATTGACGATCGTGATGCCGCAGAACGGCTGATTGGTATGCAAATTGCTGTGCCGCGTGAGGAGTTACCGGCAGCAGGTGAAGATGAATACTACTGGAGCGATCTGATTGGTTTGGTGGTGTTTAATCAGCAGGGTGAAACCCTAGGTAAAGTTGCGGAGTTACTGGAAACAGGCGCTCATGATGTATTGGTGGTGGCAGGTGAGGACCGGCAGCATTTGATTCCTTTTGTTGGGAAGTATGTATTGCAAGTTCTGCTTGCCGAAGGTCGAATCCTGGTGGATTGGGGTTTGGACTACTAGATGCAGATTGATGTAGTTTCTTTATTTCCCGAGATGTTTGACTCTATCGCCCGCTTTGGTGTTAGCCAGCGGGCGCTTGATTTAGGGATTTGGGGTTTTCAGGCCTGGAACCCTCGCGATTTCACTCACGATAATTACCGTCGTATTGATGACCGCCCTTATGGCGGTGGTCCTGGCATGGTGATGCAGATTGAACCATTGCAGCAGGCGCTTACTGCGGCACGCCAGCGGCAGCAGCAGTTGGGGGTGATGGAGAGCCATACGGTGTATTTGTCGCCACAAGGCTCTGCCCTAACACATAACAGGGTGCTTGCTCTGTCACAGCGGCCTGGTTTGGTATTGTTATGTGGCCGCTATGAGGGTGTTGATGAGCGTTTGATTGAGCGCGAGGTGGATGAAGAAATTTCCATCGGAGATTATGTCTTGTCTGGTGGAGAGTTACCGGCGATGGTGTTGATGGATGCCGTCGTGCGCTTATTGCCTGGTGTTCTCAACGATGCCCAGTCGGCGTATGAAGATTCTTTTGTGACGGGTTTGCTGGACTGTCCACACTATACCCGGCCGGAAGAGTATCAGGGTATGCCGGTACCGGAAGTATTATTATCTGGTAATCATGCCTTGATTGCACAATGGCGGTTACAGCAAGCACTGGGAAGGACGTGGCAACGTCGCCCGGATTTGTTGCAAAACCGTCTTTTGACAAAACAAGAATCTCGGCTGCTGGCTCAGTATCAGCAGGAACAAGATTCTCAGAAAAAACAGGAGTAGTTTTATGGATTTGATTCAACAGCTTGAGCAAGAAGAAATCGCTCGCCTTAACAAAACTCTGCCCCCTTTTGCCCCCGGTGACACCATCGTGGTACAGGTAAAGGTCAAGGAAGGTACTCGTGAGCGGCTGCAGGCTTATGAAGGTGTGGTGATTGCCAAGAAAAATGCAGGCCTGAACAGTGCTTTTACCGTGCGCAAAATGTCCGCCGGTGAAGGTGTTGAGCGTACTTTCCAAACTTACTCACCACTGGTTGCTTCGGTGGAAGTAAAGCGTCGTGGTGACGTGCGTCGCGCCAAGTTGTACTACCTGCGTGGACGTACTGGTAAGTCTGCACGTATCAAGGAAAAACTGCCAGCTCGCAAGCAGCAGGCTTAGTTTTATTGTTCTCAGGCTGCGGCCTGATGAGTTTAAAAAGCGCAAGATTAAGGTCTTGCGCTTTTTTGCATTTGATGTCGAAGAACAGAGACGACGAAAAGTAATGGGAATTTTTATTGCAATAAAAATGCCATAAGATTAATTTGTGATATTGTTTATGTCTATGCCTTGGACAGAAGAGGGTGTGATGAAACAATGTCCACAGATTGAAGCGATTAAGTTTGACCAGAATAGCCTAGCAGCGATTGAAGAAATCAGACAAAAAGTAAAGGTGGCTAATCTAGGTGCTGCCATGACTGGGGTTGGTGTGATGACGACTATTTTTTACCGCAATGGGCCGTTAAGCGCTTCCTACAATATCTATGCTACTGATTGGAAACTGGTTCAGGAGTCAATGAATAGCTGGTCGGCCATACTAAAAAGGGTCGTACAAGATATAGCGTATAGGCAAGAGATGGATCACTTTGCGGATAGAAAGCAAAAGCTATTCTGGAAGGCGGTAGCAGATGGCTGTCAAATTCAGTAGGTTTGCCTGCTTGCTGCTAGTCTTGCCTTTGCTTGCACTGGCAGCTAAGGATGATGTTAAGGCTATCCATGCGATTGCCCAAGCGGGCTTACAGCAAGCGATCAGCTTAAGTGAAAAAAACTATCAAGAATGTGATGATAGGCAGATCGTGTTGCCGAAGAATCTGTTTGACGGTATTGATTTAAGCGATGACGATAAAAGAACGGTACTGAGCTATTTCTCCATTAAGGCACAAAGCGCGTGCAATAGCCCTGCGATGATGACTTTGCTACGGGCCACCTTGTTTGCCAGGGAAGTTAAGCTGCCGGATTACTCTGCCGCAGATGACCCTGAAGCTTTAAGAGTATTGTTTGCCTTACACCCTTTGCCCTTGGAGTTAAGGTATGAGGCACGCTATCTGCAATTGCCTGAAAGCGAGAGAAAAGCATTGGAGAAATTAGTGCCTTTGCAGCAGGGTTTTAAATTGCGGGAATCGGCCAAAAACCTAGGCTTATACGAATAAAAAACCTGTTGGCTAGCGGATATGAACCACCTTGTGCGTCTGTACCGATAAGCGCCATTGTGGATGCGCCATACAGTAAGCAATCGCCGCTTGGGTATTGGCGGCTAATGCTGGGCCATCCATTGCTTGTAGATAAAAACGATCAAAATCCAGATGGGCGACGCTTTCTGGTAGTTGCCCTGCTTGTGGATAGACCAGTTTTAGTTCGTTGCCACGGCGCTGTACCAGCTCGCTACCGGCTTTGGGGCTGACACAAATCCAGTCCAAGCCGGCGGGTGCAGGTAACGTGCCATTGGTTTCTACGGCGACTTCAAAGCCACGGGCATGTAGAGCATCAATCAAGGCGGTGTCCAGTTGCAGCAGCGGCTCCCCACCGGTACAAACTACATAAGGTTTGCCTGCCGTTTCTGCCGGCCATTTATCGGCAATACATTGCGCTAGTGCATCTGCCGTTGCGAACTTGCCGCCATCCGGGCCGGTGCCGACAAAATCAGTATCGCAAAACTGGCAGATGGCCTGGCTGCGATCCTGTTCGCGGCCAGACCATAAATTACAGCCGGCAAAGCGGCAGAATACTGCGGCGCGTCCTGCTTGGCTGCCTTCTCCCTGCAAAGTATAAAAAATTTCTTTAACGGTGTAGTTGCTCATCAAAGGTGTCTCCAGGCTTTAGAGCAAAGGCCAGCGCATATTGTCATGAAACATCAGTGATACGCCGCTGTGGGCGTATTCCAATAGATCAATGCGACTTAGCTCCGGCAGTTGTGGCGATAACTGGGCATGTACCCATTCGCTGACGGCTAGGCTATTGCCTTGACGGATACCCCTGAGCTTATCCAGCGGATTGTGATCAAGCTGGCGGTAGATGGGTTTGAAACGGTCTTTGACATCACCAAAGTCCAGTAGCCAGCCCATGGTCTGGTCTAGCTGGCCGCTTAACATCAGTCGGATCAGATAGCTGTGGCCGCTATAGCGACCATCGCTATCAAACAGCAGCGCACTTTCAAAACGCTGCTCCTTCCAGATGCGGAAGCGTTGCCCGTCAAACTGACTGCCCGCGCTATGGGTTTCGCGTACCTCAACCCAGGCTAGAGCAGGTAGACGCTCTTGCAGTTGTTGGTAGAGCCAATGGGCCAGCACTTCGCTGGTCGGGTTCTCCAGGCCGGGAATCGCATTCAGATACTGATGGTGTAATTGCGCATGCAATGGTGCCCAGGCGGCTTCCAGCGCCAATTGGCTGCTATGTGTTGCATCAGCCACCAGACGCACCCCAAAGCCATGTCCGTGCAGGCGGCCACATTTATGACCGGCAGGCACTTTGGGTAGTTGGTGAGCGGCTTCAAATTGCACCTGAATCCATACCAAAGCCTGTGCGCCTTCCAGCATAATGCCACGTTGCGCGCTACTTTGTAGGCTCAGCGCAGTTTGGCAGGGCAGGGTGGTATGTAGATGTTGCGCCAGTGCCAGGTCATCACAACGTGTTAAGTGCTGATGAATAGCGGCATAGTTAAAGGGTTCTACTGCGCTGGCGATAGCCGCGTCCAGTTCGCTTTGTTCAATCAGATGCGTGGGCGCACGTACCGCCAGCTGAAAGCTGTGCCCATGTAGTTGGGCGGTACGATCTTGTGCGCCGTTCACTTGGCGCGCCGCTTCAAAGCGGCTGCCAGCCAGCCAGTAGGAGGCGTGCATGCTTAAGCTCCTTGCTGGCAGCGCAGCACCAGCGGATCCGGCACGCCAGCATCGGCAAAGCCTTTGGCACGTAGCTGGCAAGAGGCACAGTGTCCACAGGGTGGCACGGCGCCGTTATAGCAAGTATGGCTCCAGGCCAATGCGGTCATTGCGCCGACTTGCTGTGCGAGGGTGATGGTTTCTGCCTTGGATAAATGCATGAGCGGGGCATGCAGCACGATTTCGCTATCCATGCCCAGGCGCAAGGCCAATTCTAGTGCTTTCAAGGTATTCTCGCGGCAATCGGGATAGCCGGAATAGTCGGTCTGTGCTACCCCGGTAATCAGATGGCGCGCGCCTAACTGGTAAGCCAGCGCGGCGGCAAAGCTTAGAAAAATCAGATTGCGGCCAGGCACAAAGGTATTAGGCAGCGTCTGGTCATCGCGCTGGCCGGTTTCCGGGGCGATAGTGCTATCGGTTAAGGCATTGCCGCCAATGGCTGCAAAGGTATTGATAGGCAGCACGATGTACGGCACGCCGGCCAGCCGGGCAATTTTGTCGGCACAGTCCAACTCGACACGGTGGCGCTGGCCATAGTCAAAAGTGACTGCGCTGACATGGCCCTCACCAAATTGCTGCAAAGCCCAGTACAGGCAGGTAGTGGAATCCTGGCCGCCGGAAAGGACGACCAAGGCTTTTTCTGTGGTTTTAGTCATGATTTTCTGCCGTCGATAAACAGTCGAGGGTGATAAATAGTGACGCCCGGATCGGTCTCACCGGGCGCAACGAGCCGGGCATTCTACCGCACTATAGTCAGTGTCAGTAGCTGCTGGCCTTAATTTTGCCGCTGGGTGGCAAGGAGATAGTTAACATCGGTATCGCTGCCCAGCGAATATTGCTGAGTCAGCGGCTGATAGCTCAGGCCCGTTAGATTGACGAGTGCTAGCCCGCTATGACGTGTCATGCGAGAGAGTTCGGAGGGTTTGATAAAACGCTGATACTCATGGGTGCCGCGTGGCAGCATATTCAGCAAATACTCCGCGCCGATCACCGCTAACAGATAGGCTTTGGCATTACGGTTCAGGGTAGAAAAAAACACCCAGCCGCCAGGCTTGACCAGCGTGGCGCAACTGCGCACCACACTTTCCGGGTCGGGCACGTGTTCCAGCATTTCCATGCAACTGACCACGTCAAAACTGGCTGGGGCCTCGGCAGCTAAATCCTCTACTGAGATACAGCGGTAATTCACCGCCACGCCGGATTCCAGGCTATGCAGCTGTGCGACTTTCAGTGACTTTTTAGCCAGATCAATGCCCTGTACTTCCGCCCCGCGCTGAGCGATGCTTTCCGCCAGAATGCCACCGCCACAACCGACATCCAGCACGCGTTTACCGGCCAGATCAGCATAGTGGTCGATATAGTCGAGTCGCAGCGGGTTGAGATCGTGTAGCGGCTTGAATTCGCTGTTTTTATCCCACCATTTGTGGGCCAGCTGGCTGAATTTTTCCAGCTCCAGTTCGTCTACATTGCTCATGATTTATTTAGCCAGAATGCGATGGCGCCAGTCCTCGGCGCGGGTTTTCAGAGCGGACTCATCCAAGGTGCTCAACTGGCGGTCTTGCAGCAGGGTGCGACCATTTACCCAGGCATGGCTCACTTGTTCGCGGCCAGCGGCGTAGACCACATGTGAGATAGGGTCAAATGTCGGTGCCGTCTCCAGCGCGGATAAATCAATGGCGATCAAATCGGCCTGCTTGCCCTTAGTGACCGAGCCCACCTTGTCCTCAATACCCAAAGCACGTGCCCCGTTGAGGGTAGCCATACGGATGGCGGTGGCGGCGGGGACGGCGGTTGGTTCCAGGCTGCCCACCTTGGCCAGCAAGGCCGCCAGACGCATATCGGATAACATATCCAGCTTGTTATTCGACGCGGCACCATCGGTACCTAGCCCGACAGTGATACCGGCTGCCAGCATTTTCGGAATAGGGGCAATGCCGGAAGCCAGCTTCATATTGGAAGCCGGATTGTGCGCAATTGAGATGCCATGCTTGGCCGCCAGCTCAATTTCCGCATCATTCAAATGCACCATGTGAGCGGCAATCAAGCGTGGTGATAACAGTCCTAGCTGCTGCAGGCGCGCCAGGGGCCGTTGATGGTGTTCTGTTACGCTATTGCTGACTTCCTCGGCGGTTTCGTGAATATGGCAGTGGATCAGCATGTCTTCCTGCTCTGCCAAGGTCACGATTTTGCTGAAAGTGGCGTCGGATACGGTGTAAGGTGCGTGTGGGGCTAGTGTGAAAGTAATCAGTTCCTCCCCCAGAAATTCACGCCGTTCAGCTAATGACTTACTGATGTAATCATCCGCATGGCTGGCGTAATTAGTGGGGAATTCCAGAATAGAACAGCCGACAAAAGTACGCATGCCGGAAGCCAGGCCGGCGCGTGCCATCGCTCCATGATAAAAATACATATCGTTAATGGTCGTGGTGCCGCCGCGAATCATCTCCCCCATCGCCAGCAAGGCGCCATCAAATACAAAGCCATCCTGAACGTGCTTGCCCTCTGCTGGCCAGATATGATTGGTGAGCCAGTCCATCAGGGCTTTATCGTCGGCCAGGCCGCGTAGCAGGGTCATTGCCGAGTGGCCATGCAGATTGATCAAACCGGGCATTAACACGTGGTTGGCCAGTTCAATATGTTCATCGGCCTGCCAGTTCACTGTCTGCGCGGTGGGGGCGATCTCGGCAATTCGCCCGTTTTTTAATGCAATAGTATGGTTTTCCAGCACTTCACCGTCGTTCTCAACCGTAATGATCCAGCGAGCACTAATGATTTTGTCGTAATGAGGGGTAGACATAAGGCAGTCCTGAGGGCGGATGTAAAATGCTGCTGATTGTAGGAGTTGATCAGAAAAGCAAGACGCAGCGCTAAAATCAACAGCTTAAATTCATGATTTTTTAAACCTACTCTAAAACCTGCGCTGAGGGTTTGATGAGCATTCCAACCCTAACTCCCTCGCCCACAGCGCGCCCAGCATAGCGTCAATCCCCGGTTTTGTCATCTTATCCTTCGCGAAGTCAAAATCCGAAAAAACTCTCCGCCACCACCAGATTTTCACCCCCTAGACTATATGAATCTCGCTTTTGTCAGAATGCCGGGTGCTCCAGGTTTCGGCAACTACTGACCAAAGTCAAAGGGACGCCCCCGGCAGGGATTCGCACCGCTGTACCCAAAGTGGAGCAGGTGCTGACAGAAAAACGCGGTGTGTTCAAAGTGGCGATTGTAGAAGTGCGAGCGTAAATAGCTATTTTGAATTATTAAGGTCTGAAAATTATCGCTTTTATCATAAAATCGATGTTCGTTTCATTTTTCCATTGATAAAATAGGCCATTCGCTAAAGTCATGAAAAGAAAAAGCCATGCTGGAACTCCAACTGACGCCACGCCATGCGGGGCTCTATCTATGGGGAGATTTTGCGGCACTGGAAAGTCTGTATCGCTTTATCCATCACGTTCTCAGAGAAAGCAGCCATATCGAGGACAAGCGGGGCTTTGTGCTGAATCTGGCCGACGATATATGCAGAGCGCTTAATCATCAGGATGACGATAGATACCGTATCCGTTTTGATGACGACAACCATCCTACCCGCTTTAAAGATGAGCGTTCCCGCGTCTATGGCTTGCCTGCCCTGTGGCCGATGTTGCTGACCCAGCTTGGCTTACTACGTTATGGCATGGCTTTTATGCCCACGAACAAGCTTGACCAAGCCATCATGTTCGAACTGGAATATATCGTCGAGCGCGGCTTACGGGCAGCGATACCGATCATGGCTGACGAGGTGCTATACAGTGTAGGCTGCATTGGCGGCACCGCTTACACGCATATTGACTATGTGATTGACAGTCGCTGCCGGTATTTTGTCGGGTTATCCGCTGACGAACGTTTAAGAACCCTGCCCAGCCTGATGAAGACGTTTGACCCTGGCTATGTGTATGGGCCAGACACGCCGGAGGCCATCAGAACTGGGCGGTTTCCAGTCAATGCCTTTGCCTATGGCAAGCGGGTGACGTGGCCCGACTTTGAATGGTAGCGTGTTCCAGATTTAAATCAAAAAGAGGCAAATCTTTAGGAGATTTGCCTCGTATTGCAGAACATTTCAGTGCACTCTAGATAATCTATGTGGTAACGAGAGACGATTTGAACGGTAGCAGTCAGGTGTTGCTTTGCTTCATTCTGGCGGATAAAGCCGCAGCGCTCTCTTTGCGCTCGCTGTAACGATCCGTCAAATAGTCCGAATTACCCCGGATAAGCAAGGTGAATTTCAGTAGTTCTTCCATCACATCAACGATGCGATCATAGTAGGGCGAAGGTTTCATGCGCCCTGCTTCATCAAACTCCTGCCAGGCTTTTGCCACCGATGATTGATTGGGGATCGTCACCATCCTCATCCAACGCCCCAGAATGCGCATCTGGTTAACCGCATTGAAGGACTGAGAGCCGCCACTAACCTGCATAATGGCCAGTGTTTTACCTTGGGAAGGACGAAGTGCCCCTTCTGCTAAGGGTATCCAGTCAATCTGGGCCTTCATAATCCCCGTCATCGCTCCGTGGCGTTCCGGTGAGCACCACACCATCCCTTCCGACCATCGAACCAGCTCGCGTAAGGCTTGAACTTTGGGGTGAGTATCTGGAGCATCATCGGGTAGTGGTAAGCCAGATGGATTGAAGATACGCACCTCCGCTCCCATTGCCTGTAGCAGATAGCTCGCTTCTTCTGTCACCAGTCGGCTATAAGAACGCTCGCGTACCGAACCGTAAAGCATCAAAATTCTAGGTGGATGCGGGATGTTTGTAACATTAAAACGGTGTGCTGAAATATCGGTATCGAAAAGGCTGACTTCCGCGAGATGCTTTTTATCATCATGATTATTCATTTTGCCACCCGTTGCCCTTTTTCATCGATCACCTTCTCGCCATCTTCCTTGGTAAAAGCGTGCCGCTGTGGATCGGGCAGGATATCCAACACCCACTCAGAGGGACGGCAAAGTCGTGTGCCCAGTGGGGTGATCACAATCGGTCGATTAATCAGAAGCGGCTGTGCCAGCATGGCATTGAGTAATACCTCATCACTCAAGCTCTCTTCTGCTAGCCCCATCTGCTCATAAGGCTCAACATTTTTTCGTAACAATGCCCGTACGGAGATACCCATGTCTGTAATGAGTTTGATGAGTTCATCACGGGATGGAGGCGTTTCAAGATAAAGGATAATCGTCGGCTCTACTCCGCTATTACGGATTAACGCCAGCGTGTTACGCGATGTGCCACAGGTTGGGTTGTGATAAATAGTGATTGCCGTCATAACATTCTCTTTTCAGATGAAGGGGGACTTAAACAGATAAGCGGATAGCCAAAGCGGCCAACGTGACCAATAACACCGGTATGGTCATCACCATGCCAACACGGAAGTAATACCCCCACGATATGGCAATGTTTTTCTGTGCCAACACATGAAGCCAAAGTAAAGTGGCTAGGCTGCCAATCGGCGTGATCTTGGGCCCCAGATCACAGCCAATAATGTTGGCATACACCATGGCCGTTTTAATCACGCCTGTTGCCGTACTACCATCAATCGATAGCGCGCCGATGAGCACCGTGGGCATATTATTCATTAGCGATGACAGAAACGCGGTCAGAAAGCCTGTTCCGAGAGCCGCTCCCCATATACCCATGCTGGCAAATTGATTCAGCATGATTGAAATGACTGCCGTCAGTCCGGCATTGTGCAGGCCATACACCACCAGATACATACCCAAAGAGAAGATAACAATCTGCCATGGCGCGCCTTTGAGCACCTTGCGGGTATCTATTACTCGACTACGACGGGCAACCGACCACAGAATGAATGCCGCCAGCGCGGCCACCAGACTGACCGGGACACCCAAAGGTTCAAGGGCAAAAAAACCTAGCAAGAGTAAAACCAATACCACCCACCCGGTTTGAAAGGTTTTCAGATCGCGGATGGCTTCACTTGGCACTTTTAATTTATTGACGTCATAGCTGGCGGGAATGTCTTTGCGGAAAAATAAATGCAGCATTAGCAGTGAAGCGATGATGCTGGCGATATTCACGGGCACCATCACGGCGGCATAGTCATTGAAGCCCAGTTTGAAGAAGTCAGCGGAAACAATATTGACCAGATTAGACACGATCAAGGGCAAACTGGCCGCATCAGCGATAAAGCCCGCAGCCATAACAAATGCCAGTGTGGCACCACGGCTGAAACCTAAAGCCAACAGCATCGCTATTACGATAGGGGTTAAAATCAGTGCCGCGCCATCATTGGCAAACAGAGCAGAGACTGAAGCGCCTAACAATATAATCCAGGTAAATAGTAGTCGACCTTTACCATTGCCCCAACGCGAGACATGCAGGGCAACCCATTCAAAAAAGCCAGACTCATCCAATAGCAGGCTGATGATGATCAGAGCGATAAAAGCAGCCGTCGCATTCCAGACGATCTGCCAGACTACAGCGATATCACCGATATGCACCACCCCGGTGAGCAATGCCAGAACGGCCCCGATAGACGCACTCCAGCCTATTCCCAAACCTTTGGGTTGCGTAATCACCAGTACAAGCGTTAAAAGAAAAATCATCAAGGCTAGCCACATAAATGCTCCTGAATATAAATATGTTTTTTCATATGTGTTTATATAAATTTTTTAGAGGTCGCAACAACGGGCTTTGCCGTCAGAAGCTGTATTCATCTGTTGTAAGCGCTGCTTCAATTGCCGGATTTCTTCGTACTGACATAAGTAAGATTGTTCCAGGACATTAGCTGCCCAAACTGGCATCTGTGGGGAGAGGCGATAATAAATCCATTTTCCTTCACGGCGGTCTGAAAGCAATTCGACACCGCGTAACATGGCCAGATGGCGTGATGTTTTAGGCTGTGACTCTTGGAGCGCGATGGAAATATCGCAGACACAAAGCTCGCCGACTTCGCGTAGCAAGAGCATGATGTTTAAACGGGTCTCATCTGATAGAGACTTGAAAAGTTGCAGCGGGCTAAGGTAAGCCATCAATACCTCAATTCATTTCGTTAAATCATCATACTCACTAGACAAACTTTGTCAATAACACATGCATAAAAACGAATGTGTTATTTAAAAACACTCGTACCTTTGTCATGTCTGACGCTGACCCTATTCGCGGTAAAGCCGAATTTCGATGGCTAATCCCGCCCGGGCACGAGCATGCGCCGCTGGAAGTTGGCTTTAAGGTTTTGAATAGGTGTCGGGCCGTCAAGAAAACTCAGTGTTTCACTGTCGCTCTTGCTGGCGGATGGGGTGACGCTGACAGGAGACAAGGCTACAATCGGCGAACTTAAAATTTGCTGGGAAAACAAAATGCAAGCGTATCTGGATTTGATGCAGCATGTGCTCAGTCACGGTCACGATAAGGCGGATCGCACCGGTACCGGCACGCGCTCTGTCTTTGGCTATCAAATGCGTTTTGACCTGCAGCAGGGCTTTCCGCTGGTGACGACCAAGAAATGTCATTTGCGTTCTATTGTGCATGAGCTGCTATGGTTTTTGTCCGGGGCGACCAATATTCGTGCTCTGCAACAGCAGGGAGTGTCGATCTGGGATGAGTGGGCGGATGAGAACGGCGAGTTGGGCCCGGTATATGGTTATCAGTGGCGTAGTTGGCCGGCCCCGGATGGCCGCCATATTGATCAGATCAGCCAAGTTGTCGAGATGATTAAACGCAATCCGGATTCGCGGCGGCTGATTGTGTCGGCGTGGAATCCGGCGCTAGTGGATGAAATGGCCTTGCCGCCCTGTCATTGCCTGTTCCAGTTTTATGTGGCCGACGGCAAGTTATCCTGTCAGTTGTATCAGCGTTCTGCTGACATCTTCCTAGGGGTGCCATTCAATATTGCCAGTTATGCCTTGCTGACGATGATGGTGGCGCAGGTGTGCCATCTGCAGCCGGGGGAGTTCGTTCATACACTGGGCGATGCTCATCTGTACAGCAATCATCTGGAGCAGGCCCGCTTGCAATTGACGCGCCAGCCCCGCGCTTTGCCCACCATGCAGATCAATCCTGAAGTGCAGGATATTTTCGCTTTCAAGTTTGAGGATTTCACGCTGCAAGCTTACGACCCGCATCCGCATATCAAGGCGGCGGTGGCGATATGAAACCCACTCTCACCCTGGTGGCAGCGCTGGCGGCTAATCGCATTATCGGTGTCAACAATCGTCTGCCTTGGCATTTGCCGGAAGACTTGCAGCATTTCAAGGCGCTTACGCTGGGTAAGCCTATCATCATGGGTCGTAAGACTTGGGACTCCATCGGCAAGCCCTTGCCCGGGCGGCGCAATATCGTGGTGACACGTCAGCAAGACTGGCAGGCTCTCGGGGCTGAGGTTGCGCACTCTCTGCCGCAAGCCTTAAGCCTGGCCGGGGTGGTGGAGGAGGTGTGCCTGATTGGTGGGGCCGATTTATACCGTCAGGCACTGGCCATGGCCGATGTTTTACAACTGACCGAATTGGCTGCTGCCTATGAGGGCGATGCTTATTTTCCTGAATGGCGTGCCAGTGAGTGGCGTGAAGTGGCGCGTGTGCCTCATATCAGCGCTACCGGCCTGGCTTATGCCTTTGTCCAATATCAGCGGGTGTGACAAGACGATGAGCGGGATAAGCGATTTAAATCAATTGCTGGCTAGCATGGAACCGCAACTGGCTAGTACGCCTTATGTATTTTGTTCCTTATCAGAGCAACAACTGGCGGCTTATAGCGATTTACAGCCGCTGGCGAGTTTTCGCGAGCGTGAGGGCATGAGCTTGATTGTGTCGCAAGCAGAGGCGCAACGTTGTCGTATTGCGTTTGCGGCGGTGTTTCAGGCGATTACGCTCAGTGTGCATTCGAGCCTGGAGGCCGTGGGCCTGACGGCTGCAGTGGCCAGCAAGCTGGCTGAGTATCAGGTCAGTGCCAATGTGGTAGCCGCTTACTATCACGACCATATTTTTGTACCGCAGGCCAAGGCAACGCTGGCGATGCAGGCCTTGCGTGAATTGCAGCAGCAAGCGCGCGAGGCACTCGCATGATTATTGCCACTGCTGGCCATGTTGATCACGGCAAAACGTCCTTATTACGCGCACTGACTGGGATCGATGCTGACCGGCTACCGGAAGAAAAAAAGCGTGGCATGACGATTGATCTGGGCTACGCCTACTTGTCGCTGACAGATGGTCGAACGCTGGGCTTTATTGATGTACCCGGGCACGAACGGTTTTTGAGCAATATGCTGGCCGGCGTGGGTGGTGTGCGTCATGCGCTGCTGGTGGTGGCCGCCGACGATGGCATCATGCCGCAAACGCGGGAACATCTGGCCATCCTGCAATTGCTGGGCATGCACAGCATAACGGTGGCTATTAGCAAGGCTGATCTGGTTGATGGAGAGCACCTGGCGCAGTTGGAGGCTGATTTGCAAGCCGAATTGGCGCGTTATGCTTTGCCCGCCAGTGCCTGCTTTGCGGTGTCCAGCTTCAGCGGGCAGGGAGTGCCGGCTTTACGTGAGCATTTGCAGCAACTGGCTAGTCAGCCAGCTAAGTTGCAACGTTTTCGTCTGTCGATTGATCGTGCTTTTACCCTTAGCGGTGCCGGGCTGGTGGTGACGGGTACGGCCTTAGGCGGTGAAGTCAAGTTGGGCGATATGCTGTGGTTGACCGGAAAGAACTGTGTGATGCGGGTGCGTGGTCTGCATGTGCAGAATCAGGCGGCAGAATCCGGTCAGGCCGGGCAGCGCATTGCCTTGAATCTGGTGGGCGAGGCGGGTAAGGCGGATATCCGGCGTGGAGACTGGTTGTTACAGCAGGCACCGCCAGCGCTTGGCACACGTATCAGTATACAACTGCAGTTAAGCCCGACGCTGGCTGGCAAGGTGCACCATTGGCAAGCGGTGCATATTCATCATGCGGCCAGCCATAGTACCGGTCACTTGGTGTTGCTGAGCAAATCAGAGCTGTCGGCTGGGGAAAGCACTGTGGCGGAGTTGAGCCTGGATCAGCCCTTATACCTGGCAGAAGGAGATCGCTTGATTCTACGCGATGCCAGTGCTCGCCAGACATTAGGGGCCGCCAGCGTGCTAGAGCTACAGCCACCAACACGCGCCAAACGCCAGCCTGAGCGGCTACATTATCTGCAAGCACTCGCCACACTGAGCGATGCGGCCGCCAGTTTGCGCTGGCGTGCGCAACGACAAGCGGTGCATTTGCCTGCTTTTGCCTGGGCACAGCAGTTATTGGCTGAACCATTGGCGGTGCTGACAGCGGAGTGTGAGTTGATTGTCGCCGGTGAATTTGCCTATCTACCCGCACAATGGCAGCGCCTGAAACAGCAGGTGTTGGAGCGCTTAAGCCTTTTGCATCAACAGCAGCCGGATCAACTGGGTGCCAGTCGTGGCCGCTTGCAACGGCTGGCATTGCCTACGGAAAGCGAGGCGGCGGTAGCGCGTTTGCTGGATGAGCTGCTGGCCGCTGGTTTGCTAGTGAATAGTCGTGGTTGGCTACATCTGCCGGAACATGTGCTGGCTTTTGCACCGGATGAGCAAGCGCTATGGCAGCGATTACAAGTGTTTTTTCAGGACAGTATGCAGCCACAATGGGTACGTGAGCTGGCTGGCGGTTTAGCTGCGTCGGAAGATGAGGTGCGTGCTGTATTGCGTAAGGCGGTGCGCCTGGGGCATGTACAGGCAGTGGTGCCGGATCGTTACTATAGCCATCATGCAGTGCAGGCAATGGCGGCGATGGTGCGGGAGCTGTGCCAGCAGCAGGGTTATGCCGAGGTGGCGGCTTTTCGTAATCAGATGGCTTGTGGGCGTAAGCTGGCGGTGCAAATTCTGGAGTATTTTGACCGTAGCGGTTTTACACGTCGCCTGGGTGATAAGCACTTTATCCGTGATGGTCAGTTGTTTTCTTAGCTCATGTATGTGTACGCAGTTATCTTGTGGTAGCTTTGAGGTCGTGCTGGGAGTCTGTGTTGCGGAATTAGGGGATGGGGAAAATGATTAAAAGCGTATCTATCGCACTATATTTTGCTGGCATGCTGTGTGCTAATTTGATATCTGCCGCAACGCTAGAGGCAGTGAAAATTAATATAGATGCTAATAATCCACCATTTATGTTTGCTGCGTCACATCAGGCTGCTGGCTTATATCCGGCTTTAACCACCGCTATATTTCAGAAGCTTGGGGTGCCAGTTGAACTGACGGCTTTACCATGGAAGCAGGTTTTAGCACAAGCCGATCGGGCACAGGCGGGTATCGCTGGAATTTATAAGACACAACAGCGTGCTGCTAAATATGATTACAGTAAATTATTGTTCGTTGAAAAAATAGGGGTATATTTTAATATCGCCCAGCCAGTTAAATTTAATAATATTGCCGATTTGTCTCATCTGAAACTGGGGGTGGTGTCTGGCTGGAGTTATGGTGATGCTTTTGACAAAGCACGTAAAGAAGGTTTGTTTACGGTTGAAGAGGCAGCATCGGATCAGCAGAATCTAATAAAATTACAAAATAAAAAAATTGATGTGGCATTGATGATTGTGGATGCCGCTGATTTGCTGATAGATACTGAGAATGCTAAGACAATAAAATTTTCCAGAAAATTATTTCAAGAAAATCCGACCTATATTATTTTTAATAAACAGGCCAATAAAAAAGAATTGTTAAATAAAATCAATGTGGTGTTGCACGATATGATTAGTAGTGGCGAGTATTATCGCATTGTTAAAAAATCGTTATCGATAGCAGGTAAATAGTGCACCTTGTTGACAGCAAAGTGTGGATTTTTTATGGCGGGCTCCTTAGTGAGCCGCTTTTTTTATTATGAAAGTCAATATGGAAGCAGTACGCCTGTCAAAACGCATGGCTGAGTTAGGTTTGTGCTCGCGGCGCGAGGCTGATAGTTATATCGAGCAAGGTTGGGTAAAAGTAGATGGAGAAGTGGCGGTATTAGGGCAGAAGGTATTGCCGCAGCAGCAGATTGATGTCGATAAAAAAGCGCAGGATGCTCAGGCTGCGCGGGTAACGATTTTATTGAATAAGCCCATGGGCTATGTGTCGGGTCAGGCTGAGGATGGTTATGAGCCGGCGGTGGTCTTGGTAAAACCGGAAAACCACTGGAGTGAGGATACGAGTCGCAGACGCTTTATCCCTGCGCATTTGCGTGGTCTGGCGCCGGCTGGTCGGCTGGATATTGATTCGGTGGGTTTGCTGGTGCTCACCCAGGATGGCCGAATGGCCAAGCATTTGATCGGTGAGCATTCCACCGTGGATAAGGAGTACCTGGTACGGGTGGCAGGTAAATTGTCTGAACAGGGTTTGCGCTTATTGAATCATGGTCTGGAACTGGATGGTAAGGCTTTGTTGCCAGCTACGGTGAGTTGGCAGAATGAGGATCAGCTGCGTTTTATTTTACGTGAGGGTAAGAAGCGGCAGATTCGGCGTATGTGTGAGCTAGTTGGTTTAAGAGTGGTCGGGCTTAAGCGTATTCGTATCGGCAAAATAGCACTGGGTAATTTACCGACTGGCCAGTGGCGCTATTTGCGTGCCGATGAGATGTTTTGATGAAGCATCAGGAATGGGGTTGAAATGGATTTACCAGCAGATGTGTTCAGCGCTCCCTGGCTGTGGCTGAGTAATGCGCTTATGCTGCTGTGTCTGGTGCTGGCGGGTATGCGGGTGCAGTGGCGCTCGCTGAGTCTGGGGACGGTGCATGTCTGCTTGCTGGCTTGCGCACTGTTGCTGCTATTGCGTTTGATCAAAGCCGGGCTGTTACCCGGCTTATCCTTTCACTTACTAGGCGCGGCCTTGTTTACCCTGCTGATGGGCCCGTGGCTGGCCTTGTTGGCACTGGCATTGGTGATGCTGTGCCTGAATATGGCTGGTCTGGGTGAGATGCAGGCGATGGGCCTGAATTATATGGTGGCCGTGCTGTTACCAGTCGCTTGGGTAAGCTTGTTGTTACGTGTGGTACAGCGTTATTTACCTGCCCATTTCTTCATCTATGTGTTCATCAACGGATTTTTGGCCGCGGGAAGCAGTCTGTTGCTGGCTAGTTTGGCTGGTTTATTACTGCTGGGTTGGCAGGCTGCTTATTCTTGGAGTTTTTTGCTGGAAGAGAGTTTGCCGTTTTATTTTTTATTGTCGTGGTCTGAGGCATTTACCACCGGCTTGCTGCTGGCTTTATTGACGGTTTATCGCCCGCAGTGGGTGCTGAGCTTTGATGATGAGCGTTATTTGGCCAAGCCTGCGGCACCTGGTGAGAAGTCTTGTTAACTTGAGGTGAGGGGAAGATTATGCCTTTTGCGTTATGGAGTATTTTGGTAGTGAGCTTGCTGCCCTTGTTGTGGACGGGCATCGCTAAAGCAGGTGCTAAATACGATAACCATCGTCCGCGCGAAGTACTGGCTCAAGCCAGTGGCTATCGTCAGCGTGCTAACTGGGCACAGCAGAATGCCTGGGAAGCTTTGCCGGTTTATGCTGCGGCGATGTTGGTGGCTTGGGTGATGGCTGTGCCGGTGGCGTTGCTTAATCTATTGGCGTGGGTTTATGTCTGTGCCCGTCTCGCGCATGGTTTGTGCTATCTAGCCGATAAAGCACTTTTGCGTTCACTAGCATGGTTGGTGGCGATTGCCGTGGTGGTTGTTTTATTCTGTAAGGCCGGCGGAGTGTTGTAAATAGAAAGAGAACACTTTAGTAAAGTACTAAAGTGTTCTAAACGTGCGATTAGCACGATAGGAGGTGTTTCGATGAAGCGCATTAATATTAACAATGGATGATGTGTTTCGCAAGATTGTTTTTGATTTTTTTGATATCCGCATAAAAACAAAACGCCATCATATTAAATGATGGCGTTTTTTATTGCTGGAGCAAGCTTACGTTTGCCGTTGTTGTCGTTCAGATATTTACATCTGGCTAGTATTAAAACCAGAAGGAGGCCAGATAGTACAGGCCGCCGGCAATCAGCATGGCAATCGGTAGGGTGAACAGCCAGGCCAGAGCAATAGAACGCACAGTCGATAGCTGTAAGCCGGCTTTATCCGCCAGCATGGTGCCGGCTACGGCGCTGGATAGTACCTGTGTGGTGGAAACCGGAAAGCCAAATTGGCTGGCTAGGCCAATTGAGACGGCTGCTGTCATTTGAGCCGAGACACCCTGGGCGTAAGTCATATCCTTCTTGCCAATTCCTTCCCCCACCGTTTTGACGACCCGACGCCAACCCACCATGGTACCGGTACCCAGTGATAGCGCAACGGCGATAATGACCCAGGTTGGCGCATATTCGGTGGTTGCGGTGAGGTCTTTGCGCAGATTCTGTAATAACTGCTTTTCGCTAGAAGGTAAGGTAGGCAAAGACATTGCCCGTTTGGCTGTTTCATCCAGGCAGAGCAGATGGCTGCGTACCTGCCAGCGTTGCGTAGCATTGAGCGCGCTATAAGCGGTGCGTTCGCCCATTAACTGCTGTAGCTGTGCAACGGTGGCTACGATTGCTTGTGGCTGACAATTGTTGGATTTGCCGGGCTTAGCGCTACTGAGCAGGATTTTTTCCAACTCAGGCTGATGACGCTGATAAAACTGCTCCAGATGTCGTGCGGCATCGCGGGTACGGTCTAGCTGATAAGGTGTGCTGCTAAGATCAAGAACAAATTTTGCGGGAACAATGCCTATCAGTACCAGCATGACCAGACCCACACCTTTTTGACCATCATTGGAGCCGTGGGCAAAGCTTACACCCATTGCAGACATGATCAGCAGGAAGCGTGTCCAGAAGGGGGGATGTTTGCGACCTTCTATCTCTTGGCGTTGGTGGGGGGTTTTATGGATATTGCTGTTTGCGCGATAACGACGCAGCAGTATCACTAATAAACCAGCTAGTAAAGCTCCTACCAGTGGAGATAGTAGCAAAGAGGTGCCAACATCCAGCGCCTTACCCCAGTTGATGCCTTGTGAAATGGGACTATGGTTAATCAGGCTATTGGCAACACCCACTCCGAGAATGGCGCCGATCAGTGTATGGCTGCTGGAGGCAGGCAAACCGAAATACCAGGTGCCCAGATTCCAGGCGATGGCGGCGGTAAGCAGCGAAAACACCATAGCCATGCCACGAGTGCTATTGACTGAAATCAGCAGATCCACTGGCAGCAGATGCACGATGGCATAGGCTACCGCCAGGCCGCCGGCAATCACCCCTAAGAAATTAAAAATACCGGAGTAAAACACGGCCAGTCTGGGCTTCATCGATTGCGTGTAAATGACAGTCGCGACCGCATTGGCGGTGTCGTGAAAGCCATTGATGAATTCAAAGGCCAGGACAAAGGCCAGTGAGAGGAACAGGGTAATGGCGATATGGGTTTCTAAACCAACGAACAAGTCTGGCATGGTGGCTGCACGAGCGTGAGAAAGGCGAGATTGTTCTAGCCAGCGCCTTTGGCGTCAAGGTATTTAAAAAAATAAAGTAAGCACCTTCTGGCCGCCTTAATGTGCTTTTGCCCGTGCTTACTCGCTAAGCCGTGTTTGTTCACTCTAGTTGGTTCATTTTCCCTGGTATCTATTTCCGGCTTATTTACAGATTGAACTTGAATAGCGTGCCATTTTGACTGATCAATGATTAGTACATTACCAAAAATAATGATTGATCAAACTATGACATGGACAGTTTCAGATGATGGTGACTAGCGGTGCTGACTGTTTTCAGTCGGGTAATTTGCTCTGCTTAGTTTGATAGTGGCGTGTTGAGTTTGTTTGAGAACGAGAATGCAATGGGAAAGTCATGTCAAAAAAGATACTGACTGTCGACGATTCTGCCTCCATTCGCCAGATGGTGGCCTTTACGCTTAAGAGTGCTGGTTATGAAGTGGCGGAAGCGGTCGATGGGAATGCTGGATTGTCCAAGGCACAGGGCGCACATTTTGATCTGGTATTGACTGATCAGAATATGCCCGGCATGGATGGCTTGACCTTGATTCGTTCATTGCGCAAGCAGAACGAATATCTTGCGACGCCTATTCTGATGTTGACGACAGAGTCCAGCGATCAAATGAAGGCGCTGGGACGTGCGGCCGGGGCATCTGGCTGGTTGGTCAAGCCGTTTGATCCACAGCGTTTGCTGGATGTGGTCAAGCGCTTGGTTGGTTAGCAGCTTTGCTGCGGTGAGGAGGCTTTGTGGCGATTGATATGTCGCAGTTTCATCAAGTGTTTTTTGATGAAACAACCGAGCACCTGAGTGCGATGGAGTCTCTGTTGTTGGCGATCAATGTTGCCAACCCGGAGTCGGAGGAGCTGCACGCGATCTTCCGTGCTGCCCACTCTATCAAGGGTGGGGCTGCGACGTTTGGTTTCAGCGATATGGCGGAGCTGACTCATGTGCTAGAGAGCCTGTTGGATCGGATACGCAAAGGCAGTATGGCGCTGACTGTCAAGATGATCGACCTATTCTTGCGCTCCAAGGATTTGCTATACGGCATGCTGGCGGCCCATAAAAATGGCGCAGTGTTTGATAACACTAAAGTTGTGGTGAATAAGCGTGAGCTGGAGGCGCTTGCCAATACTGCCCAGCCAGTCGCGAGCTCAGCCATATCCGCTGTCAGCAAAGTCGAACGGCTATTGACCGTGTATCTAGAGCTCGATGCATTGGAAGGGGTAAATATTGAGGCCTTGCTGGAATCACTGGCAGAGCATGGTGATTTAAGTATTGTGCAGCAAGGGGAGGTAGCCGATCACTTACCCTGGGTGGTGGTGTTCACTTCTTTGTTGAGCCCGGATGAAGTGGCCGAGTCCCTCGCTTTTACATTGGAGCCCGGGCAATTTCGTATCAATGTCGATCAGAGCTTGCCAGGCAGAGAGGAGAGCCGGGTTCAAGCCCTCGCGACGGCAAGTGATTCCGAACTCGTGCCAGAGGACGTTCAGTCATCACGTCAGGAGGCTTTGGGTATTGCATTTGAAGAAGATGGCTTTGGTCTGTTTGAACCGCTGCCATCCACCCAGGGGCTTGAGCCGGTGGTCGTTGAGGATGAAGTTAAGCGGGAAGCACCAGCAGTAGAGATTGACAGTGTTGTCGAGCAGGAAGATCGCACGATCAATTCGAACAGAAACGATAAGGTGCCTGCTGCTGTGGAGAGCTCAATACGGGTCAGCATAGAGAAAGTGGATTTGTTGCTGAATCTGGTCGGTGAACTGGTGATTACCCAATCCATGTTGCTGCAATCCAGTAGCTGCTTGGACCCGGTAGAGCATGAGCGGCTGCTTAATGGTGTCGGTGCTTTGCAGCGCAATTCACGCGAGTTACAGGACGCGGTGATGTCTATCCGCATGATGCCGATTGCCTTTGTCTTTAACCGTTTTCCACGTGTGGTGCATGATCTGGCGAGCAAGCTTGGCAAGCAGGTGGAATTGAAAATGGTGGGTGAGAATACCGAACTGGATAAGGGTTTCATTGAAAAACTGGCTGATCCTTTAACTCACTTAGTACGTAATTGTCTGGGGCATGGCATTGAAGCGCCGGAAGTGCGGCGTGCGAAAGGCAAGTCACCCAATGGTCGTCTGACGCTACGGGCATTTCATCAGGGCGGCAGTATTGTGATTGAGGTTTGTGATGATGGCGCCGGTCTGAATCGTGAGCGGATATTGACTACCGCACGCGAGCGCGGGCTGCCGGTACACGACAATATGGCCGATAGCGAGGTGTGGGCGCTGATTTTTGATGCTGGTTTCTCCACGGCCAGCGAGGTGACGGATGTCTCCGGTCGCGGGGTGGGCATGGATGTGGTCAAGCGCAATATTGAGGGCATGGGCGGACGGGTGGAAATTGACTCCATGGCGGATATCGGCACAACCATGAGCATACGCCTGCCATTGACGCTGGCGATTATGGACGGCATGTCGGTGCGTATCGGGCACGAAGTCTATGTGCTGCCGCTGGGGTTCATTCTGGAGTCGATGCAAGCGCTGCCACAAGAGGTGAAGAGTGTGGCCGGTTGTGGCCAAGTGGTGAACATTCGTGGTGAATATCTGCCGATTATCTCTTTAGCACAGTTTTTTACCATCACCGAGGCCAAGCAGACTGCTGCTGAAGGCATTCTGATTATTGTTGAAGCAGCAGAAACCCGGGTCGCTTTGCTAGTAGATGAGTTGATCGGGCAACAGCAGTTTGTCGTTAAAAATCTGGAAACGCACTATCGCAAGGTAGATGGCATTTCCGGAGCCACTATTCTGGGTGATGGTCAAGTGGCGTTGATTCTGGATATTTCCACTATCGTGCGTCAGCAGCAGCGTCTTTCTCATGCCCTGATGGTACAGACGGCGCCGATAGCGGAATGAAAGGAGTGAACTGATGGCCACCTTTGGCAATAGCGTTTTAGCAAGCCGGGCCTCTAATGCACGTGAGCTCTTGGTGTTTACGCTGGGTAGCGAGGAGTATGGCATTGATATTCTGAAGGTGCAGGAGATCCGTGGCTATGACACGGTGACCCGCATTGCCAATGCTCCCGAGTTCATCAAGGGGGTGATTAATCTGCGTGGCAGCATTGTGCCGATTGTCGATTTGCGCATGAAGTTTGGGCTGCGCGAACTCATTTACAACGAATTCACGGTGGTGATTATTTTGAATATTACCAGCCGCACAATGGGCATTGTGGTGGATGGAGTCTCTGATGTTATTCAGCTCAGTCAGGAAGAAATGCGTGCAGCACCGGAGTTTGGGGCTGCGGTGGATACCGCCTATATCGAAGGCCTAGGCACCGTGGGCGAGCAGATGATTATTGTGGTGGATATTGAGCGTTTGATGAGCAGCGATGAAATGGCTCTGACGGATGCGGTTGCCAGAGTGTGAGTAATACGGGAGAGAGCGCATGAATAGAATGAAGGTATTGCACCGGCTGATTATTGGCTTTGGCCTGCAAGTGTTGCTGATCGTGGTGGTGGTGCTGTTGACCGTGGGTCAATTTCAGCGCTTGGGCGAGGGCTTGTCCAGAATGTCTTCATCCTATGTGCCACAAACCATTACCGCACACCAACTGGTTGACAATATCAACGCGATATCGCGCAAGTTGCGCAATCTGTTGCTGACACATGATGTGGCGATGCAGAAAGAGCTGCAACAGCAGATAAGCGTGTCATTGGATAGCGTGGCGCAGAACATGTTGACGCTATCGCCACGTATCAGCGATGAAAGCCGACCTTTGTTCGATGCGGTGCGTAGCAGCGAAGTCGCTTTTCGTGGTCAGTTGATCACGTTTCGCGAATATGTACTGAATGGGCAAACGGATAAAGCACAAAACTATCTGTTTTCTACCCTGCGCGATACCCAACTGCGCTATCTGGATAATGCAGGACGTTACTTGAAATATGAAGAAAACCGATTGCAGGCACACTCTGTAGCCAGCTTGACCCAGCTTAGACAAGCAAGTGACCAACTCCTTGTATTAACCATTTTTATTGTGATTTTAGCGCTGCTGATTGGCTGGTGGTTGATCCGTCGCTTGATGCGTGAGTTGGGCGGCGAGCCAACTGAACTGGCCAGACTGATGCAGGGTTTGATTGCGGGGGAGGCTAACCTGGAAATCAAAGTGGCGGCCGGTGATAACAGCAGTCTGTTTGCCTATATGGGGCAGTTTGCTGCCAAGGCACTGGAAAATATCCGGATACGCAATGCACTGGATGCCTGTACCACCAATGTGATGATTGCTGATAGCCATAACCGTATCGTCTATACCAATGCCGCGGTGCTGGATATGTTCTCGCAAGCCGAGGCCGACATCCGTCAAGACCTACCGCAGTTTTCTGCTCGTGCGTTGATTGGTACCAGCATCGATGCTTTTCATAAAAACCCTTCTTACCAACACAATCTGATCCAGCAACAGCATGCGGTGCATCGTGCCGAAATCAAAGTAGGAGGGCGTTGTTTTGGGCTGATTCTGACCCCGATTTTCAGTGCCGCAGGCAGTAAGCTTGGCTCGGTGGTGGAATGGTTGGATAACACCAAAGAACGCGCCCTCAAAGCGCAGATGGAAGAGCAAGTGGCGAAAGAGCGCAGCGTTGCCGCCGAGAATGCGCGTATTCGCAGTGCACTGGATAACGTCACGACCAATGTGATGATTGCCGATAATGATCGCAATATCATTTATATGAACCATAGTGTTACCGAGATGATGCGCCGTGCAGAGTCGGACTTGCGCAAAGTGCTGACCAATTTTGATGTGCGTACCTTGCTAGGTTCAAATATGGATGGTTTTCATCGTAACCCGGCTCATCAGCGTGACCTGCTTGCCAATCTGCGCACCACTTACCGTACACAAATAGAAATTGGCCGACGTGTGCTGGGCCTGGTGGTCAACCCGGTGTTTGCCACCGATGGCGCGCGCCTGGGTTCGGTGGTCGAGTGGCAGGATAGAACAGCAGAGGTGGAAATCGAGAAAGAGGTTGCTGATATTGTCAATGCCGCTGCGGCCGGTGATTTTGGCAAGCGAATTTCCCTGGAAGGCAAAGAGGGCTTCTTTAAACCATTGAGTGAAGCGGTGAATCAGCTGCTCACGGTTACTAATCAAGGGTTGGTGGATATTGCCAATGTGCTGGCAGCCTTGGCTAAAGGCGATTTAACCCACTCTATCAAGAGTGACTATCAGGGCCTGTTTGGGCAACTGAAAAACGATACCAATACTACAGTCGAGCGGCTCAAGGAAATTATCACCAATATTAAAGAGTCCACCGACATGATTAATACCGCGTCCAAAGAAATTGCGATGGGTAATGGCAATCTGTCGGGGCGTACCGAGCAGCAGGCGGCCAGTCTGGAAGAAACCGCCTCCAGCATGGAGGAAATTACCAGTACGGTACGTCTCAATGCCGAGAATGCCAAGAAGGCCAATTCGCTGGCCACTGGCGCATCGGAAATTGCTTCACGTGGTGGCAAAGTAGTCGGTGAGGTGGTGTCGACGATGAACGAGATCAACGACAGTGCTAAGAAAATCGTCGACATCATCAGCGTAATTGATGGTATTGCCTTCCAGACCAATATTCTGGCGCTGAATGCCGCGGTGGAAGCAGCCCGGGCCGGGGAGCAGGGGCGTGGTTTTGCCGTGGTCGCCAGCGAGGTGAGAAATTTAGCGCAACGTTCTGCCGCTGCTGCCAAGGAAATTAAATCGCTGATTGGCAACTCGGTAGACAAAGTGGAGTCCGGTAGTCGACTGGTGAATGAAGCTGGCCGCACCATGGAAGAAATTGTGGTGTCGATTCGTCGGGTAGCCGAGATCATGACCGATATTTCAGCCGCCTCCATTGAGCAGAGTTCCGGTATTGAGCAGGTTAATCTGGCCGTTACACAGATGGACGAAAACACACAAAAGAACGCGGCCTTGGTGGAGGAGGCTGCTGCCGCCGCCGAGTCACTGGAAGAGCAGGCACGTTATCTGTCTGAGGCGGTGCAGGTGTTTAAACTGAGTGAACGATCATTACAGGAACGCGTAATCGGCACAACGGGCACGGTACGAAATCAACAAGCGGCCACATTAACCTTACCGTCAGGCGTGATGTCTCCTCAAGACAAAACAGCGGGCAAAGCCAGACTCAAAAAAGTTAAACCAGCGGCAGAGGGCGCTGATGGGGATTGGGAAGAGTTTTAAAGTTGTTATGTCTGGCTGCGCAGGAGGGATAACGCTATGTACAGTGACGAGCAAGCGACAATTAAGTTTACTCGTACTGACTTTAGGCGAGTGTGTGCGCTGATTTATCAACGTGTCGGCATCTCCTTGAATGACAGTAAAATACATATGGCGTATGCCCGTCTGGCCAAGAGGGTGAAATTATGGGGCGGTAGCAGTTTTACCGAATACCTTGATTTCTTGGAGAGTGATGCCGAGGCGGCAGAATGGCAGAATTTTATCAATGCGCTGACGACTAATCTGACCTTTTTTTTTCGAGAATCCCATCATTTCGAGGCTTTGCAGCAGCATGCTCAGTTGCACCAGACAGCGGATCATCTTTATCGGGTATGGAGCTCGGCAACATCAACGGGAGAAGAAGCTTATTCCATTGCGATGACATTATTGGCAGTGCGTAGCAGCAGCAAGACATTTTGTTTTGAATTACTGGCCTCAGATATTGATACGTCTGTTTTGCAGCAGGCCAGCCGCGGTGTTTATGACTTCGAGCGTACTGAAGCCATGTCCTTGCAACAAGTTCATCGGTTTTTTGATAAAGGGGTCGCCGCCAATGCCGGTAAGGTACGTCTTAAGCAGGAAGTGCGCGATTGCATCAGTTTTTTTCAGCTTAATTTGGTGGCCTCATCCTGGCCCTCGCTGGGGATGTTCGATGTGATTTTTTGTCGCAATGTGTTGATCTACTTTGATAAGCCCACCCAGGCAGTCTTGCTGAGCAGAATGGCTCAATTATTAAGACAGGGTGGGCTGCTATTTTTAGGCCACTCTGAGAATATCTTGCACTTGAGTGATGCTTTTACCGCTTGTGGCAAAACCTGTTATCGCTTGATCGGGGCAAGGTAGGGGGTATGGAATGGGGCTGAATAGAAAAATCAGAGTCGTGGTGGTAGATGACTCCGCCTTAATCCGGCGGGTGCTGACCACGATTATCAACGATGCCAAAGATATGGAAGTCGTGGCGACGGCCGCTGATCCGCTGATTGCACGTGAGCGCATCCGGGATACGGATCCGGATGTGATTACGCTGGATGTTGAAATGCCACGTATGGATGGCCTGGAGTTTTTAAAGCGCTTAATGCGTTTACGGCCAATACCGGTATTGATGGTTTCCTCCCGTACTCAGCAAGGATCGGAAATTACCTTAGCCGCGCTGGAATTAGGGGCGGTAGATTTTTTAGCCAAGCCAGAATATGACGCTCACCATGGCATGGAAGCTTATGCAGAAGAAATCCGTGACAAAATCCGCATGGTGGCCAAAGCACGTTTGAAGCCTGCTAAAACGCTGGCGGCAAAAGCGATCAAGACGATGGTTCCGATCATAAAAGGGACATATCGCAAAAATGCGCTGATTTTTATTGGCGCATCTACCGGTGGCACTGAGGCTATCAAAGAATTTCTCTGCGGCTTACCTGCAGATTGCCCACCCATTTTAATCGTGCAGCACATGCCGGAAAAATTTACCTATACCTTTGCCGAGCGCCTCAACAGCACTTGCCCGATGCGCGTCAAGGAGGCCGAGGATGGAGAGATAGTGCAGTCGGGTATGGCCTATATTGCCCCCGGTAACTATCACATGCAGATAAAGCCGGGTGGTAGCGGCTATCGTATCGCGCTCAGTCAGCTTGAGCCGGTAAACCGCCACCGGCCGTCGGTGGATGTGTTGTTTGACTCCGCAGCGAAGTATCTGCGTCAGCATGCAGTTGCCGTCATTCTTACCGGCATGGGGCAGGACGGCGCCGCTGGCATGCTCAGAATGCGTACGGCCGGGGCGTGGACGCTGGGGCAGGATGAAGCCAGCTGCGTGGTGTATGGCATGCCGCGAGAAGCGTTTCATCTGGGTGCTGTGGCACGGGAATACCCCTTAAACAGGCTGGCAGGCAAAGTGCTCGAATACCTGTACGGCAAGACCGAGAAGGCCGTTCAGTGAACAGTCCCATTCAGATGAGTGATCACCACTATTTTGATCGGCAATTTCAGTTGGCGGCGGTCAAGATATTTCCCGGAGAGTTTCATGCTACCAATCAATCCAGATTATTGGTGACCCTGCTCGGTTCCTGTGTGGCGGTATGTCTATGCGATAAGGTGGCCAAAGTAGCGGGTATGAATCACTTTTTGCTGCCCGAAGGGACCATCGATTTACAAGATGCATCTGCTGCACGTTTTGGTGTGCATGCGATGGAGCTGCTGATTACGGATATGCAAAAACTGGGGGCTATGCGTCATCGCTTGGAAGCCAAAGTATTTGGTGCGGGCAATGTGCTGGCAGGGATGTCTATGCTCAATATCGGAGAACGTAATGTAGCGTTTATTCACCGTTATCTGAGTGATGAGCATATTCCGGTATTGGCCGAAGATTTATTGGGTAACTATGCGCGTAAAGTCTGTTTTTTTACTGAGTCAGGCAAAGTGTTGATTAAAAAACTGAAACGCACTCGCACCGCAGTGAGCGAAGAAACGCACTATCGTCAAAAATTGCAAAATTCTGGTGGCAAAGACCACGGCGGAGAAATTGAGTTGTTTTTGTAAAAGTGAAGGCTTTGTTATACAACTTAAGTAATACGACATCATTGTGTTATTTGCAGAGAGTTGATTAACTTTTTAGATTAAGCCTGGCAAATAGGTAGCTCACAAGCGCTTTGCGCCTTGTAAAATAAGGGAAACGGTATGAAGCAACTGTCGATTAGGCAATTAATGGTAATAAGCGCTCTGCTGGTTGTTATACCGCTTTCCATCGGTAGCGTAGTTGTCATTTTGGGCGACTCAGCTTTGCGTGAAGCCGAATCTCAGCAACAAAGTCTGGAAGAGGCTAACCGAGCCTTTAAAGATGTTCGTTACAATCTGGTGCAAATTCAGCAGTTTTTGACCGATGCGGCAGCGACAGGCAATACGGCAGAGGATTATAAAGAGGCAGATGCCAACAGGCTTGAGGCCTATGGGCATCTGGATAGGCTGGCAGTATTGCTGCCCAAGGAAGCCGAGTTTATTCAAGCAGTCAAAGCCCAGATTAATCAGATGTATCAAATTGGGCAAAAAATGGTTGAGGTCTACATACATCAGGGACGTGATGCAGGTAATCTCATCATGCAGTCCCCTAATGGGGGCTTCGATAGTATTACCGAGGCGCTTGATAAAAAGTTGAATACTATTGCCGGTACATTAGCAAAGAGCTCGAATGATGCGAGCCTTGAACAGCGGGCAATGTTACGCAATACCTTTATTATCAATATCACTGTGGTTATGGTTGCTATTTTGCTGGTGTTATTTGGTAATTTTTATGTGTATCGTCAATTGGTACGTATCCTGGGTGGGGAGCCTGGCTATGCCAAGGATGTTGCCAGCAGCATTGCCGATGGCGATTTATCGTTGACGGTGCAGAATCGCTCATCGGATGGTAGTAATAGCCTGCTGGGGGTCATGCGGATAATGTCTGATAAGCTCGCCGGCTATTTACGGCAGATTGATGCTGAGACCAAGCAGATGGCGCAGTCTTCCTATCAGATTTCTGATATCTCGCAAAATATCGCTTCCAGATCACAGCGTGAGCAAGATCATTCCAATGAAGTAAGACAAGCGACATCAGATCTGTCACACACTGCAGAATCAGTACGTAGTATTGCTCAGAAGGTGAGTGAGCATGCTGACCAGGCACGTAACAGCGCACAGTTGAGTATGGTCACCATGCGTAGCAATATCGAGGAAATGGGCCATGCGGTTACTGAGGCACTCAGTGCAGAAGCCAAGATTATTTCCTTGGGCGAAGCTAATCAGAAAATCCAGGTAATTACCCAAACTATCGCCACTATTACCGAACAAACCAATTTGTTGGCACTGAATGCTGCGATTGAAGCGGCTAGGGCCGGTGAACACGGGCGTGGTTTTGCTGTGGTCGCCGATGAAGTGCGCAAACTGGCGCAGCATGCCGGGAAAGCGACTGATGAAATTACCAGCATTATTGGTAACCTCAACAAGTTGGTACAAGAAAATACCCAAGCGGTACAAGGTATTATCCGACGGACGCGAGCTGGCATGGATACTGCCGGACAGGCGAATGAATCCATCGCTACATTAGTGACCGATATCGATAATAATGTGGCCGCTGCGCATCAGATCAGCGAGGTCAGTGGGCAGCAAATGGAAAAACTGGCCAATCTACAGGCCCAGTTGGAAACACTGCTGACAACGCTGGAAGATAATGCTCTAAAAGTACACACGACAGGCGCGATCAGCCAAGATCTTTACCGTGTCACTGAGCAATTACGCGGCATCATGAAGCAGTTTAAGTTTGACCCTAATTGGGAAGTGGATGTCAGTGATAACGAGTTGCGCAAAGCGCCAAGGGTGAAGAAGAATCTGCTGGTACAGGTGGTGGAAGGCTTGAAAGTGCGTGATACCATTACGGTAGACTTCAGCATGACAGGTTTGCAACTACGTGTGCCGATGGCCTTACAGGCTAAGGATAATGGCTCTATGTCGCTGCGCTTACAAGTGCCTCATGACTCAATCGAAGCGTACACTCAGCAGGTGCCGCTTGAAATCGGCGGTAAGGTGCTCTGGCTACGTGAAACTGATGAGGGTGTACTGTATGGTGTCGAGTTTAATGCGATGAACACCAAGCAGCGTGAGCAGTTAGAACAATGCTTTGCCTTTTATAGTCAGAGTCCAAAATATTAACGGCAGATTTTGTTTTGGCCCTAATCACAACAGGCCGCCAGTGAAGTTACTGGCGGCCTGTTAGTTTATCCGTAGCAGCGTGCTTATTATTTGCTACTGACTGGTGCACTGCTTTGGCTTGGCGAGATAGCTTCTATCTCCTCTTCCTCCCAAGGCAGGGTGACTCTTTTCCTGTTGACCTGCAAAATGCCGGCGCGGTAGAGCAGCGAAGTACGCAGTTGGCCCTGCTCCTCTTCGATGTATTGCTCGTCTTTCCACTGAGATAGTTGACTATCTAGTAAGCTTTTAATCAAGCTTTCTACCTCGCGCATATTGGGTTGCTCTTCTGCGCTTTCATCAACTGCAAACAGACTCCGCGCCTGCATCACGACCAAGTTTTCCAGTGTCTGACGCGGCAAGCTAACCTTGGCATCAATCTCCAGACGTTTTGAGAGTGCCGAGATATTGTTCAGATCACTAGGTATTAGCCCCTTGATTCCCAAGCTACCTTGCAAGGTGATATCCCCGCTCGGTGTTTTCAGGAAAAAATCATTGATTAATAATTTAGGGTTGTTCTCTAGAAGAGGAACAATATTCTTTTTGATCGTATCAATATATTGTTTGCGTAATACGACTGGATCGACCCCTTCGAAGGGAATCTGGTTAATCGCATTTTTCAGTTTGATAAACGACGGACTGTGGATATGACTGGCGGAAACATCCAGGCGCATCGGGCCGTAGCGGTTGTCGTTAAGCGTGAACTCAGCAAAGTTAATCTTGCCACGAGCATTGCTAAACTCATCTTGTTCGCTGGTGACCGTCTGATAACTGAATTTTTTGAGTGTTACTGTTGATGGTTTCAATTCGCCAGATGGATTGATGAATTCACCAATGCGTACTCGGGTCATCAGATAAATCAATTCACTGAGCTTGATGCTATAGGGAATGTGCTCGCGTGAGCTCAGTTGGATATTGTCGATGGAGAGTTCGGACGTACCCAAGCCGATACCGCTATTACCAGGGCGGATATCAGAAATATAACGTACGCCATTGAAGGTAACACTGCCCTTGCTGGCGGCTTCCAGTAGAAAGCCGGGTGATAGCGCTTCGCTTTTATACTCTTTGTAACCTTTGGCGTAATCCAGATTAAAGCTAAAGCCCTGCCATTTCATCTTTACGCCAGACAAGGCCTCCTCGTAATCAAAAGCAGGAACATTAACATTAAGAACGCCGCCCCCCCCAAACCCTAAATGGTTAGTAATAGTAATGGGTTCTTTATCGCCAAAAAAACTGCTGAGTGTTTTACGAGTGCTATCACTCATACTGAACTCAGTGCGTACCAAGGCGCGTCCTGGACGGAAGTTAAAGCTGGTAATGCCAGGTAAAGGACCGTGCTGAATGTGATTAGTGAACTTGATGGTGTTATTGAGCAGCGGCTTGACGTTGTCTGGCAACATATTCTCATAGGGGCCAGAAAGCTTGCGGTTAAAAACCAGCTCAGTCGTTTCTGTTGAGGAGAGCCAGCCCCGTTCATAAGTGTGCGATTTCACCTTAAATAAGGGCAGCTCTGCCAGCATCTTGTGCTGTTCCTGCAGGGTTTCTTCTGTTTTGATGCCAGCCCATAGGGTGGCACATCCATAGAGTATAAAGAGACCACCCAAGGTGGCGCTGGCAATGATTAGGCGGCGATTTGGCAACACGAGCGCTTTTTCTTAACTGGATAGGAAATGGGGTCTATAGTACACCAAGCCTAAGAGAATGCGTTACTTAGCCTTTTGCGATCAAACAAGTATCGTATCAAATCGGCCTGACATTCAGTTCGGGGCTTGTATATAATCCCGCTTTCTTTCAGTTTTATGAGGTGCAGTTAGTACATGGAATGGCTAAACGGTGTGCTTAATCTCCCTTGGTGGGGCAATATTGTAGCGGCTTTGATTTTGACCCATATCACCATTGCGGCAGTGACTATCTATTTGCATCGGCACCAGGCGCATCGCGCTTTAGATCTACATCCCCTTCCCAGTCATTTTTTCCGCTTCTGGCTTTGGTTGACTACCGGCATGGTGACTAAGGAATGGGCCGCCATCCATCGTAAGCACCATGCCCGTTGTGAAACACTGGAAGACCCGCATAGCCCGCAAGTTTTGGGAATTCGCAAAGTATTGTGGCAGGGCGCAGAGCTATACCGTAGCGCATGTAAAGATCAGTCCATCATGGATAAGTTTGGTCACGGTACACCGGATGACTGGCTGGAACGCAATATTTACTCCCGACACAATGCCAAAGGTATTGTGCTGATGCTGATCATTGATTTGATACTGTTCGGGCCGATTGGGCTAACTATCTGGGCGGTACAAATGGTCTGGATTCCGTTTTGGGCCGCCGGCGTGATCAATGGTTTGGGCCATTTCTGGGGCTATCGTAATTTTGAGAATGAAGACGCCTCCACCAATCTTGTGCCTTGGGGGATATTGGTGGGTGGTGAAGAGCTGCATAACAATCACCATACTTTTGGTACCTCGGCCAAGTTATCTTATAAATGGTATGAATTTGATATTGGCTGGATGTATATCCGCATTCTGGAAATAATCGGCTTAGCCAAGGTACGTAGAGTGGCACCGCGTTTAGCGGCCGATGCATCACGGCAACAGTTGGATTTAGAGCACTTGCAGGCCATTATTTCCAACCGCTATGCCATTGCCGCACGTTATGCGCGTGAGTTGAAAGAGGTCTATCGGAGTGAGCTGGATAAAGTTCAGCTGGCTAATTTTGCTAGCAATAGGCTCAGTTACAAAATGAAAATATGGCTGAAGCAGGATGCTAAAGACACCCCGGCCACCGAGCGAGAGCAATTAGCGACCTTACTGGAACAAAGTCAGGTGCTGGCGACCATTTATAGAATGCGTCAGGAACTTACTCGGCTATGGGAGCGTTCTAGTCTGAGTCGCGAACAGTTGCTGCGCGAGTTGCAAGACTGGTGTAACCGGGCAGAGACCTCAGGTATTGCCGCCTTGCAGCGCTTCTCACAAAGCTTACGGCACACGGCCATTGTTTAAGCACAACAGGTGAAGTTTGATTAAAAAGCCCGCTAATGATTGCGGGCTTTTTAATTCGTTATATGTCCGTAGATATTCTTACGGGTTTTTCTTAATGTGGCGCTGGGCGTTTAACGGTAAAATTAACCGCTTTTTTGACACAGAATTTATTTTTAGGAGTCACCTGAATGAGTATTTATCGCCACAAGCAGGGCGCTCGCATGGCTGAGGCAGTTGTCGCTAACGGTTTGATTTTCTTGGCCGGCCAAGTCGCTAATAATCCTGCTGCGGATGCCAAGGCGCAAACAGAAGATGTGTTGGCGCAAATTGATAGCTTACTGGCCGAGCTAGATTCGGATAAGACCAAAATTGTAGACGTCACCGTATTTTTGGCCAACCTGGCTGATTTTGATGCGATGAATGCGGCGTGGGATGCCTGGGTGCCCGCAGGTCATGTACCAGCACGGGCAACAGTAGAGGCGAAACTAGCTAAGCCTGAATGGAAAGTTGAAATCAAGCTGATAGCCAGTCATTAGTTGAATGGTGAAGTTGCCATGCCAACCGCCCCTGCCCTTGAAACGGCGTGGGGCTTTTTAATAATTACCCTCAAAGCGTAGCCCCGCCGGGAATGGTTTGCCTGCCAGATAGCTATCAACAGCCTGACAGAGCTGCTCGGCTAACCCAGTTTGCTGCGCATTAATTGTGATCAAATCCAAGCTACGCATCCAGGTGAGTTGCCGCTTGGCCAGTTGGCGGGTAGCCGCCAGACCTTTGGCGATAAATTCGTCATAACTGCACTGCCCGTTTTGAAACTCCCAAGCCTGACGGTAACCAACGCAGCGCATAGAAGGTAAGTGGGGATTGAGTGTCGAGTAAAGCTTGCGTAATTGGCTAAGCTCGTCTAAAAAACCTTGCTGGAGCATGCTGTCAAAGCGTTGTGCAATGCGTTGATGCAACCAAGGGCGTTCGGCAGGGACCAAGCCTAGCGCCAGTAACTGAAAGTGCTTGCCAGTGGGCTTTTTGTGGGCAATGAGCTCAGACATAGGCTTGCCACTGAGTAGGCATATCTCTAAGGCTCGGTGAATACGTTGTGAGTCGTTTGGATTAAGCCGTGCTGCTGTAGCAGGGTCTAACTCGACTAATTTGGCATGCATGGCTGGCCAACCATGCAGCTGGGCTTCCTCGTCGAGCTGAATACGCAGAGTTGCGTCAGCTTGCGGTAGCTCAGATAGCCCTTCTAGTAGCGCTTTGTAGTACAGCATGGTACCGCCGACCAGCAAAGGAATACGATTTCGGGCATGAATTTCGTCAATGAGTCGATTGGCATCGTGCTGGAACTGTGCGGCGGAGTAAGTTTGTAGTGGATTAATAATATTGATCAGATGATGGGGGCACGCGGCCATTTCTGTTGCTGTTGGTTTCGCTGTACCAATATCCATCTGTTGGTAAACCAAAGCAGAGTCGACACTAATAATTTCAAGCGGAAAATGCTTAGCCAGTTGCAGGGCTAAGCCAGTTTTGCCGGAGGCGGTGGGGCCAAGCAGCGCAATCACATCAGGGCAGGGATTCATGCTTAATGGGTTTGAAAATTGGTGTGAGATTGTCTCATAGTCGTTGTGGAAGGGGTATGCCTACTTGGGTCACTAGGCAAGCTAGGGCTACTTGTGATCATTGTTTGATCACATGGCAAGTAGGGGGGAAATGTGCAAAAATTCGTGTAACTAGACGAAATGTAGGTTTACCATGCTGGATCGGGACGGATACCGCCCCAATGTTGGGATCATCCTCATCAATAGCAAAAATGAGGTGTTCTGGGGCAAACGGGTGCGAGAACATTCATGGCAGTTTCCACAAGGGGGCATCAAACCTGGCGAAAGCCCAGAGGCTGCCATGTACCGTGAATTATTGGAGGAGGTGGGTTTGCTGCCGCAACATGTCAAAATCTTGGGTCGAACCCGTGACTGGATGCGGTACGAAGTGCCTAGCCACTGGGTACGCCGTGAGTGGCGAGGTAGTTATAAAGGGCAGAAACAAATCTGGTTCTTGTTAAAGCTGGTAGGACGGGAATGTGATGTTTGTCTGCGGGCTAGCACTCACCCAGAGTTTGACGGTTGGCGCTGGAACAATTACTGGGCACCTATTGACGCGGTTATTGAATTTAAGCGCGAGGTGTATGAGCGTGCCTTAGCTGAGCTGTCGCGTTTTTTGCGGGGAGTAGAATCACGCGAGGTGTATTTGGCCCGTCAGCAGGATGAGTCCGAGTGAAGTTGTGTTACTGCTAAGAGCCGCTAACAAAACCTCTGATCCAGCGTTGCGCCTCCTTCCCGTACTCCTTGTACTGTCTGCGTCGGCGCGCCTCGGCTCAGGTATTCTTCGAGGTTTTGTTAGCGGCGCTAAGTAGCCATTTCAAATTTAACAGCGGGCACCAGTCCGCTGTCCTTTTTTCAGGCATCAGCCTAGAGCGGTCAGTGAGCTAAAACTAAACATGACTCAGCAATACAATGAATCCTCAGTTCGGGTACTTAAAGGTTTGGAGCCTGTTAAAGAGCGCCCGGGTATGTATACCCGAACCACAGACCCTACCCATATTTGCCAAGAAGTTATCGATAATGCAGCCGACGAGGCGTTGGGCGGATTTGCCCGCAAAATCGCCGTGACAGTACACCAGGATGGTTCGCTCAGCGTAGAAGACGATGGTCGCGGCATACCGGTAGGTCTGCATCCGCAAGAAGGCGTGCCAGTGGTGGAGCTGGTGTTTACCCGCCTGCATGCTGGGGGCAAATTTAATAAAAAGGATGGTGGTGCTTATGCTTTCTCTGGGGGCCTGCATGGAGTAGGGGTCTCTGTGACCAATGCTCTGTCAACCCGTCTGGAGGTTGAGGTGAAGCGGGATGGTGGTGTCTACACATTGGCATTTGCTGCCGGCGACGTGTTGGAGCCGCTTAGCCGAGTAGGTAATTGTGGTGCGCGCACTAGTGGTACGCGGGTAAGGGTATGGCCAGATGGTAAGTATTTTGAAAGCCCACGCTACTCCCTCGCGGAGCTAGAGCGCTTATTGCGTGCCAAAGCCGTTTTACTCCCAGGGGTGGCGGTGAGTTTGACGATAGAGCGGCCTGGTGGTGACGAAATCAAAGCCTGGCAATACCCGGAGGGCTTGAAAGGCTATCTGGCTGAGTTGTGTAATGGTGAGGAGCCGGTGGCCCCCCTGTTTTCCGGGGAGGCATTTATTGGTGACGATGATGAGCAGTTTGCCAAAGGTGAAGGCGTGCAATGGGCAATGGCCTGGTTTGAAGATGGTGCCAGTGGCGAGAGCTACGTTAATCTGATTCCTACTGCTTTGGGTGGCACCCACGAGGCTGGCTTGCGCTCTGGTGTTTTTGATGCGGTCAAAAGCTTTGTGGATCATCACAATTTATTGCCACGTGGTGTCAAGCTCATGGCTGAGGACGTGTGGAGCCGGGTGCGTTTTGTCTTGTCTGCCAGAGTATTGGATCCACAGTTTCAGGGGCAAACCAAGGATAAGCTTACTAGCCGTGATGCACTGAAGTTGATTGCCGGCTTGGCACGAGACCCCACCGAGCTTTGGCTGAATCAGCATGTTGAGGCGGGTAAGAAAATTGCCGAACTGGCGATTCGGCAAGCGCAATCACGTCTTAAGTCCGTAAAGAAAGTGGAAAAGAAAAAGGGCTCCGGCGTCGCTGTGTTACCAGGTAAGCTCACCGATTGTGAAAGTGAAGATATACAGCGTAATGAACTTTTCCTGGTAGAAGGGGACTCCGCAGGAGGTTCTGCCAAACTGGCGCGGGATAAAGAGTATCAAGCTATTTTGCCGCTACGTGGCAAAGTATTAAACAGCTGGGAAACCGATAAAGATCAGTTGTTTTCCAATGCTGAAATTCATGATATCTCCGTCGCTATAGGGGTCGATCCACATGGGGCGGAGGATAGTCCAGACTTATCCGGACAGCGCTACGGCAAGATCGCCATTCTGTCTGATGCCGATGTAGACGGCTCTCATATCCAAGTATTGTTATTAACCCTGTTCTTCCGGCATTTTCCTGCCTTGATTAAAAATGGCAGTATTTATATCGCGCAGCCACCGCTGTTTCGAGTCGACGTTCCTGGTCAGGGAAAGAATAAGCCTCCTCGCAAGATATATGCTTTGGACGAAGGTGAGTTGGAAGCGATTTTAGATCGTTTGCGTAGTGAGGGGGTGCGTGAAAATGCTTGGAGTTTGTCGCGCTTTAAAGGCTTGGGTGAAATGAACCCTGAGCAATTGAAAGACACCACCATGAATCCGGATACGCGTCGTTTATCCCAGGTGCGTGTACGTGTTGGTGAGTTGGCGCACACCTTGTCAACATTTTTGATGTTGATGGGCAAGGGAGAGGCGGCCAGTCGCCGTAGTTGGATGGAGGCTAAGGGTAATGAGGTTGAGGCAGATATTTAAAGTAAGAAATTGCTTGGCCAATAGAATTGAGGGCTGCTATTTGATGAAGGAGGAGGTGCATGTCTGAAGAGTTGTTTTCCAAAATATCATTGGTTGTTTGTCTCTCTATTCTGATTATTTTTATGGGATTTATCGTTTGGGATCTGGGCAAAAAATCTAAAGCGGGGAAAACAGGTATGGCCATTCTTTTCTTGGTGCTGGGTATGGGCGTGTTTGGCTTCGTGTTTAAAGACTTGTTAGTTCAGTTTCTTGTACTCAAATAAAAATATTAGTGGGTTGTCAGTTGTGAGGTTATTCGCAAAATCAGGGGTTACATTTGCGTCGATCCTCGGTGTAGGCGTACAATAGCGCCCTTTCCAACCTTGCCTTTTGTAATTGCATGGCAAAAGGCTTAATAGCCACAAGGAGTTAACATGCGTCATTATGAAATCGTGTTCATCGTCCATCCGGATCAGAGTGAACAGGTTCCCGCCATGATCGAACGTTACAAAGGCATGGTATTAGCTGCCGAAGGTAAAGTTCATCGTTTAGAGGACTGGGGTCGTCGCCAACTGGCTTATCCGATTCAGAAGCTACACAAAGCTCACTATGTACTAATGAATATTGAGTGCAAATCGGAAACCATGGCTGAAATTGAACACGCCTTCAAGTTCAACGATGCTGTTCTGCGTCATCTTACAATCAAATTGGACCGCGCGATTGTTGACGCGTCTCCGATGATGAAGGACGAAAAGGCTAAAAATCTGCTGGATACTCAGCAGCCTGTAGCTGAGGCCGATGCTGAGGTTTCTGCCTAATTATTGGCAGGCAAAGGTCTTGCTGAATCATCTGGTACTAACCGCTACGGTTGAGCGTGAAGATGCTCTAAGATATACCCCGGCTGGTTTACCCGTTCTGGAAATATGGCTTAAACATCAATCTAAGCAAACAGCTTATGGCTACCAGCGTGATGTGACTTGTGATGTACAAGCTATTCTGATTGGTGATGATGCTCAGAAATTTTCCGGTAAGTTAGCTGGCTGCTTGGTAAGTGTGCAGGGTTTCTTGTCGCAGCGTAGTTTAAAAAACTCTCGGTTAGTGCTTAATATTGAATTAGTTGAATTTGTAAAAGGTTAGTGAACATGGCTCGTCAGCTTTTTAAACGTAAAAAGTTCTGCCGCTTTACGGCAGAAGGTATCAAAGAAGTCGATTACAAATCGGTTGATCTGTTAAAAGATTTTATCGGTGAGAACGGTAAAATTATTCCGGCACGCATTACCGGTACTAAAGCTCGTTATCAGCGTCAGCTGGGTACTGCTATCAAACGTGCTCGTTTCTTGGCTTTTTTGCCATATACCGATCAACACTAAACTGGGAAAGGACTTAGAAGATGCAAATTATTCTGCTCGAAAAAGTTGCCAATCTCGGTCAACTGGGTGATGTGGTAAAGGTTAAGCATGGCTATGGTCGTAATTACCTGATACCACAAGGCAAAGCCAAGCGTGCCACTGAAAAGAATCTGCAGGAATTTGAAGTTCGTCGTGCTGAGTTAGAGGCTAAGCAGGCTGAAATTCTAGCGGATGCCAAGACTCGTGCTGAGAAGCTGGTTGATGCCGTGGTTACTATTGCGCAAAAAGCCGGTGTTGATGGACGTCTGTTTGGTTCGGTGACTAATATGGATGTTGCCGAAGCGGTAAGCGCCTTTGGTGTGCCGGTTAAGCGCTTCGAAATTCGTTTGCCGAATGGCCCGTTTAAAGCTATTGGTGAATATGAGATTGAAGTAGCTCTGCACCATGATGTTGTGACGCCAATCAAGATTGTGGTTGTCGCTGAGTCTTAAAAAAGAGATTGTTTAGTCAGACAAATCCGGGAAGCCCTTGTTGGGATCCCGGATTTTTCATTTTGACTTTGTTGGAGGGAGTGGGGAAGAGCTTGCGTGTAATCTCAACTCAATGTGAGTGAGGTAATTAAGTGTGGGTGGCCGTGAGCTTTGAGTGGTCAGGGCTATATTTGCTCAGGCGGGTTGTTGATTTTGCTGGTTTTCGGTTATTTGCTCGGTTTTGCTAGATTTTTATTGATAAAGCTATTGACGGGTAATTTTATAAAGGCATATAATGCCGTCCTCTCAAGTGATTTACGAGACTATTCCCTGATAGCTCAGTTGGTAGAGCGACGGACTGTTAATCCGCAGGTCGCAGGTTCGAGCCCTGCTCGGGGAGCCAAAATATAGCGCCATGAACATATATGTTCATGGCGCTTTTTGTTTTTCTGAGGCTTATTTTCAATAAATATCGCGATGAGCTATAGCTGTATTTGTTTTGATTCTGTAAATGGTTTGAATTTTTTCTTCGTGCGAGGCTTTCATGCTCCAAGTTGCTCGTCATCCTCATATTCCTTCTTATTATTTGGCTACAGCTAATCGCTGGGAGTCGTGTCCCGTATTGCAAGCAAGTATTGACTGTGATGTTTGTGTGGTGGGGGGCGGATTAGCAGGGGTTTCTGCGGCCCTAAATTTGCGGGAAAAAGGCTTTTCTGTAGCCTTGCTCGAAGGCGCGCAAATAGGCTTCGGTGCTTCCGGGCGTAATGGTGGTCAGGTAATTGCGGGCTTTGCTTGTGACATCAATACGGTACGTCAACAGTTGGGAACTGAGCCCAGTAAATTGTTATGGGATATGTCTGTAGAAGCGGTGGCGATGATTGAGCAACGCATTACGCAGCATGACATCTCTTGTGATTGGCGACGGGGTTTTCTGAGTGTCGCGGTCAAGCCGCGCCATTTGCGTGAGTTACAGGCCTGGCAGCATGAATTGGAGACTGAATACGGCTATATGGGGACGCTATTGCTGGATCGTTTGCAACTGGCGGAGCAGTTGGCAAGTGAGCGTTATCAAGGTGCTCTTCTTGATCCATATTCTGGGCATTTGCATCCGCTCAATTATTTATTGGGTTTAGCTAAAGCTGCACAGGATGCTGGTGTATCTATCTATGAACAAACCCAGGCGATCAAACTAGAACAGGGTTCTCGTGCCAGAGTGATCACTGAGCAGGGTGTAATGAGTTGTGATCATGTTGTGCTGGCGTGTAATGCCTATATTGGTCGTTTGGTGCCAGAGTTGGGGCGCACTATTATGTCCGCAGGAACTTATATGATTGCTACCGAGCCTTTAGGGGCAAAGCGTGCAGAGCAGCTGATTACCAATAACTTGGCAATCTGTGATACTAATTTTGTGCTGGACTATTATCGCTTATCGGCAGATCACCGCTTATTGTTTGGCGGTAAGGTAAGTTACTCGGGACGGCAGCCTCGTCATTTAGCGATGGCAATGCGTAAAGATATGTTGAAAGTTTTTCCACAATTAGCAGATGTAAAGATTGACTATGCTTGGGGTGGGCTTTGCGATATTACCGTGAATCGAGCGCCGGATTTTGGTCGTTTTGCCGATAATATTTATTACCTGCAGGGCTTTTCCGGGCATGGGATTAATATTACTGGGCTTGCAGGCAAGGTGGTGGCAGAAGCGATTGCAGGTACTGCCTCACGGTTTGATGTATTTAGCAAAATTAAACATAAGTCATTTCCTGGTGGTAAATGGTTGAGAATGCCCGCCTTAGTGTTGGCTATGGCTTATTTCAGAATGCTGGATTACTTATAACCATATGGTTTTGTTTAAATAGGATAAGTGATGAATATTTCTAGACCAGACTCACCTTGTGTTGCGCATTGTTCAACGGCTCTGGGTGATAATTTGTGCCGAGGTTGTGCGCGCCGGTTTGAAGAAATTGCTCAATGGTGT
The DNA here is from genome assembly GCA_020830965.2 of Neisseriaceae bacterium TC5R-5. Classification (GTDB taxonomy): domain Bacteria; phylum Pseudomonadota; class Gammaproteobacteria; order Burkholderiales; family Chromobacteriaceae; genus Chromobacterium. The sequence goes on from JACCFC020000001.1 coordinate 242,276, forward strand.
TTTATGAGTGAGGAGGAGCGCGAGTTGGTTTGGTTAGCGCTACCAATGCGTCGGCGTGGAATAAAGGTGGCTGCAGTGTTGGGGGTTTTGCCGGAAATTGAGTTGCAAGATCAGCAGGAGTGGATGGTATTGCCAGATAGCTTATTGCGTTATCGGCTGGATAGTGATGTGCTGTGGTGGCAATCTAGGGGTGGTCGCATACACTCGAAAAACTGTGGCGGCATGAAACCAGTAGAAGTTGCTGATTATATAAAAACGCAATGTTTGTAGCGTGTTTAGGATAAATGGCTTGGCCGAGGCTGTTTGATAAGCCTCAGCCAGCTTGCTGATTGAGAGTGTTATAAAGAAAGTGGCGTGATTAAGGTGAAAATACCTAAGCCTATAAATAAAAGAGCGGCTACAGAATGTACCAGTTTTTGGGGTAATTTTTTGGCAGCCACTTCACCAAGCAATACTGCGGGAACATTGGCTAACATCATGCCTAGAGTGGTGCCTGCCACAACAGCGATTAATGCTTCCGGGAAGCGAGCAGATAAAGCTACTGTAGCAATTTGAGTTTTGTCTCCCATTTCTGCTAAGAAGAAGGCAATGCAGGTGGTGCCAAACACGCCAAATCGCTCTAGTAAACGATTATTGTCATCCAGCTTGTCTGGAATCATCATCCAAATCGCCATGATGATAAAAGAGCCGCCTAGTATCCAACGCATGATATCCACACCAACTTGATTCATTAGCCACTGCCCAACCATGGCGGCAGCGAAGTGGTTTAGTAGTGTTGCAGCAAAAATACCCATAATAATCGGAATGGGCTTTTTGTAACGGCTGGCGAGTAAAAGGGCTAGTAGCTGAGTTTTGTCACCAATTTCAGCTAAGGCAACAATACCGGTAGAAACGAGGAAGGCTTCCATGGAATTTCTCGGGGGTTGCGTATGAGCCATGGCTTAAGCTGTGCCGCAACCCCGCGAAACACAGATAAGTCATGGGTCTTGCCAAACAAGTATTTTGTTGTATGTACCATGGCTGCTGCCAAGTGTGTTGATACATACCAGCGCTATTATGCGCCGAGGCTACTCCCCCAAAACGGAATCGGATTCTAAATCACTTGTAGTTTGACTGGCAATGCTTTTTATAAAAATTTTCTTACTGACAGCTTGAGTAGCTTTTAATTGAACAGTGATTGGTTTCGCTTATAAAGACGCGCGATAGACATCATCTTTATAAGTGAAACCTTATTTATTGATAAGCCAGTAAAAGTTGGAAAGTCAATATTTTTAGATAATTGCTCTGTTGTAGATTGTCAAAACAGATGGAAATTAAATCAAAGTTAAGACTTCACAACTTCGGGAAAAACAGTTCGGCTTAAACTTCCAAGGCACCTAAAGTCTTGCCATTGTTTACCCATTCTTGAATCCAGAGCGGCTTGCGGCCGCGGCCTGTCCAAGTTAATTCGGGATTGCTTGGGTGGCGATATTTTACTTCTACCGGCTTACGCGTGCTGCTGATTTTTCCTAGTACTTCTTCCATGCTCAAACCATGGGTGCGAGCAAGCTCGATAATCTGTTTTTTTGCCTTAGATTTTTCTTCAAACTCTCGACGTTTAATTTCAGCTTCAACTTCACTTTTCAATGCTAGTAACTGAGTAAACTCTAAATTGGATAATTCCATAATTTTACGTACCTTAAGTTATTCTAAATATGTGCTACAGATTATAATGTAGTCAAATGACTAACGGCAAGTCAAGAAAAGAAAACTGCAGTTTAATTAAGTGGCTCGCTTGTTAGTGAATAGGGTAATTCTAGGCAATGTAGTGGAATAGTTAATTGCTCATCTGCGTATATACCATTTTCCCAAGCCAGTGATTGTACAACAGCCAAGCCTGTATAGGATTCAGGGCTAATTTGGCAAATTGCTACCAGCATACCAATCGATTGACCAGCTACTTCGTGGCCGAATAGTTTTGTGCCAACTGGCATTTCTTTTGCTAAGGCTATTTTGAATAAACGTCGCTTTATTTTTCCCAAGTATTGGGTTCTCGCAACAATTTCTTGTCCGGGATAGCAACCTTTTTTGAAACTAACCGCTCCTAGCAAGTCCATATTTGCCATTTGAGCGACAAATTGTTCTTGAGTTGCTTGGCAAATCCAGGGAATACCTGCATCGATATCTCGTAAAGACCAAGCATTCTGTGAGATAAAATTTATTGATTCAGAGAGTTGCAGTTTAGATGGCAATGAAGCGTTGTTGCCTGCGGCTAGTAAGTAACCTTGCCCGGGGAGAGAAATGAGTACTTGCCCCTCTGATTGCTGCACTTCCAGAGATTTTTTTTCTTTGGCGCTAAGAAATTCGGTGCTAATCACTTTCTCAATCACTTGGCCGCTTAAGCCAAGAATTTGCCATTCATGATCCACGGCTCTAAGTTTTACTTTAGCTCTTAGGACAAACATAGATAAGCGTTTGAGAATGCTTTCGGCGAGGTCTGCTGCAATTAGCAGATAATAGTCCTGCTGGTATGCCCAGATCAGGAAACTCGCCAGCATTCGGCCTTTTGCGTTCGAATAGGTGCTGTACTGTGCTCTGTCGGTCTGAACCTCGCGAATGTCACTGGATAGCTGGTTTTGAAGAAAAATTTGTGCGTCTTCACCGCTGACCTGAATAACTTTAAAGCCGGATTGAACTGCAATGACTGAATGATGCTGGAAAGCATCAATTTGTTCCAAGTGCTTGGTACTGTGCTGTGCCTGCTCTTCGGCTATTTCAGCTTGTTCTCGTAACCAGTTGTTCCAGTTTGTGTCCATATTGTTTACCTTGTTGGGTGTCAATGCTAGGTTTTGATATTAGAGCAATGGGGAATTTTACAGTCTGTAGGTGTTTGCCGCTAATAGTTAATGGTTTTTATTTGTGATTCTTTGCTAATACTTTCTTTTGATGTCAGTGACTTAGTGAGTTTTCTCTGGTTTTAAAATGGGCTTGGTAGGAAGGAATTTTATTGCGGCTTATTGACAAGGTCTGCTGATCTCGATAAAGTTCGCCTTCACTATATTCCCTGATAGCTCAGTTGGTAGAGCGACGGACTGTTAATCCGCAGGTCGCAGGTTCGAGCCCTGCTCGGGGAGCCAGAGTATTTTAAGCGCCATAAACCATATCGGTTTTTGGCGCTTTTGTTTTGTTGCACTGAATTTCCCTACTTGGATTTTAGCCGTTATCTGGTTTAATGATTTTGTTTGTTGATACTTAATTCTGCCATTCGTTTTTAATTTCTGTTTTGATTATTTTGAATTGAAAAATAGAAGTGCTTGAGTGCGTATTGCCAGTTATTTTGATAGAAATAACTGGTCAATAATAATGAATGATCATTCCGTATAATGAAATTTCTTTTGTGGAGAGTATTCTGTGTACAAATACGTAGAAGATTTTATTGGAGCGACACCATTGGTGAAGCTTAAGCGCGTACCTGGGACGACTAGTAATATTGTTTTGCTCAAACTGGAAGGCAATAACCCTGCAGGCTCTGTAAAAGATCGCCCAGCCTTGTCGATGATTCGTCGTGCTGAAGCACGCGGTGAAATTAGGCCTGGTGATACTTTGATTGAACCGACAAGTGGTAATACCGGTATCGCCTTAGCTATGGCTGCAGCGATGATGGGGTATCGGATGATTTTGATCATGCCGGAAAATTCCAGCGCTGAACGAGTGCAGAGCATGCAGGCTTATGGTGCTGAGGTGATTCTTACTCCGCAGGCGCTATCCATGCCAGGATCTATTGATTTGGCGCGTAAGATGGAAGCGGCTGGGGAAGGGCGTATTCTTGATCAGTTTGCTAATCCGGATAACCCACAGGCTCATTTTGAAGGTACTGGTCCTGAGATTTGGGTGGATACCGAAGGAAGCATTACCCATTTTGTTTCCAGTATGGGGACAACCGGCACCGTGATGGGAACCGGGCAATATTTAAAGCAGTGCAATCCGGATATTCGTATTGTCGGTGTTCAGCCGGAACCGGGTAGTCAGATTGCGGGTATTCGTAAATGGGAAGAACCTTATATTCCCAAGATTTGTGATTTTTCGCAGTTAGATGAAATTCAGTATGTCAGCCAGCAAGAAGCAGAAGAGATGGCGCGCCGCCTAGCTCGTGAGGAGGGGATTCTGGCTGGCCCCTCATCCGGTGGCGCGTTGGCGGTGGCTTTACGCATTTCACAGCGGGTGGAAGATGCGGTGATTGTTTCAATCGTGTGTGATCGGGGTGATCGCTATTTGTCGACCGGACTTTTTTCGGCAAGTACTTAGCTGAGTTGGCGGATATCCACGACGGCAACTTGACCAAATGCTGGTGATAACAAGTAGTCGATAATCTGGCGTGCGGCTTTCTCTGGGCTATTTAGCCCTCCCTCTGCTTTGAGTGTGTCAAAGCGTTCCTTGGATGGAAATTGCTGAGTATCACTGGCGCGAATGGCGGTTTGCATATCCGTGTCGATCACGCCTGGATACAGGGCTACTATCTGTGCCGGCTTAAGGTGTTGTTGTTGCTCCAGAGCAATGCTACGGCTGAAGTGATCTAGTCCAGCCTTGGTGGCGCAATAAACGCCCCAGCCCGGATAGGGGTGAGCGGCGGCGCCAGAAGAAATATTCAGAATGCGAACATCCAGAGTGTGATGTGCGCTGGCTTTTAGCAAGGCATCAGTTGTGAGCATGGGGGCGGTTAAATTGAGGGTGATGGCTTGGATAAGCTCCTTGTCTGAATAATGACCTGCCTGCGCGATTGGTGTGACTACGCCGGCATTATTAATCAAGGTAAGGCTGCTGCATTCTGTTAGTGGCAGTTGCTCCAGCACATGCTCAATGCAGTGGCTGATGTCTGTTGCCTGGCTGAGATCTGCGTCCATTGTCATTAGCTGTTCCGGATAGCGTTGCAGTAGTGGGGCTAAAGCGCTGCTGGTGTGGCGTGCGATGGCTGCAACAAAGTGACCATCAGCCAGCAGCGTCTCGCTTAAGGCGCGCCCCAACCCGCGTGAGGCACCGGTGATAATAAAAGCATGCATTTAGTTTTCCTTGGCTAGTTCGGCACGCATCGCCGCAATCACTTGCTGGTAGTCAGCCTGGCCGTAGATGGCTGAGCCTGCCACAAAGGTATCTGCCCCTGCTGCAGCGACAGCCCGAATATTGTCTATCTTGATGCCACCATCGACCTCCAGCCAGATTTCGCCGCCATGTTTAGCTGTATGCTCATTGATCAGTTGGCGAGCTGCGGCTATTTTTTTAAATGTGTGGGGAATGAATTGCTGGCCACCGAACCCCGGATTGACCGACATGATCAAAATCATATCGATTTTATCCATGACGTGGTCGAGATAGGAAAGTGAGGTTGCGGGGTTGAAAACCAGGCCAGCTTTGCAGCCTGCATCTTTGATTAGTCCTAGCGTGCGGTCGATATGTTCGGATGCCTCTGGGTGGAAAGTAATGATATCTGCACCTGCCTTGGCAAACATCTGCGCTAGGCTGTCCACCGGTTTGACCATTAGATGCACGTCGATTGGGACGCTGGCGTGTGCGCGGATGGCTTCACAAATCATTGGGCCCATCGTGAGATTGGGTACATAGTGATTGTCCATCACATCGAAGTGAATCAGATCCGCTCCGGCGTGAATGACATCACGAACTTCCTGACCAAGGCAGGCAAAATCGGCGGAGAGCAGGCTGGGGGCAAGTCGAAAAGGGCGCATAAGGTTTTTGTAAGGGATGGTTAAAAGAGAAAGGTGCTGTATTCTAGCGCGCTAAAAGTGTGATGGCGGGATAAAATGAAACAGTGCACTTATTTATTTAAATAGAGCCTGAGCTGGCTTGGGAGAGTAAAAGCATGGCCGAGAAAGTTTATAGCGTGATGGTGGTGGCTGAGCCACATTATATTGAAGAGCAATCCAGTATTGAGAATGATGTATATGTTTTTTCTTACCATATCCGCATTACCAATACGGGAACTGAGTCGGCAAAGCTGGTTAGTCGTCACTGGTTGATAATAGATGCCAACCAGCAGGTACAGGAAGTACGGGGTATGGGGGTGGTTGGGGAGCAACCCCATCTTAAGCCCGGGGAGTTTTTTGAGTACTCTAGCGCGACACATCTGAAAACGCCTTATGGATCTATGAAGGGTAGTTATCAGATGTTGGCAGACGATGGTGAGCGCTTTGAAGTGGACATACCGGAAATGACTTTAGTCGCTCCAAGGGTGCTCCATTAGTACCGCTTGAGGGTCGCTTGTAACAGGCAGTCTGTGGCTGCCTTTATTTTTTGCGTGGCCAAGTCCACCACACGATAAAAACAGCCAGCGCACAGACTAAGGCAATTTCCAATAATAGTATCCACATGCGGTTTTTCCTGGCGGCAAAGTAGGGGGTTTCTACTGTGCCGCAGACCACTCAAATAGGCAATCATCATTTATGCGCTTCAGTCACACTGGCCCGGCTCCGGGCAACCGTCATGATTTGCAAACCATCAAGACTTTATTACCTTATTTGTGGTTGTTCAAAGGGCGAGTGTTCTTGGCATTGTCCTGCCTGATTCTGGCCAAGGTGGCAGCGGTAGTGGTGCCCTTGTATTTGAAAGAGATTGTCGACAAGTTGTCATTGCCCGCCACCTTATTGGCCATTCCGGTGCTGGCGTTAGTGGGCTATGGTTGTGCGCGGTTATTGGCCAGTATTTTGGGTGAGCTGCGCGATGCGATTTTTGCCAGGGTAACGCAGGGGGCTGTGCGTAGCGTTGCACGAGGCGTATTTGAGCATTTGTTACGCTTGTCTTTGCGTTTTCATCTGGAACGGCAAACCGGTGGGGTAAGTCGTGATATTGAGCGCGGCACCAAGGGTATTGGCTTCTTGCTGAATTTCACCGTGTTCAATATTTTGCCGACCTTGCTGGAAATTGTGATGGTGGCGGCGATTTTATTTCATCGCTACAGCTGGGAGTTTGCTGTGGTCACACTGACCACCATTAGCCTGTATATCGTTTTTACACTGACGGTAACCGAGTGGCGTACAGTGTATCGCCGCAGCATGAATGATCTGGATTCCAAGGCCAATGCCAAAGCGATTGATGCCTTGATCAATTACGAAACCGTCAAGTATTTCAATAATGAGAGCTACGAGGTGGCACGCTACGATAAAAATCTGATGGCCTGGGAGGCTTCGGCGATTAAAAATCAGGTTTCGCTATCGATGTTGAATGCGGGTCAGGGTGTCATCATCGCCGTGGGTGTGACCCTGATTATGGTGCTGGCAGCACGCGGGGTAGTAAGTGGGGAAATGACCGTAGGCGATGTGGTATTGGTTGCCACTTTTATTACACAGCTGTACGCGCCATTAAATTTTCTGGGTTTTGTATATCGCGAAATTAAGCATTCTTTGGCAGATATTGAGCGCATGTTTGGTTTATTGGGTGCCAATCAGGAAGTCGCCGATGCAGCCGATGCTGTAGTGCTGAACACGCGCTCGGCCAGTATCAGCTTTGAGCAGGTCGACTTTGCTTACGATAGTAAGCGGAAGATTTTGCATGGCGTGAGTTTTGTCATTCCTGCTGGAACCATGTTGGCGGTGGTGGGGGCTAGCGGTGCGGGTAAGTCCACTTTATCGCGTTTGCTGTTTCGTCATTATGATGTGAACCGGGGGCGTATCTGCATCAATGGCCATGATATTCGCCAGCTTAGCCAGGATTCCTTACGTGCCCATATCGGTATCGTGCCGCAGGATACCGTGCTGTTCAATGACACTGTTTATTACAATATCGCCTACGGTCGGCCACAGGCTACTTATGAGCAGGTGATTGAAGCGGCGCGGGCAGCGCACATTCACGACTTTGTTAGTGGCTTGCCCGATGGTTACGACACCATGGTCGGTGAACGTGGTTTGAAACTATCTGGTGGCGAAAAGCAGCGGGTAGCGATTGCGCGCACCTTGCTGAAAAATCCGCCGATTCTGATTTTTGATGAAGCGACCAGCGCTTTGGATTCAAAAACCGAGAAAGCGATTCAGCATGAATTGCTGACTATCTCGGCCAATCGTACAACGCTAATCATTGCTCACCGTTTGTCCACAATTGTTGATGCGAATCAGATTGTCGTGATGGATGCCGGCAGGGTAGTGGAGCAGGGCACCCACCGGCAATTGATAGAGCAGAATGGGCGTTATGCTGAGATGTGGCGTTTACAGCAGGAAAGCGAGTTGCTGGTGATTAATTTACTGCCAGGCTTTAAGCGCCCGTCTTGAGCTGCTGCATATCAGCCAAGATGCTCTCGGCCTCTATCATCACTTGTTCCAAGGAGGCTAGCTGTAAGGAACTGGCCGCGCTGTTGGCCAGATCCAGGCTCAGTAGCGCTTTACGGACACAGTTGGCAACATCGGCTGCCAAATTGAAGTCGCCCGCATTGATGACCTTGCCATTACGGACTTTTTTGTAGTACACCGCAGCCATTTGGAGATATTGGCTGGCGATCTCATGTTGTTCCCATAGTGGTGCCAGTTCAGTCTGGCTGATGGTATTCATGATCACAGAACAAGCATGTTCTGCCCGGTTCCAGCGTTTTTCCTGAACACGACGTGCCTGTTGTTGGGGGTGGGCTTTCTTTTTATTTTTATGATTGTTTGTCGACATGATGACCTTATTTTGAGTTGAGCAACGATTGTAACGGTAAATTTCGGCAGTGCTTGAGCTGGATGAAAGTTGTTTATTTACACAGAGTTACATCTGCTTACACCTGACAAATAGAACAGTTTTTGGGCTTAAACTACCATTTAAGTAGGGTTTAATGCGTAAGTGTGGGATAAAACTATGCAAATCAGAGTTTTATCTGCTAAACAGTAAACTGTAGTGTTAGTCGTAGGGCCCATTATACAAAAAGGCAAAGTCCAAACGGGGATGTGTGGTTGAGAGGGGGGCTTCGGCCCCCTTTTCCCATTACTGGGTTTACTAGTCTTTTGTTTTCCTTTGAGTTTATTCCTTACCGTCCACAAGCTTCCGTATTTTCTCAAACACTTGGGTCATCGTGTGAGTATCGCTCCAGATACACGGTAATATTCTATCGAGATGATCGTCTCGCCATAAAATGCGCTGACCGCTCAATAAATTCTGGCGCGAGTGTTAGCCGCTTCGTCATACTTGCGTTGCTTATCTATTTGATTCACGCTTATGCCCCGTTCCGCTGATTACAGCAATAAACTGGAAAATTAAGACAATATGAAACTTGGAAAGCACCCAGTGCGCAATGGTGTACTGTTGCTTATGCTGCTTGCGGGCATAGTTTGGGCAGCGAAAGCCTGGTTGAGTGAAAAACCGGTTCCGCAAGTATTGACGGCATTCGTAACGCAGGGCGATCTGGAAAATGTCGTATTAGCGAGCGGTATCGTACAGGCACTGCGGCAAGTGGATGTAGGCGCGCAAGCATCTGGTCAATTAAAGTTGATTACCGTTGAAGCTGGCGATAGGGTGGCGAAGGGGCAGTTGTTAGCCGAGATCGATCCGGAATTAATCCAGAACGAATTAAAGGCGTCACTGGCATCACTGGATGGAAATCTGGCACAAAAGCAGGCTAAAGAGGCGCAACTGAAGCAGGCTGGTTTAGAGCTAGAACGGCAGCGGCGCATGTGGCGTGAGCAATCTACCTCACAGAAAGAGTTGCTGGCCGCAGAAACCAGTTATCAAACGCTGCAGGCCGAATTGGCGGCGCTATTGGCACAGATACGCCAGAGTCAGTTTCAAGTAGATAAAAATCGTACCACCCTAGCTTATACCCGGATTGTCGCGCCGATGGCGGGCGAAGTTCTGGAAATCGTTACCCAGCAAGGACAAACCGTGATTGCCACACAACAGGCTCCGGTGATTCTGAAATTGGCGGACTTGTCACAAGTGACGATCAGAGCACAGGTGTCGGAAGCGGATATTATCCGTATCAAACCAGGCCTGCCAGTATATTTCACCGTGCTGGGTGCCCCTGATAAACGCTTCAGCGGCAAACTACGTACCATCTTGCCTACTCCTGAAAAAATCAATGGCGCTGTGTTCTATAAGGCTTTGTTTGATGTGCCGAACCCGGAAGGCCTGTTACGGGTGGAGATGACTGCCGAAGTTGGGATTGTGCTGGCGCAAGTCAAGCAGGCCCTGAGTATTCCGCTGGCCGCCTTGGGCGTACCAGGTAAAGATGGTCGTTATACCGTTCAGGTTCAGGCTGCTGATGGCAAGCTTAGTTCGCGGACAATACGTGTCGGTTTAAAAACCACTACCCGAGCGCAGGTGCTGGTCGGTTTAAAGCCGGGTGAAAAAGTGGTCACCAGCAGTGCTCTGACTAATCCCGCGGAGTCGGTTGGGGTGGTAATGGCACCATGAGCGAATTCCTGCTAGAGCTTAACGATGTCTGGCGACGTTTTCCGTCAGGCGACGAAGAAGTGGCGGTGTTGACCAGTGTGTCCCTGCAGATACGCGCAGGAGAGATGTTGGCGATTATGGGGGCTTCCGGCTCTGGCAAGTCTACCTTGATGAATATCTTGGGAGCGCTGGATCAGGCATCGCAAGGCAACTATCGTGTTGCTGGGCGCGAGGTCAGCCATTTGAGTAAGGATGAACTCGCCACCTTGCGACGTGAGCACTTTGGTTTCATCTTTCAGCGTTATCACCTATTACCGCATCTTAGCGCTTTGGATAATGTTGCTATGCCGGCTGTTTATGCCGGTATGCCATTGGGAGAACGACGAGAGCGTGCCAGCTATTTGCTAGCGCGCTTAGGTTTGGCAGGCAAGGAGCTATTTCGTCCCAGTCAATTATCCGGTGGTCAGCAGCAAAGGGTTTCGATAGCCCGTGCCTTGATGAATGGCGGTGCTATTATCCTGGCCGATGAACCGACCGGCGCACTCGACAGTCACAGTGGTGCCGAGGTGATGCGTATTCTCAAAGAACTGCATGCTGCCGGCCATACCATCATTATTGTTACTCATGACCCGGCGATTGCTGCTCAGACGGAGCGGGTGATCGAAATTCGTGACGGCGCCATTTTGCACGACCATCAAACAACTTCAGCCGCGGTATTGCCGACCTATCAGGAGCCTCCAGCAGTCAGGCGTTCTGGTGTGGCCACCTGGGCGCGTTTTATGGAAGCATTCAAAATGGCTTTGCTGGCCATGCTGTCCAACCGCCTGCGCACCTTGCTGACCATGCTTGGCATCATTATCGGTATTACTTCGGTGGTCTCCATCATCGCCATTGGCGAAGGGGCGCGTAATTATGTACTTAACGACATTCGCTCTATTGGCACCAATACTATTACGGTATATCGCGGCAAAGATTGGAGTGATGACAAGGCGAGTAGTATCCGTACGCTGGTGGCTGGCGACCTGAAGGCACTGGCCGAAGAATCCTATGTTGATAGCCTCACACCAGAAACCAATACCACGTTGCGTATTCGTTATCGCAATATCGATACCAATGCCACCGTCAGTGGCGTAGGGGAAAGTTTTGTTCAGGTGCGTGGTAAAAATTTGATAGAAGGGACTGGTTTTAGTGCCGATCATATCCGCCAGCAAGAGCAAGTCGTGCTTATTGATCAGAATACTAGGCGTAAATTGTTTGCCGATGGCGCAGCGATTGGCAAGGTCATCCTGATTGGCACGGTACCGGCGATGGTGATTGGTGTGATAGAGGTGAAAGAAGGCGGTTTTGGCAACAGCAGCTCGCTGCAAATGTGGCTGCCTTACACGACAGCGGGGAGCCGTTTGTTTGGACGCTCCTATTTTGACAGCCTAGTTGTGCGGGTGCGCGAAGGCCAGCCCACTGCTTTGGCAGAACAAGCGCTGACGCAATTATTACAGCAACGACACGGCCAAAAAGACTTCTTTACCCACAATATCGATGAAATTCTGAAAACGGTAGAAAACACCAGTCGTACGCTTACCCTGCTCCTTACTTTGATCGCCGTCATTTCACTGGTGGTTGGGGGAATCGGCGTGATGAACATCATGCTGGTGTCGGTGACTGAGCGTACGCGTGAAATTGGTATCCGCATGGCAGTAGGCGCACGGCAAAGTGATGTATTGCAACAGTTCCTCACCGAAGCTGTGCTGGTGTGTCTAGTGGGCGGTCTGATTGGTGTGCTGCTGTCCTATGCTATTAGTGTGCTGTTCTCACTGTTTGTGCAGAAATGGCAGATGCAGTTGTCGCTGACGGCCATCCTGCTCGCCTTTTTATGCTCATCCTTGATTGGGGTGTTGTTTGGTTATCTGCCCGCACGCAATGCGGCACGACTGAATCCGATTGATGCGCTGGCGAGAGAATAAGGGTAATGGGAAAGCCCCCTTCTTTGGCAAAGTCTTTCATCATCTTAAAAATGCAGGAATAATTTTTTAAATCAGTTACTTGATTTGGAGATTCTGCGGTGTGGTCGTTGACGCTTTGTCCTTTGACCGGCCTTGTCTCCTGATTATGAAGGGTATGTTGTGCAATACAGATGGCGGAATTTTCGCTTAGGGTCCGGTTGGATCATCATCGCCTCGCTGTTTTTTGCGCTGATGGGTGTCTTCGTCAAATTGGGTTCGGCCCATTTCTCTACGACGGAATTGGTATTCTGGCGCACGCTGATGGGTGTGATTGCGCTGGGTGGGGCGGCGTGCTGGCGTGGTGAGCCTTTTGTGACGCCGCTATTAGGACGGCATATCCAGCGTGGCCTATTGGGTTACTGCTCGCTATTGTTATATTTCTACGCAATCGTCCATCTGCCACTGGCTACTGCCGTCACCTTCAACTACACCTCGCCAATGTTTTTAGCATTGCTTTCTTTATTACTACTGCGAGAAAGAGTGCCGCAGCAAGCCGTGGTGGGCTTGGTTCTGGGTTTTATCGGTGTGGTGTTATTACTTAAACCAGCGGTGTCGGATAAGGACTGGTGGCCGGCGCTGATGGCCTTGGGTTCTGGTTTGCTGGCGGGCTGGTCTTATCTGCATGTGCGTGAACTGTCGCGTCAGGGCGAGCCGGAATGGCGGGTGGTATTTTACTTTGCTCTGGTGTCCACCTTAGGCGGAGTGCTGTTGATGTTGTTTGAAAGCTGGCATCCGATTACCTGGGCCAATAGCTGGCTGCTGCTAGGGCTGGGAGTTACGGCGACGATTGCACAATTGGCGATGACCCGTGCGTACAAGGTAGGGCGTAAGCTGGTGGTGGCTAATTTATCTTATCTGACCGTGGTACTGTCCACACTATTAGGCGTTTGGTTATGGGGGGATACATTGGCCCTCTCCACCATGCTGGCCATGGCCTTGATTATGCTCAGTGGTATGCTGGCCAGTAGGCGCTAAATTGCGACGATTATTTTCAATCACTCAAGGAGTAAGGCAAGACATGATCTCAATACGCGAACAAAACTATGGTTTGGATGTGGCGCTGTTTAATGAATTCACCTTGGCCGATTTCAAATTATTGGAACAGGCGCTAATCAAGCGCCAGGCGGAACAGAGCAAACCGGATTTATTGCTGGATATGGCCGAGCTGAAAGACTTCACCCTGGATATGGCGCTGGAAGAAATTCGCTTCATGCGCGCACATGAAAAAGATGTCGGCAGGGTGGCTTTGGTGGTCAGCGATGTCTGGATCAAACTGGCGGCTCATATTGCTGGCCTACTCAGCAATACCCACTGCCAATACTTTGGCACATTGGAAGAAGCCCAAGCCTGGCTGGCTAAACCGCTGGCCGTTTGAATTTCCACAAAAGGGCGCTAGAGTAGCGCCCTTTGTTCGACTCGAAAGATGACACCACGATGTTGAAAAGCCTTGCTAGCCGTTTGGCGGCCGAACTGGCCGTGCGTGAAACTCAGGTGATAGCCACCATAGATTTGATTGACGGTGGTGCCACCGTACCGTTTATTGCCCGCTATCGTAAAGAAGTGACTGGCGGTCTGGATGATACCCAATTACGCATGCTGGCCGAACGCCTGGTTTATCTGCGTGAACTGGACGAACGCCGTGACAGCATCCTCGCTACCATTCGAGAGCAGGAGAAACTCACTCCCGAACTGCAAGCGGCTATCTATGCGGCCGATAATAAAACAACCCTCGAAGACCTTTACCTACCCTATAAACCCAAGCGCCGCACCAAGGCACAAATTGCCCGCGAAGCCGGGTTGGCGCCCCTGGCCGATAGCCTGCTGGCTGATCCCAGCCAGCAGCCAGAGCAAGCTGCTGCCGCCTACCTCAATATTGAAGCCGGCGTGGCTGATAGCAAAGCCGCGTTGGATGGTGCCCGCGCTATTCTGATAGAACGCTTTGCCGAAGATGCCGAACTATTGGGCCAACTGCGCGAAAAACTATGGCAGGAAGGCGAACTGGTTGCCAGCGTGGTGGTGGGTAAAGAAAACGAAGGCGCTAAATTTGCTGACTACTTCCAACACCGAGAGGCGATTCGCCTTACACCTTCGCATCGCGCCCTGGCGCTATTGCGTGGCCGCAATGAAGGTGTGCTTCATGTTGCGCTCAAATACCAGCCGGACGACACCCCGATAACGGAACGTTCTGCCTATGAACAAGCTATTGCGCAGTGTTTTACGATTCGAGATGCTGGCCGTGCCGCTGACAAATGGCTGCTGGACAGCGTGCGTTTGTGCTGGCGTGCCAAGATATTTTTATCGTTAGAGCTGGAACTGGTGTCCCGGCTAAAAGAAGCCGCTGATGCGGAAGCCATCAAAGTATTTGCCGACAATCTGCACGATCTGCTGCTCGCCGCGCCAGCCGGTCAGCGCGCCACACTGGGACTCGACCCCGGCTTGCGCACTGGCTGTAAAGTAGCGGTAGTAGATGGCACCGGCAAACTGTTGGAGACGGCCACTATCTACCCGCATGAACCGCGCCGCGACTGGGAACGCTCGCTGGCGATCTTGGCCACGCTATGCGCCAAACACCACGTTGACCTGATTGCCATCGGTAATGGCACCGCCAGCCGCGAAACCGACAAACTGGCGCAAGAACTAATTGCCGCTCATCCGCAACTTGCTATGACCAAGATTGTGGTTTCCGAAGCTGGTGCCTCGGTTTATTCCGCCTCAGAACTGGCAGCGAAAGAATTTCCGGAACTGGATGTCAGTCTGCGTGGTGCGGTTTCGATTGCCCGTCGCTTGCAAGATCCGCTGGCCGAGCTGGTCAAAATCGACCCGAAATCCATCGGTGTTGGCCAATACCAGCATGACGTTAATCAAAGCCAGCTAGCGCGGGCGCTGGATGCGGTCGTGGAAGACTGCGTGAATGCGGTGGGTGTGGATGTCAATACCGCTTCCGCACCGCTGTTGGCACGCATCTCCGGCCTTAACAGCACATTGGCCAGCAATATTGTTGCCTACCGTGATCAGAACGGTGCTTTCCGTCATCGTAAACAACTCCTCAAAGTGTCGCGTCTGGGCGAGAAAACCTTTGAGCAGGCTGCTGGCTTCCTGCGCATTCGTGATGGCGATAATCCGCTGGATGCTTCAGCAGTACACCCGGAAGCCTATCCGGTTGTTGAACAAATCGTCCTGAAAACCGGCCGTGCAATGCAAGGCCTGCTTGGCGATTCTGCTTTTCTTAAAAGTGTTAAGGCGACGGACTATATCGATGAACGCTTTGGCTTGCCAACGGTGCTAGACATTCTCAAGGAACTGGATAAACCCGGCCGCGACCCGCGCCCGGAATTCAAAACGGCGACTTTCCAAGATGGCGTAGAAGATATCAAAGATCTGCAACTGGGCATGCTGCTGGAAGGGGTAGTCACCAATGTAGCCAATTTTGGTGCTTTTGTTGACATCGGCGTGCATCAGGATGGTTTGGTGCATATCTCGGCGCTGTCCAATAAATTCATCGATGACCCTCGCAAGGTGGTCAAGGCCGGGGATGTGGTCAAGGTTAAAGTGCTGGAAGTGGATGTGCCGCGCAAGCGCATCGCGCTGAGTATGCGCCTGGACGACGAAGTGGGTAGCATCAACCGTGGTGGCCGCAACGATGGTGCGCGCCCGGTGGATAAACGCAGCCGTGAGCGTAGTGGGGCGACGACTCCGCCTGCGGGAGAGAGTGCGATGGCGGCGGCGTTTGCGAAGTTGAAGCGCTAGGGCAGTATGTTGGGAACGGTGCAGCTGGTATTGTTGTACCGTCTTTTAATTATTTAACCTTATTAGTGGGGGCAGTGCTGTGAGGACTTCATCTAAGCAAAATCCGCTGGGAAAAATGAGACAGCGTTTAGCAATAATCATGATTGGCTCAATGTTGACTACTCCATTGGTACTAGCCGGTACAGCAACAGACGCGCTTGCAGTCTGTATGCAAGACAGCACAACAGGTAAGGATCGTAAAGATTTATCTCGTTGGATAATTACCTCCATTTCGACCCATCCGGAGATGCAGAGCTTATTTAGTGTGACACAACAGACACGGCTGAATGCAGATAAAACGATGGCGGCTTTGGTGACAAAGTTAGTAACAGAGAGTTGTTTATCACAGACACAAGCGGCAATAGAGCAGGAGGGTGCATCTGCCTTAGTCACCGCTTTCGGTGCTTTAGGTCGAGTGGCGATGCAAGAATTGATGTCTAATTCGGCGGTGAATAAGGCAACATCCGAATTTGCCAAATATATGGATGAAAAGAAGATAAATGCTCGTCTGTATGAAAAATGAAAGCGTGGCTTCTTGATGAGTTCTGATTTTCTGTAATCGGTTTGCTTTTTTGTATTGAGCCCTGTCCGGTGCTGACCTTTGGCTCGGATAAGATGTATCAATAAACCCGCCATTTAGGCGGGTTTAGCTTCATAACTATGAAACTATTTAATTGGTGTAATCATATTAGATTCTAATATGCCTGCTTGACCTGTTGCTTCATCCACTTGATGTAGTTGATTGCCTGGCCCCCAAAATCCCATCTTTATTTTTTGATCTGCTGTAGCACCCGCTAGCTGGCCGCTAGTCGTCGATTCGGAGCCACTTGGACGATGACCCCAAGCCTATCAGCAGAAGGTCGGCCCCGGTGTCGGCCCCCATGCCGGGTCATCGGCAAAGCCGGTTACTAGCTTAGTGAGCAGCTTGGAGCGGATGCTTGCTAGGTCGGTACCTGCGCTGAGCCGAAAGCTTAGCTCCAGTTGCGCCATTGTGCTGTCGATATGGGTGAGGACGCAGCTTCCTACGGCCTGCTGTCCGAGTGTGTCGGCAGCCAGTGCCATTGCCTGCGAGCAGGCGGCGTCAATATTGGCATGGCGGCTGATGCCAATTTGAATCTTCAGCGGAAAAGGCGTGAGGCTAACGTTGGCATTGAGGTTGATGGTGACTTGGCTGGCCGCGACACTGTTTGGAATCACCACTAGTCGTCCATCCCAAGAGCGCAGGGTGGTATAGCCAAGGGAGATGCTGCTTACCTCGCCAATCTCGGTACCGTTGGGAGCGCTGACCTGTAGGGTGTCGCCCAGGCGGAACGGGCGGTAGATGGTGATGGCAAGGCCGGCAACCAGATTACCCAGTGTGCTTTGTGCCGCCAGGCCGATCACCACGGAGGCGACGCTGGCACCGGCCAGTAGCGCGGTGCCGATTGCCCGCAATGCGGGGATCAGGTGGGCGTACAGAATCAGCGCCAGCACCCAGATCAGCGCTGTGGCCAGTTGCAGCAGGAAGTTGATGGTGGTGCGGTCAAGGTGATCACGCTGCGCTATCGCCTTACGTACGGTAAGCGATAGCGCACGTGACAGTATGAAGGCGCTGAGGATGAATAGAGCAAGATAGATTAAGGCCCCAATCAGCGTATCGGGGGAGACGAAGGAAAGCAGATCGATTTCCCCTTGTCTTAGCGGGTGCATAGTGTGGTATTCCTTGGTGGTGCGGTAATAGATGAAGCAGGTTTATTCGTGCATAGCCAAAAACCCTTTTAGCCGGCTTTCGATAATGCGCGGGTTTTCACCATTGGCGATAGAGACTAGCCCTTCGACGACCAGTTCCTTCATTGCCACTTCGCCAGCGACCAAGTGTTTAAGTTTATTGGCAATTGGCAGAAACAGCAGGTTGGCGATGCCGACACCGTAGATGGTGGCGACGAAGGCGACAGCGATACCGGCACCTAGCTTGGAAGGGTCGGACAGATTTTCCATCACATGAATCAGGCCCAGTACCGCGCCGAGTATGCCCATGGTCGGTGCATAGCCTCCGGCGGATTCCCAGATACGCGCGGCTTGTTTGCGGGCGTGTTCGAACATAGAAATTTCCACCTCCATGACCGCGCGCAACGTGTCTGGCTCGGTACCATCCACCAGCATTTGTAAGGCTTTTTTGGTGAACAGGTCTTTTTGTTGTCCGACATAACCTTCCAATGCCAACAAGCCACTGCGGCGTGCGGTTTGGCTCCAGTTAACGATTTCACGGATCATCTTGTCGTGATCAAGCGCCGGGGGGCTGAACACCCATTTCAGCATGCGCAAGCCAGCCATGAATTGCTTGGCTGTGCTTTGCAGCATGACGGCACTAACGGTACCGCCCATCACAATCATGAAGGCGGTAAATTGTAGTAGTGAGCCAATATGGCCGCCTTCCAGCGCCTGGCCGACAAGAATGGCGCTAAAGCCCAGACAAATGGCGGCAATGCTTATTTTATCCACAGGCGGTTCCACTGATTAGAAGTTAGCTCGCAGCTGTCGTTCACAGCCAGTCCTTGATTTTTGTGCGCAGGCGGACAATGGCCTGGCTATGCAGTTGGCTGACGCGGGATTCGGAGACGCCGAGCACCGCACCAATTTCCTTCAGATTGAGTTCCTGTTCGTAATACAAGGACATGACCAATTGATCACGCTCCGGCAGCAAGCCGATCGCCTGAATCAGATCCTGGCGAAAATCACCATCTGCCAAGGTGCCGAATGGGTCAGGTGAGCCTTCGTCTTGGATATTGGTGACCGCATCCAGACCATCACCATCGTCGCCGACAAAGTCTTCAAAATGCAGCAGGCTGGTACCTCGGCATTCACTTAACATGGACTGATAGTCTTCGAGTGACAGGCTCATGTGCTCGGCAATTTCCGATTCCAGGACAGGTCGGCCCAGTTGATGTTCCAGTTGATGAATGGCTTCTTCGATTTTGCGGGAGTGGCTGCGTGCCTGGCGCGGCATCCAGTCGCTGCGACGCAACTCGTCCAGCATGGCACCACGAATGCGCTGGCTGGCAAAGGTCTCGAACTGCACGCCTTGGGCGGGTTCAAACTGGCGAGCGGCTTCGATCAGGCCGATAACGCCTACCTGAATCATATCGTTGATGTCTACCGAAGGCGGCAGACGTGCCATCAGCATGCTGGCCAGTTTTTTCACCAGCGGAGCATAGGCGGCCACATCAATATCGGCTGCGGGCAGACTTTCGTAGCCGCCGCGTCGTGACGAGAGCGGTGGCGTCATGGTTTGGCTCCAGCTATTTCGGCCCAGTCGCGAGAGGCGGCAATCAGCAAATCCATAAAACCGGTTTCATTGCGCGGTGTTTCCAGTGAGTCCCATTGTGGCAAGACGGCGGCCAATTGAGAGAAGGCCATAGCAGCTTCACTTTGCGGGAAGGCTTCCATCAAAGGGCGATGCAGGGTTTGGCTACGACGCACGGTATTGTCCATTGGTACAAAGCCCACCCAACGCAGTGACACGGAGAGAAACTCGCCGGCCACGACGGACAGACGGGTGAACAACTCGCGCGCTTCTTCCAGATGGCGGGCACGGTTAATCAAAACATTAAAACGCTGGCGGCCATAATGGCCAGATAGCCTTTTTATATTAGCGTAGGCGGTGGTTAAAGATTCTGCTGCTGGACTGAGTACCAAGATCAGGTTATCCGCCACGCTGGCAGGAATGGGATCGTACTGCGGGCTGGGGGCATCAATCAGCAGCAAAGAGCTATCTCGTTCTATTGCGCCAAACTCGCTGCCCAGACGCAGCCATAACTGGGTGGAGAACACCGCCCGCTGTGCCGGTGCGGCATAAAGGTTGATCAGTCGCACGCCGTGGCGCGATAGGGCCATCATGTCATCCAGGTTGCCGCTGCTGAGAATCTGGCTTTCCAGGGTGGCGGTAGTGGGTACCCCCAAGCGGCGTGATTGCACCTGCCCTGGGGTACAGTCCACCACCAGCGGCAGCTCGCCGGCATATACCAAGCCCAGTGCCAGTTCGCTCACCAGCGTGCTGCTGCCGGCATGTTCCGAGCCGAGGAAGGCAAAACTCGGGGCGCGCTGTTGCTGCATATGCAGTGAGCGCAGGCTGGCAGCTTGGTCGGGCATCATGCTGTTTATAACCAACCGGCTTGCGCCGCATTCATGATCGGCAGCTCGTCGGCAGTGAGATTGAAGGGGGAGTCAGGCTGAAGCTTGCGCAAAGCTCGATCAACCAGAAAGGCTGCGTTACCCAGATGCAGATCTTCCGGCACGCGCTGGCCATTGGTGATGTAAAACAGGCGCAGACGATTGCGGATGATGATGTCTAGGCTAGGCCCCATGGTGACTGACTCATCCACCTTGGAGAGTACGCAGCCAGCCAGATTGTCTCCGCGATAGCGGCGCACCACATCCTCTAGGGTTTGACCATCAGTATTAGCCGCCAGTAGTAGCAGACGTTCGATTGGCCTACCGGCGGTGCGGAACATTTCCATTTGGGTAAGCACCCGCGCATCTCGTTGACCCATGCCCACCGTGTCGATGAAAACAATATGGCGATTGGCCAGATCGGCCAGTGTGAGTTGCAGATCGCCTTCGTTTTGAATGGAAAAGACCGAGATACCCAGAATCTTGCCATAAATGCGCAATTGATCTTGCGCGCCAATCCGATAGCTATCGGTGGTAATCAGCGCGACATGTTGCGCCCCGAAACGCATGGTGGCGCGCGCGGCCAACTTGGCCACGGTGGTGGTTTTACCGACCCCGGTTGGGCCAACTAGGGCGAAGATGCCACCGCGATCCATGATTTCCTGGTCGGAGTCGACGCACTTCAGATTGTGCATCAGTGCCGAGCGAGCCCATTTAACCGCAATTTCGCCCTCATACTGCAGCGGCATTTTGTCGATCAGTTGCCGAATCAGGTGCGCGGAGAAGCCCATGGCCAGCAGATGCTTGAATAACTCGATACGATTGGGGGCTTTATCCTCCATGTCTGACCAGGCAAAGTTGGCCAGCTGACTTTGCAGTAGACTGCGTAGCATTTTGATTTCATCGCTGATGTGCTTAAGCTCATCGGCCATCAGTTCCGGGCTATCGTTGGCCTGTGGCAGTTTGGGTTGCGCGACCGGCGATGCTGGCTTACTGGTCGCTTGGGTGTGGCTGGCGCTTAGCGGCGGACGCTGCGGCAAAGGTTTATTAGCTTTGGGGGTGAGTACCGGCTCAATACGCTGGCGTGGCGGTGGGCTGTCCAGCCTCGGTGGTGTCGGGTTTTCCAGGGGCTCTACCGGCATCGCATAAGTTCGGGCAATGGCGCGGTTAACCGCGCTACCGCCTTGGCTCAGGCGGTTGACCGGTGGAGCGTGACGTGGCGGGTGCTTGCTGGAAGAGGGCGACAGCGTGCTGGCTAGATTAGCCACGTCAGCATCGGCTACCGCCATAAT
Source organism: Neisseriaceae bacterium TC5R-5 (assembly GCA_020830965.2). GTDB lineage: Bacteria > Pseudomonadota > Gammaproteobacteria > Burkholderiales > Chromobacteriaceae > Chromobacterium. Next base: position 263,844 of record JACCFC020000001.1, read on the forward strand.
CTCCACACCCCCGCCCATTGTCGGGCGATTAGACAAAATCAGCGCGTCCGCACCCAGTTCTTCCCGAACTTGGCGCAGTGCGTCGCGTGTGGTTTTGCCAAAAAACTTTTTTACCACCATGATATTTGCTTAGCCCTTGCTACCACCAATTACTGCAATTATACGAATGGATTTATTGTCTGGTATCTCATTATGTGAAATAACCCGTACTTGTGGCAGTGCCCGGCGTAAAAAACGGGCCAGCAGGGGGCGCAAACCCGGAGCAGTAAGCAGCACCGGATTGTAGCCTTGCACTTCTACCTGCTCGGTTTGCTGCGCGGCACTGGCCAGTAGATTCTCTGCCAAACCCGGCTCCAGGCCGCCGCCCGCCTTGGACTGCACGGCCTGCATTAAGACGTTTTCCAGCCCCGGTTCCAGCGTCATCAGTGCCAGCTCCTGCTCACCCGGGAATAGCTGCTGCACGATAACGCGGGATAAGGCGGTACGTACAATATTGGTTAATTCGTCTACATCCTGAGTAACCGCAATATGATCGGCCAGGGTTTCGATGATGGTACGAAAATCGCGAATATGAATGCCTTCGCTTAATAACTGCTGTAAGACTTTTTGCAGTACGCCAATGGACACCACCTTGGGTACTAGGTCTTCAATCAGTTTAGGCGATTCCTTAGCCTGGTGATCGATCAGCGCCTGTACTTCTTCGCGGCCCAGTAGTTCTGCAGCATGGGTTTGCAGCAGATTGGAAATATGCGTGGCGACCACCGTGCTGGAGTCTACTACGGTGTAGCCCAGACTTTGCGCTTCTTCGCGCCGGCCAGCTTCTATCCAGACGGCGGGCAGACCGAAGGCGGGATCGGTAGTGGGTGTGCCACCAAGCAGCTCGCGATCCACTCGACCGGGGTTGATGGCCAGATATTGACCGATAAAAGCCTCGCCATTGCCCAACTCGACACCCTTGAGCAAGATGCGGTAGGCATTGGGTTTGATTTCCAAATTATCGCGAATATGAACCGGTGGCACCAAAAAGCCCAATTCCTGTGCGATTTTCTTGCGGATGCCGCGAATACGCCGCAACAATTCGCCATCCTGAGTGCGATCCACCAGCGGAATCAGCCGGTAGCCCACTTCCATGCCCAATTGATCAACACGCTGTACATCGTCCCAACTGACCTCGCTGCTGGTCGGCTCTGCCGGGGGGGCAGTCTGTTCCTGTTGCTGAGTTTGCCGTGCCAGCGCTTTGGCTCGTCGCTCCAGCATGCGTCCCAGGCCAGCCAAAGCGCTGGCAATCAGCAGAAAGGAAAAGTGCGGCATGCTGGGGATCAAGCCAATCATACCAATCACCGCAGCGGTGATGTAGAGCACCTGCTGGTTGCTGAACAACTGACCGATGAACTGCTCCGACATATCCTTGTCGGTGCCCACTCGCGACACCACAATACCGGCGGCGGTGGAGATGATCAGGGCCGGAATCTGGGCGACCAGGCCATCGCCAATCGTCAGCAGCGTGTAGGTCTTGGCGGCGGTGCCAGCAGGCAGATCATGTTGCAACATGCCTACTATCAAGCCACCAACGATATTGATCACAATGATCATCACGCCAGCCATTGCATCGCCACGCACAAACTTGGAAGCACCATCCATCGCGCCGAAGAAGTTTGCTTCTTCGGCAATGGTTGAACGGCGGGTACGAGCCTCATCTTCGCCAATCAGGCCAGCATTGAGGTCGGCATCAATCGCCATCTGCTTGCCCGGCATGGCATCCAGCGTGAAGCGGGCGCTCACCTCGGCGATACGGCCCGCACCTTTGGTAATTACAACAAAATTGATAATGGTGATGATGACAAACACCACGATACCGATGGCGACATTGTCGCCAATCAGGAAGTGCGCAAATGATTCGATCACCTTGCCGGCTGCATCCGGCCCGGAGTGACCTTCCAGCAAAATAACCCGGCTGGAGGCGACGTTCAGCGACAGCCGCAATAAAGTCGTCACCAGCAGTACTGAAGGGAAGGCCGAAAAATCCAGCGGCTTGCGCACATTTATCCCCACCAGCAGCACAATGACAGAGACGGCGATATTGAATGTGAAAAAGATGTCCAGCAATACCGGCGGCAATGGCAAGACCATCATCGCCAGAATCAGAATAATCAGTACCGGTCCGGCCAGTTGTGCCAGTTTGAAGCGTTTTAATAAATTGAGGATAAAATCCATGTGCGCTAAAGCGGGTAATGGCTGCGCAGTGCGCAATCGTGGGGTCGTAAAGATGGGTGCGATGGTTTGCTTGGTTGCTGAGTCATGTTCATGATACCTCCTCGCGCATACCCGCTAAATTTCTAGCCTGTTGACGCTTGCTATAGGGGTCAAGTTCCGCTGGAACCTCTAATTGGTCGGGGAAGGTGGGGGCTAGTCCACCATTGGCTTCGTAGCTTTGCAACTGGAAAATATAGGCCAGAATCTGCGCGGCAGCGGCATAAAGGGGTGCTGGAATATCCTCTCCCAACTCAGCATGAAAATATAAGGCGCGGGCAAAACTGGGTGAGCGCATTACCGGAATTCGATGCTCGCTGCCGCTTTCAACGATTTTCTGTGCCAGTTTGAGTGAGCCCTTGGCGACGATTTGTGGCGCGCCCATGCCGGCTTCGTATTTGAGTGCTACCGCGTAATGAGTCGGGTTGGTGACGATGACATTAGCACTGGGAATTTCCTGCATCATGCGTTTACGCGCGGCTTCCCGCTGCAGTTGGCGGATGCGTCCTTTCACCTCGGGGGAACCATCCGATTCTTTGTATTCCTGTTTGACTTCTTCCTTGGTCATACGCAGTTTTTTGTGATAGCTCCATAGCTGATAAGGCACATCAATCACCACCAGCAGCAGCATGGCCGAGGTGACAACAAAAAAAGTGGTAATGATCAAATCGGTCATCTTGCCGATACCGGCAATCAGCGGCATCGCAATCAGCCCGATAATCTCTTCGCGCTCTAACCAGATATACCAAGTGGCAATACCGCCAATCAGCATGCTTTTAAAAATGGCCTTGATTGCCTCAACTGCCGAATTGACCGAAAACAGCCGCTTGATGCCGGATAAGGGGTTCAGTTTGCTGAATTTGGGTTCTATCGCTTTGAACGTGAGGTTCCAGCCGCCTATCAACAGCGGAACGGCCAGCGCAATCAGCGCCAAGGCGCCAAAAAATGGTGCTAACTGCCACAAGGTAGCCGCCATTGTTTCCTTGAAACGCAAAATGGCGGGGTCGGGCGATTTCAGCGTGCTCTGATCAAAAGTGAGCAATTGACGCATGGTGGCGGCGAGGTGATTGGCGATATTGCCGCCCAGAGTCATCAGCAAACTCACGCCAGCCATGGTGATGGCAAACGTGGATAGCTCACGCGAGCGCGGCACATTACCATCTTGCCGTGCCTGATCCAGTCGTTTACCGGTGGCCGCTTCTGTACGTTCTAGGTCGGAATCTTCAGCCATGGCCTCTTATTACATGCGTTTGTCTTGGCGTTATACCGAATGGTAGCCTAGCACGGGGTGTCGGGCTAGTACTTCCGTACCCGAGTAATGCCGTACGGTTGCTGGCAAGGAAAGGTACTGTTCGGTAAATCCGTATTTCGGTTATGCTTCGTAGCCGAGTTTTATCCTCGTTCACTAAGACCATTCGGCTTCACCTTGTGTGATGCTATCTTACAAATGCTGGAGAATATTGTGCTGACAGAAGTGGCAGAAAAAGCGTCTATCCTGGCCGAAGCCTTACCTTATATCCGTCGTTTTGCGGGTAAAACTATCGTGATCAAATATGGTGGCAATGCGATGACTGACGCATTGCTGAAGGAAGAGTTTGCTAAGGACGTGGTGTTGTTGAAGTTGGTGGGCATCAATCCGGTTGTGGTGCATGGTGGTGGGCCGCAGATTAACGAACTATTGGCGCGGGTGGGCAAGCAGGGTGAGTTTATCCAGGGTATGCGGGTGACCGATGCCGACACGATGGACTTGGTGGAAATGGTGTTGGGCGGGGCGGTCAACAAGGAAATTGTCTCGCTGATTAATCAGCATGGTGGCAAGGCCGTTGGCTTGACCGGCAAAGATGGTCATTTTATCCGTGCCAGCAAGCTGTATCTGAAATCAGAAACCGAACAGGAAATCGATATTGGTCAGGTAGGCGAAATCGACAGCATCGATCCGGCGCTGGTGTCATTGCTAGACAAGCAGGACTTCATTCCGGTGGTGGCCCCCATCGGCGTAGGTAAAAATGGCGAAGCCTATAATATCAATGCCGATCTGGTGGCGGGCAAACTGGCGGAAACACTAGGTGCCGAAAAACTGGTGATGATGACCAATACCGCTGGGGTGCTGGACAAAGAAGGCCGCCTGCTGACCGGCTTGACGACCCAGAAAGTGGAAGCTTTATTTGCCGATGGCACCATCCATGGTGGCATGCTGCCCAAAATCAACTCCGCCTTGGAGGCGGCTAGAAACGGTGTCAATTCAGTACACATCATTGATGGCCGAGTACCCCATGCTTTGCTGCTGGAAATCTTGACGGATGCTGGTGTTGGTACCATGATATTGTCGTAAACACATAGCTTGTTGGCAATGGAGTGTTGTGCATGGCTGATCTATAGTGCTGGTATAAAGGCCTGTTTCGCCACAGGGCCGCTTAGCGCTACAGTTGTTTCTACTGAATGAATGGGGGAGAGTTATGCAAACCGTACGACAGCTATTAGATAAGAAACCTAACCGTGCTCTGGTATTCATTACGCCCGATAATACGGTGTTGCAGGCTTTGGAGGTGATGGCCGCTAACGATGTGGGCGCGGTTTTGGTGATGGACTCAGGCGATATTGTCGGCGTGTTTTCCGAGCGGGATTATGCGCGGCGCGTGGTTCTCAAAGGCCGTACCTCGGCCGGTACCCAAGTACGCGAGGTAATGACCAGCAAGGTGGTTTACGTGACGCCATTGCAGACGCTGGAAGAGTGTATGAGCCTGATGACAGAACGGCGTATCCGTCACTTGCCGGTACTGGAAGATCAAATGGTGCAAGGTATTCTGTCGATTGGTGACTTGGTGTACGCCACGATAGAAGAGCAGAAACAAACGATTAATCACTTGGTCAGTTATATACACTCTTAAGCGCTGATAAAGTTTAGTGGTTTTGATCGCAGCCGACGTTTTCGTCGGCTGTTTTTTAGTGGGATAGCTGCCGAGGCCAATACGAGTTGTAGTCGCCCATCAATATAGCATTGGATATTTATTCATTGGCTTATTGTGGATATATTGCCCTCAATAATTCCCTCGTGCTTTATACGCGAATATAGGCAATAGCATCCCAGATTATTCTATTTGATGTCGATAGGGAGATTGCCAATGGCTATTCGGTAAGCTATTTAGCTGCTCTACTACTTGTTGCTTGAGTGACTCTGGGATAGAGGTGATAAAGCTATTAACACTGTAGCGGACACCAGAGGTGACTGGCGTGATCTCGTGTACCCAGAAACAATCGGCAGGCCAGATTAATGCTTGTCCTTTGGCTAGTTTTAGGCGGCGTTCTCCGTTGAAGAATACAAACTCTCCTCCCTGATAATCGTCATTCAGTGCCAATGTGCAGCTAGCTAATGTAAAAACATCCCAGTCAGTATGTGGGTGTATTTTGGCCCCTACATCATATCGAAGTACGCGATAATCATGCGAATATCTTAAGCATTGCCTAAGTAATTTGGTATTGAATTTTTTCTGTACCTCCAGGTGTTCTAGCCAGAGATGTAATATCTTTTTTGTTCTGGAGTGAATTATTTTGAAAGCAGTAGACTCAGGCTTCAATGATGTTGCTATGAAAGTTGACTGTGTCGACTGACCCGTTGCTGCATGAGCGGATGATTCGTAATATGCCTCTGTGCTATGTTCCCGTGTTTTGGTTGCTTCGATCACCTGATGGCATTCCTGTGAACTGATAGCGTTCGGGATAATCTGTAGTAAGTCAAAAAGATCTGACACGTCAGTCTCCTTAAGAGATTTATGAGATTATTCATTGATTAGCTTCAGCAGGTTTGATGTACAACGTATTTCTGGCTACTTTGGCCCCGCGTCGATGAAATAAAAAGCGACTAATTAGCCTAGCGGCGATCGCCGCAGCGCCATGAGCGCCAGGTGAAGAGTCTCCGATTTCAACGAACTCAAGCCCAACCACATTGTAATTGGCGTAAAGTTGTTCGAAGCATGCTAATAGCGAGTAGTAACTCAGCCCTCCTAGTACTGGTGTGGCAGTTTCTGGACAGTCAACACCGGCAAGGACATCTACATCAAAACTGATAAACCAGGGGAGATTCGGATCCATATTGCTCCACAGACGATGGTAACCCGTGGTTTCTGCTTCAAAAGCGGAAAGGGTCTGAATTTTTGGGTCTTGTATTGCCTGTAAATTCTCGGTTGGCTGGTAATATAAGTCGCGGATACCAATTTGCCAAATTGACTGCACATGTTGCATTTTGCGCACCCAATTCATAACATTCGCATGATTCAGCTGCTCATCACAGGCTGCTCCGAGCGTATAGAGGTCGGTGTGGGCATCAAACTGAATGACGCCGAGACGTGAATAACGCTCCTGTAAAGCAGCAATGCTATAGAAGGCTAAAGCGTGATCCCCCCCTAACAAAAGAGGATAGGCACCTTGAGCTACTATTCTTTGACAGAGATAGGTTGTGCGTTCGCCAATATGGCTGGCATTGTCTGTTGTCGGCTGAAAACTGACATCACCTAAGTCATATAATCTTAATTGTTGGGAAGCTAAGTAATCAGCAAAGTCCAGATCCAGTAAATCACCTGGCAAAGCACTATCACCCAAGGGGTGGTGTAGCATTTGTCGCAATTGTGCGCGTACCCACCGACCGCCATTAGCTACAGAAATATTGTTATTTATCGTGGTGCTAATTGGCGTATGTAGTAGCACCGCATCGTGTTCAACTAGCGTGTCTAAATCATAAGCTGTAATAGCCTGGCCTGCGGCTTGCATAGCGGGTAGGCAAATCCCACCGCTCAAAGCATCAAATGCTTGTGTTGGCAGCAGAAAGAAATACTTAATCAAAGCCTCAAATACTGCAGCCCCTAAATAGGCTACCAATGCTTCCCCTGTCTGAGGTGCCCGGCTTTTTAGCGATTGTAGTTTAGTGACAAGATGTGACTTTGCCCGTAGCCGTTTTTTACCGAATGGCAAACTGATTTCTAGCCGCTGATCTTGGGTTGGCATATAGCGTAAATGCGGGTGCAAGCTATATAGCTGTGTCAAGTTAGAGTGTTCCATCTGTACTATCCACTTAAGTTATAAGCCAGGGCAATAGGTGCTCATGTCTTTCAAGGCGTATCATTTCCATAACCTGGGGCAATATGTCCGGAGTGGCAAAATTACGGGTAAGTCCAATGGTGGGGCCTATGTTGATGACTTCATGCCACCAAGCACTGGGAATCAATAATAAATCGCCCACTTGAATTTCATAAAATTGCCATTGATCCTGAATTTGTCGTAAAGATAGAACTTGCTTGGCCTGCTCGCGCTGCCATTGGTAATCCGTGCCAACTATTGCTGGCGGGTGCAGCGCTACACGTTTACAGCCTCTGATAACAGCCAGCCATGCATGTGTTAAAAGAGTGTCATAATGTAACTGAGTACCTGATTGATCTGGACCTATAAATAACCAAAGTAAGGGTTTAAGTAGGTGCGAAGGAATTAGTTGCAATGCATCGTTTAAGGCCGCTGTTGGCTCTTGGAAATCTGCAAGCATGTCTGGAAAAGATTCAAAAAATCTCCAGCCGCTGGCATATGGTTGGCAAACGGGTGAGTTTTCTATCAGCAAGTGCTGTATGTAATCATCCATTTGAATGACTTCTGATGATTCACCCGCTGAATCAGTCACTTCAACAGTAACATTTGACATTTGTGCAAAGAAATCCCAACTCCAGCGTTGAAGAGCTGGCCAATTATGTGCAGCATTGCTTAACAGCATTGGCTGGTTTGGAAAAGTAGCCGATGGCATTGGCCGTTCCTTAACAATGAAATTGATTTATGTGATGCTGTTGACAAATCTTTCCTGCTGATCATTCCTTTGTAACTGCTGAAACAGTGAGTTGTGCATGCTTAACTCTTCCGGACGTCCAATATCAACAATGCGACCTTTTTCCATAACTACTACCATATCAAATCCATTTAATGTGGATACCCGATGAGTAACTACAATCACCGTGCATTCAGCAAGGCTAATGAGGTGTTGCAAAATACTGGATTCAGAGATGGTGTCAACAGAGGAAGTGGCCTCGTCAAAAATTAACAGAGGAGCTTTTTTGAGTAAAGCACGAGCGATATTCAGACGTTGCCGTTCACCAGTGGAAAGTGTGGCCCCACGTTCGCCTATTTCAGTGAGCAAGCCTTTGGGCAGCTGTTGTATCAGAACCTGTGCCTGGGCATGATCCAGTGCTTGCCCTATCTGCTGCTCGTTAGCATCGTGCTGACCATAGACAAGATTTTCCATAATGCTGCGGTTGAACAATAAGGCATTCTGTATCGCTTCACTTGATGAAGTGGCTAGGGTCTCTGGTGAGAGTTGCTCCATGGGTAAACCATGTAACTCGATAGTTCCACTGCTAGCCAGCAACTCTCCACGCAACAAAGCTAGCAGGCTTGATTTACCTGATCCCGAAGGGCCGACGATACCCACTTTACTGCCTGGCCAGATATCAAGATTGATGTCAAACAGTACGGGTGTAGTCTGGTAATAAGCATTGACATGACGGAAACCAATTTTCCCCGGTGCAGGGAGGGTGATTGGCTCAGGATGCGTAGGCAGGTCAATATGAATTGTTGATAGTTCGCGTAGGCTTGCACGCAAGACTCCCAAGGCATCAAATAAATCGACAAAGTGAAATGCCACCGACTCAAAATGCCACGATAGCGCAATAATCAAAGAGCAAACGGTGATCAGTTGATACAGAGCAAGGGAACCTGAACTGTATTGCTGAAGAGCATAAAGAATAATAGAAATACCAAATAAACACTTATAGATAGTCTCAATGATTAATACAAAGACCCAATAGCTACGTACTTGACGACAAGCCAACAGATCTTTCTGCAACGCTTGACCAAACCTTCTGCGTTCTAGTTGCTGGGCACTAAAGCTACGGATTATGGGGATATTGGTAACAATTTCTGCCAGTCCGGCAATGGCTTTGGCATGAGCATCGCTTGCATCTTCAACAATATTCATGCCGGAATAAGCAAGATAGCTGGAGAGGAGTATTGCGGAAAGCATCCAGGTGGCAGATAGCAACGCCAGCTGCGATGACACACTCAGCAACATGATGCTTGTTAGGACGGCAACAGCGAGCAGTTTCACCACGGTATTACTGAGAGTTTCCACCACTGCGGGCAGGCTGGTAGAGGCAAGCTCAATACGCTCTACCAGATTGCCCACCGCATTGTTAGCGATATCTGGTGTATGTGCATACATAAGACGAGTGCTTAGGTGATCTGTGACGGCGATACGTAGATTCTGACTCGAATACAGTCGGGCCAAACTCTGTAGGGTTTGTAGTAGCGGAGCCGTTAGCCAAAGAGTCATCAGCACTAGCAGTAGCTCGGTTACCTGTTCACTTCGTGCTGCCATTGCATATTCGGTGATAAGGCCCAGCATATAGGATTGTGTAACATTGCAAAATGTACCGACCAATGTTGCCAATAGCATGCTGGCTGTGCTCCATGGTGCACTGGCGATCACCGCTGCCCAAAGGTAGGGCCATACCTGTTGGCCTGGATGAGCAAGCGGTATAGGCTGAGGTTTGGCAAAGTCAAGTGTAGTCAAGCGGGCAGTGCTATATTGCCAAGCATATTGAAGCAAACGATTATTTTTGCTCAATTGACAGCCCACCTAGCTTGGCAATATTGCATATCAGTTCTGCAATGGCTGTTGCTTGTACCCGGTTAGCAAAGTGGTGCTCAAGCTCCTTGTACGGAATAGGCTGATTTTTGCTAAACAATTCACATAGCTCAGCGAACAGGGTTGATGAGCGTCCCCAAATAATACGATGTCTAACTAGTAGAGCACTGTGTTCGACAAGTTGTAACTGACGCAATGGCCAGCAGCGATAACTACATATCATTGAACGATGTAGTGTCGCGAAATCTGTCGATATCTGAGGTAAGGTGGATCGCTGCGGTGGGGTGATAACAAATCCATTGCTTTGTAATGCAAGCCGACGAAGTTCAACTAACTCATTGAGTGTCACAGGTGTGGAGGCTCTTGTGCTTAGTGCCTGTTCATTGGGTAGTAGCAGACGCAAGCCAGAGGAGCATTCTAATAAAGAGTCATCTGGAAATAAGGTTAATCCTAATGTCGCGGAAAACTCGCGAGTATCTAAAATATGAAAGTCACCTTGTGGTATGAATAACAGGTCCCCAGGAGCTAAGTCAAAGCGTTGGGCATGGGGTAATAAGGATTCATAATTGGTAGTGGCCAATAGGCCACCAGTAAGTTCTCTATATAACTGACGTGGCCAGACATAGGCTGTTTTCGGGGCGGGGCCTAAATGCCACAATAGGGATTGATCCAGATCGTCGTGTACTCCAAAAGGTGTATAGCCATAATTGCCGAAGAAAGCGTAAAAATCGACTCCACAGCGCGGAGCCCCTTTTAATGCTTCAAAGAGAGGTGTAAGCATGGTTGCCTGCATATTTAAGGCGAAATGCTGGCACCAAGAGGACAGACCATTGAACGTAACACAATATTGTGGTGAGGCTGTTGCCTGTGCTAAGCGGGTATCTAAGGCCAGATTTATTTGAGGCGATAATGCTATTAAGGCATCTGTGATCGTATAGCGTTGGCCTCCATCAACCCAAGCCCTTACATTAGGCAGCTCATCGGCGGAAAATCGGGTAAACATACTTGCCACACTATTCAGCACATCTATATGTCCTGGCATAACACCGGCTAGAAAAGTAGTGGTAGTCAGCTGCTTTGAATCTATTATTAGCCGATTTGCCCAATCTGATTTTATATCCATAGAGTGCTCCAAGCATCAGATAAGAGAGCTGGTTAGTTTGTTATTAATTCATTAGATGTTTTTTGAATTTCTGTAGAGCTATCACAATATAAACAGATGCCTCCTAGGCTCGCTAATTGTTGTACTACCTGATTTATAGTATCAAGCGAAATAAGGCCTTTTAGTTCGCTATATAGATCCTTAATACTGAATGGTACATCTGGTATGCTCGCGAGCAAGTGGAGAGTAAGTTTGTTATTAATAAATCGTAAACGATTGCCTCGAATATAAATAAGTAAATCATTGCCACATATACGCTGTATTAATGGAAAATCAGGATCGCGTTGCCATAAAGTCTGCGGCATGATTTCAGTTATATTTTGCCGTAAGTAAGAGTAACGTAAACTGGCTCGACTTTGTGCTATCGCCTCATACTCATTATTTACCTGACGTAACCATTCACGTAGACTGATGTCTGTGGTGCTATTGAGTTCATCCGTTAATTCTTCAATTGAGCTATTGAATGAACTGCTATGAATGGCATGCTGCAAAATATGTTGAGTCATTGTTTTTTTGGGATATTTTGATAAAGCAAAAGCAATGCCTATAGAAAAACCGTTAGTATTACCAATATGATAATAATGAGGAGGGAGAAGAAATATATCTCCTGGTTTTATTGAATAAGTTTTCCCATAAGGAATTAATTTTTCTGGTTCGAAGCAATTTTTTGATTTGCCATTTAAACGATGAAACTGATCCTTTTCAAATAAAGTCATTTCTTTAATCGTAGGACCTAGATGAAAGTGCACAACTGATGTATAGGGGTCATCAATATGAATGCCAAATGGTGTATAGCCATAATTGCCGATAAACAAAGTTACTTCAACAGTTGTGTTATTGAAACCTTGTAAAGCGACAACTGGCGAAAATATTTTTTTTGCCATACGAGCTAGAGTGTCAGACCATTGTTCAGCGCCATTGATAATAATGCCGAATTTGTGACCTGCTGTGACTCGAGTTACATAATTTTCGAATGATTCTGTGCCAAGTGGGGAGGCGTATAATATTTCACTTTCGTATTTTGGGCTTAGCATGCCATCAATATAAACTCGAAATAATGTACTAATGGTTTTTTCAGGTTCTACAGACATGTTTTTGAATATATTAAAGAATAATAAATCATCAAAAACTGATGGGTTAAAAACTGTTTCAAGCAATAAAGGCTGCATGAGATAGGTGAATTTAATTGGATCGTATTCCAATTTTGCAACAGAATTTTCATGATCTGTTATGTGTTTTATCAGTCGTTTTATATGTTTTTGATCGTTATCAAAAAATAGAATAGGATTAGTCACTTTTAAAGTCGCTCCATTAAGATATACAGTAAAATTTTTATACTGCAGTAGTGGATGCTGGAAGTGAGGTATGAAGTTAAGGGCGACTGCTGCCGCCCTTAGTGCTAACACTAAATTATGAAATAACTCGAATATGGCGTATAGGACGCGCTAAAGCGAGCGGAGGTGCATTATCTTCCAAAATCTCTAAACCAAGATCTTCTAAAGAAGCCTCATGCGTTTCTTGATTTTCGTTGTTTTCAGTCAGTTTAATTTCATCCATTACTATATCTCCCAGTGATTGTAAGACAAGGTAAAAGTTAAAAATCACTTAACAAATACACCCTTTGGCAGGATGTCAAATAAAAGTACAACAGCTTATTTGCTATGTAAATAAATTTTTTTATATTAAATATTTATTTAAAAATCATGTTATATAAGATAACAAAGTATTAATAAAAGAGTGACGGTTTAGAGAGCATGCTAACGTTGCAATGGCAGCAAGGAATGGGGTGTGAGTTGGGTCAAATAGTACAATATAGCGAATTCAATCAGGTTTTAAGCCATTGCTCTTGTCTCTGTACATAGACTGGCCTGCGTGGTTCACCGTGTCTATCGATAAATCTGCACTCTGATTGACGCGCCTTGGTTGACACCGGACAATTCGCCCCGACAAACCCATTTTTGCTAAGGAGTGCCAGTGGAACGCGAATTCATGGAATACGACGTGGTTATCGTTGGTGGTGGCCCCGGTGGGCTGAGTGCCGCGATTCGCCTCAAGCAGTTGGCCGCCACAGCAGGACGCGAATTAAGTGTGTGTTTGCTGGAGAAAGGCTCGGAAATCGGCGCGCATATTCTCTCCGGAGCGGTGATTGAACCCCGGGCCTTGAATGAGCTGATACCAGACTGGCAAGCACGTGGCGCACCGTTAAATACGCCCACCACCACAGACCGCTTTTTATATCTGATTGAAACTGAGTCCATTCAGTTGCCCACACCGCCGCAAATGCACAATCACGGCAACTATATTGTCAGCCTAGGCAATGTCTGTCGCTGGCTGGCTACGCAGGCAGAAGAGCTGGGCGTAGAGATTTACCCCGGCTTTGCTGCTGCTGAGGTGCTTTATCATGCCGATGGCTCGGTAAAAGGCGTGGCTACCGGTGATATGGGCATAGGTAAGGATGGCGAAAAAACCGCTGCCTGGCAGCCTGGCATGGAGTTATGGGCAAAACAAACTATTTTTGCCGAAGGCTGTCGCGGCTCACTCAGCAAAACCTTGCTGCAGCGTTTCAAACTCAATGTGCGCAGCGATCCGCAAACCTACGGTATCGGTATTAAAGAGTTGTGGGAGGTGGCACCAGATAGGCATCAGCCTGGCAGTGTCACGCACACGGTGGGCTGGCCGATGGATACGGCAAGCTATGGCGGCTCCTTTATTTACCACCTAGAAAACCGGCAGGTGATGGTGGGTTTTGTTGTGGGGCTGGATTATCAAAATCCGTATATGTCGCCGTTTGAGGAGTTTCAGCGCTTTAAAACTCATCCCGCCATTCGCCACGTGCTAGCAGGTGGCAAGCGTTTATCTTATGGCGCACGTGCTATCAGTGAAGGCGGCTGGCAGAGCCTGCCGCGCCTGACCTTTCCTGGTGGTTTGCTGGTGGGGGATAGTGCTGGTTTTCTGAATGTACCGAAAATCAAAGGAACGCATACTGCAATGAAATCGGCGATGCTGGCAGCCGAAGCGATTTTTGAGCTATTGACGCAAGAACAGCCAGCTAATGAGGCGAAAAGCTATCGCCGCTTGGTGGAGCAAAGCTGGTTATGTGACGAATTGCAGCGTGCGCGCAATATTCGCCCAGCCTTCCGTTGGGGTTTGTGGCCGGGCATGCTTTATTCGGTGCTGGATACCTATTTATTGCGCGGCAAAGCACCGTGGACTTTGCACCATCGCCATGCCGACCATCAAATGCTGAAACCAGCCGCAGAGTGCACGCCCATCCACTACCCTAAGCCGGATGGTGTGTTGACTTTTGACCGGCTCTCATCGGTATTTATCTCCAATACCAATCACAATGAAGATCAGCCGGTGCATCTGCAGCTACGTGACAAGGCGCTGCCGATCACGCTGAATCTGGCCAAGTACGATGCGCCGGAGCAGCGCTATTGCCCGGCGGGAGTGTATGAAATCATCGGCCAGGAGCAGGGTGAGCCACGTTTGCAGATCAACGCGCAAAACTGTGTGCACTGCAAAACCTGTGATATCAAAGACCCTGCCCAGAATATCAACTGGGTGACGCCAGAGGGTGGTGGCGGGCCGAATTATCCGGGGATGTAGTGCCACAGCGTTAACAGCCTAGCTCTGTTGCATAAATCTTAGGTAGGGTGAGCTTCCCCTTTCCCCAAACAGATTTATGCCACAGCGACCGTGCACGGACGGCCCAGCATGCTGAAGCGGTTCAAGCTGGCAGCACGTGTTGACGCCGATTGAAAGCTGACGACAAAAGGCCGTTTGTGCCGATTGAATTTTGACCAGGCCAATCCCGTACCCTGCTTATTTTATGAGCGGGATGAATAAGGTGATTACCATGGTTATATAGGCAAAGATTCGCTGGATGTTTTTTCGTGATCATCTGACAATCAGCGAGATTCAACGTCGTACTAGCTTGTCCCGTAACACCATCAAGAAGTGGCTGAAGGAACCTCAGGAAGCTGCGCTTCAATATCGTCGAGCCAAAGTGGACGGTAAGCTCTCTGAATTTGAACCCCAACTGTTGCTGGCTCTGAAAGCCGATGTTCATCGCCCCAAGCGTGACCGGCGTACAGCTAGGATGTTGTTTGCCGCCATCAAGCAACAAGGCTATACCGGTGGCTATTCTATCGTGACGGATTTCATCCGCCGTTGGCGTAACAGCGCTACTGCTGTCACCCGCCAATCCGCATTTGTCCCGCTCAAATTTGAGCTGGGTGAGGCGTTTCAGTTTGACTGGAGCGAGGAGTGGTTAATGGTTGGCGGGGCCCATCGCAAGATTCTGGTTGCGCATACTAAGCTATGTGCCAGTCGTGCCTTTGTACTGTCGGCCTATCCTACTCAAAGTCACGAGATGCTGTTCGATGCCCATGCTCGTGCTTTTGCCACGTTGGGTGGCATTCCCAAGCGGGGCATTTACGACAATATGAAGACCGCCGTCGATAAAGTCACCAAAGGCAACGGTCGCCTCATCAACACCCGTTTTTTTTGCTATGACAGCGCATTACCTGTTTGATCCTGATTTTTGCAATACGGCTGCAGGCTGGGGAAAAGGGATCGTCGAGAAGAATGTACAGGACAGCCGCCGACGTCTCTGAATCGAAGCCAAGTCATTACGCTTTGACTCATTCGAGGCACTGAATGCCTGGCTGGAAAGACGTTGCCGTGCAATATGGGCAGAAGCATCCCACCCGGACTATCCAGGCTTGACGATAGCGGAGATGTTGGAGCAGGAGCAATTATCTCTGATGCCGATGTCACCCCCCTTTGATGGGTATGTCGAAGTACTCGCGCGGGTTTCCAGTACGTGTTTAATCACCGTTCAGTGCAATCGCTATTCCGTGCCCTGTCATCTGGCCAACCACAAGGTAGCTATACGTCTCTACCCAAACAAAGTTGTGGTATCGGTCGACCATGCCATCGTGGCTCGTCATACCCGTTTATTGGGGCGAGATCAGGTCGTTTACGATTGGCAACACTATATTCCGTTGATTGAGCGTAAACCCGGTGCCCTGCGAAATGGGGCACCGTTTGCCGATATGCCCGTACTACTGGCCAAACTGCGGCTTGCCCTACGGCGACGAGAACGGCAACAAGGTGAACAGATCATGGCTAAGGTTCTCTCAGCGGTACCCGTACATGGACTGGAAGCGGTGCTGGTCGCAGTGGAACTGGTGCTGGAGTCGGGTGTGTATAGCGACGAGCATGTGCAGAATGTTCTGACTAGCCTTAACCAGACACCCCAACCCGCACAGGTCACAACGGCCCTGACCCTGATGGAAGCTCCCCAAGCCAATACGGCTCGTTACGACAGCCTGAATATTGTGGAGATTAGCTATGACTGACATCATCAGCCAACTCAAAGCGTTGAAACTACACGGCATGGCGGACTGTTATGTTGAGCTACAAAGTCAGGGAGCCTCTGGTGCGACCGCCTCAATGGCATCGTCAGTCTGGTTGCTGCGCCATTTATTGGAAGCAGAATCTACCGATCGTGCCATTCGATCTATTCGTTACCAGATCAACGCCGCCAGGTTTCCGACTCATCGCCATCTGGTTGGTTTTGATTTCAGCCAGTCCAAAGTAGATAAAAGCCTTATCGATCAACTGGCCAGTATGGCCTTTACTGATGCGGCGCAGAATGTGGTGTTGGTGGGCGGGTCTGGCACCGGCAAAACACATCTGGCTACAGCACTGGGTGTGGCGGGTATTCAGCAATACGGCAAACGAGTACGTTTCTATTCGGCGGTCGAACTGGTGAACACTTTGGAACGGGAGAAGGCAGCGGGCAAACAAGGTCGGCTGGCACTGGGGCTGATGCAAATTGATCTGGTGGTTCTGGATGAGCTGGGCTATTTGCCCTTCTCACAGGCGGGGGGGGGCATTGCTATTTCACTTGCTATCCAAACTCTATGAGCGGACCAGTGTCATCATCACGACCAATTTAAGCTTCTCGGAATGGGATAAGGTATTCCTTGATCCTAAGCTCACCACGGCATTGCTGGACCGACTAACCCATCATTGTCATATCGTTGAAACCGGCAATGAGTCATACCGATTCAAGCAAAGCAGCGAAACAGCCAAAACCCGGATTAAAGCACGGGAGAGGACGAAATGGTCAGTCGCAAAAGAACCGACTGAATCCTGAGCAAGCCACAATCCATTGAGGAGATTAACACCCACTCAGTCTGGTCGACTTATCCACAGATGAGGTAGGATGCTGCATCGTTTACTGTCTGGTCAAATTTCGATCGGTACGGCTGGTCAGTTTTAAGTCGGCGCCAACAGTACACCTTTGTATTCTCAATGATTTTTAAATCACGCTGGAGTGGTGACGATAGTAGAACGCTATTCGCTGTAGTGCTATTTGTGGGCATGATTGTATTAGGCTTGTTTAGTGAGGTGCTCAATCGTGCACCATCACTCATTCTTTCCAATGTAAATTATGTTAAAAAGGTAGTGTTTCCTCTTGAAATTTTGCCAGTCATTACCATGGGTGCTGCGTTATTTCATAGCCTAATTAGCCTTGGTGCGTTGCTGGTTGTCTTTATATTGTTTAATGGCTACTTACACTGGACGGTGATTTTCACGCCATTGGTGCTACTACCTTTAGTTATTGTGACGCTAGGTATCTCGTGGATATTGGCAGCTTTGGGCGTATTTTTACGTGATGTCGGGCAAACTATCGGTATTATCACACACCGTGTTAATGTTCCTGTCCCCCAGTGTTTTATCCTGTGACCGCAGTGCCAGAGAGGTTTCGTCCATTTATCATGGCTAACCCGCTTACCTTTATTATTGAGCAAGCGCGAGAAGTGCTGGTTTGGGGGCATTTGTCAAATTGGACCGGACTGGGAATTTATACATTTGCAGCTATCGCTGTTGCTTGGGCTGGTTATGCCTTGTTCCAAAAAACTAGAAAGGGGTTTGCTGATGCCCTTTAATGATATAGCCATTCGCATAACAAACCTTAGCAAACACTACCAAGTCTACGATGCTCCTCGTGATCGCCTTAAGCAGTTTGTGATGCCTCGATTGAACCGTATCGCGGGTAAGGAAAAAAAACAATACTTCCGTGAATTTTCCGCACTCATGGATATTTCATTTGACGTTAAAAAGGGAGAGATTGTTGGTATTATTGGACGCAATGGATCAGGTAAATCAACTTTGCTGCAGATTATTTGCGGCACACTAACGCCCACTAGTGGCGCTGTTCAGTTAAATGGACGAGTAGCTGCACTTTTAGAATTGGGCTCAGGTTTTAATCCTGAATTTACGGGCCGTGAAAACGTTTATATGAATGCAAGCGTTTTGGGGTTAAGTAAAGAAGAAATAGATACGCGCTTTGAAGATATAGTTTCCTTTGCAGATATTGGAGATTTTATCGACCAGCTGGTAAAAACATATTCTTCGGGCATGTATGTTCGTTTAGCATTTGCGGTGGTCGTGCATGTTGATGCTGACATCCTTATCGTTGATGAGGCTTTGTCAGTTGGTGATGCGTTTTTTCAGGCGAAATGCATGTCGCGTATGAGGAAAATTGTCGATAGTGGCACTACGGTCTTATTTGTTAGTCACGACATTAATGCGGTGAAAGCTTTGTGTAAACGCACTCTGTGGCTTGATCGTGGCATTGGGCGTGCATTTGGCGAAACAGCTAATGTTGCACGGGCTTACGCTCAAGACTGGATTAAGCAAGCGAATGCTCAGCATCTGCTTACTGATGAAGATGCAACGCAGGATAGTGATGCGATAACGCCAAGTGAGACTCAGCTAGATAATTTAAAGCTAGCGATGGCTCTGCGGTTCTCTGCAAGGTCTGGCACTGGCCATGCTCAATACCTTGCGTTTCAGGGCTTTTGTGGCTCCGACCCAATTGGTGTATTGCCTCTTGAATTTGGTAGTTTATTGAGACTGACATGTCTGATTGAAATTAATGAAAGTTGTGAGCGATTGGTAGTGGCGGTACACATAAAAGATAGTAATAATCAGCATTTGGTTGGTGTTCACAGCGGAATGATGCTCGGACTTTACGATCGTTCTTGGCAGCAAGGTGAACGGTTTCAGATTGAGTTTAAATTACCTGTTTGTCTACATGCTGGTCGATATGCAATTACAGCACTCATTTCCAGTATGGCTGATGTCACACAATACTCAGATGTTAAGTTCTTTGACTGGTTGGAAGATGTGAATGTTTTTGAAGTTGCTCAGCGCAATCCTTTTCCTTTAAGCGATTTGGTCGAAATTGAACATGAAGTCAAGTTTACATTATCTTAAACAGTTAGTTGATGAACGGTCTTCAGTGGCGGTGCTGGATGATTTTTTCCCTAACCTTCTAACAGCCTTCCGTGTTGCCGAGTACAACTGGTACTTAGAACATTTCCCGCAGTTAAATGTTTACTCAACAAACCCAGACTTTAAAGCTGTACATGCTGCATATGCACAACTCTATCCTCAATATGCTGATCGGGTGATGCAATATGATGCGGTGGAGTCCCTGAAGGACTGCGCATTTGTATTCATGAACTTTCTTAATAATGCGTATCATTTTTTACCTGCACTTACCTTGAATTGCATTCCTTTTGTCATGACACTTTATCCTGGCGGAGGATTTGGTTTACGGGAGCCAGAAAGTGATGCAAAACTGGATCAAGTTCTTAGCTCTTCACTGCTTCGTGGAATCATCGCTACTCAAAGCGTTACACTGGACTACCTTAAAGCTAAAGGATGCACGGTTCCTGTATATGACATTTTTGGTGGGACAATCAATCCCATTTATTTTGCAGGTGAGACGAAAAATAAACGATTATTGCTAGATCCTACTGCCTTGCATATTTGCTTTGTGGCGGAGCGTTACATGCCTCAGGGCGAGAATAAAGGGTACCCACAGTTTATAGAGGCGGCGCAGCAGCTTATTCTGAATTATCCCAATTTACGTTTTTCGGTAGTAGGTAGTTTTAATGCAGAAGTTTATCCGTTGGATGAGAAAATCAGTGCTGCTATATATTTTCATGGCTTGTTGAATACGACCGATTTGAAGGAGTTTTTTCTTACGCAAGACATCATCATTTCGCCTAACCATCCATTTTTGTTGCACTCAGGTAATTTTGATGGCTTTCCAACTGGCTGCTGTGTAGAGGCATCCCTGTGTGGTGTTGCTGTGGTGTGTAGCGATGAGTTGAAGCTTAACCGCTATTATACCGATGGATTGAATATGGTTATTTGCGACCCTACGTCATATGCTATTGTCAAAATGGTTATGGAGTTAATTGTTAATCTAGACTTGCTTAAGAGCATAGGTACACGAGGAAAAATCATTAGTCAAAAAATATTCGACCCAAGAAAACAACTAGGCCAACGCTCCACATTACTTGGTAAAGCCATTAAACATAATGAAGTTCAATGGGCAATCAACTTGGTGGCGCGCTATAAAACAAATATACAGGCCATCGCAGACCAAGCACGCCACATTCACAACCTTGAAGTTGAAATGGCTACACGTGGCGACCACATCGCAGACCAAGCACGCCATATTCACAACCTTGAAGTTGAAATGGCTACACGTGGCGACCACATCGCAGACCAAGCACGCCATATTCACAACCTTGAAGTTGAAATGGCTACACGTGGCGACCACATCGCAGACCAAGCACGCCATATTCACAACCTTGAGATTACGTTGATGAAGTATCAGAACTCTCTATATAGAAAGTGTCTTTCAGTTATGTCACGTCTTTACTCATTAATGATAAGTAAATAAACCTACTATGAACAAAAAAAATAACATTTTCGTCACACAACCCTTATTACCCCCATTAGAGGAGTTCATACCTTATCTGGAAAAGATATGGGAGAACAAAATTCTCACCAATGGTGGCCCATTACACCAACAACTTGAAAAAGCATTATGTGAGTATCTAGGTGTGGAACACATTGCACTGTTTACCAATGGTACTATTGCTTTGGTCACAGCCCTCCAAGCTTTGCGTGTTACTGGCGAGGTGATTACTACGCCTTATTCCTTTGTGGCTACAGCACATTCATTATTGTGGAATGGGATTAAGCCCGTATTTGTAGATATTGACCCTGATACGCTTAATATGGATCCATCCAAAATAGAGGCAGCCATTACTCCACATACGACCGCGATTATGCCCGTGCATTGCTATGGGCATCCATGTTATGTTGATGCGATAAAAAAAATTGCTGATACTTATAATCTTAAAGTAATTTACGATGCTGCCCATGCTTTTGGGGTGAAAGATACCCATGGCAGTGTGCTTAATCATGGTGACTTGTCGGTACTTAGCTTTCACGCGACAAAAGTTTTTAACACATTTGAAGGTGGGGCGGTTGTTTGTCCTGACGCTAAAACCAAACAACGTATTGACCATCTGAAAAATTTTGGCATCGTAGATGAGGTGACTGTAGTAGCCCCTGGTATTAACGGAAAAATGAGCGAATTTAACGCGGCTTTTGGGTTGCTGCAACTTCAGCATTTAGATCACGCTATGCAACGCCGTAAGGATATAGATACTTATTATCGTGAGCAGCTCGCTGGGGTGAATGGTATTAAATGTTTGGGTGATACGGGCGAAATAATTGCCAATTACTCTTACTTTCCTATACTGGTGCAACCAGAATATCTGATGACTCGTGATGCCCTATATGAAAAGCTTAAAGGGCAAGGTATTTTTGCTCGCCGTTATTTTTATCCATTGATTTCTGATTTCCCTATGTATAGAGGTTTGCCCTCTGCACAGCATGGTAACTTGCCAGTAGCGGCGTATGCGGCCGCGAAAGTATTGTGCTTACCAATACATCCGGCCTTAACACAACAGGATGTGGAGCGTGTCATTAGTGTAATTTCAGAGATGCTAGAGTGATATCAGCTAATAGCTCATTCGGAGATTTCAAATATATTATGGTGGAAACTCGGTTAAACAGCAGTTTAAACTTTGGTTCTTGAATAAGTCTGAGTTGGAGATTGTTTTATGAAAGAGATTTACGGTGTTTTTGGTGCAGGTGGATATGGGCGTGAAGTAATGCCGTTAGCGCGCAAGCAATTACAGAAAAATGGAAAATCGATTGAAAGCTTATTTTTTGTCGTTGATAACCCAGAAAAAAGCAATGTAAATGGCACCCAAGTTATTTCGTTAACGGAATTTCTTCAAATTGACGCAGAACAAAAATATCTGACTTGCGCTATAGCTGACAGCAAAGCAAGAGCTACATTGAAAAATAGAATTCAAAGTTCAGCAATGCTAGATTGGACGGTTATAGCAGAAAGTTGTGAGATTATGGACGAAGTGGCAATTGGTTTAGGTTCGATTCTTAGCCCATTTGTCACAATTACTTCAAATGTAACGATTGGTTCAAGCTTTCATGCGAATTTGTATAGCTATGTCGGTCATGATTGCGTAATCGGCGATTTTGTGACTTTTGCACCAGGGGTTAAATGTAATGGTAATGTTGTGATTGAAAGCCATGCTTATGTGGGAGCTGGCGCAATTATTAGGCCTGGAAGAGCTGGTAAGCCGCTTAGAATTGGTGAGGGCGCAGTCATTGGTATGGGGGCCGTTGTTACTAAAGATGTGCTTGCAGGTGTTACGGTTTTTGGCAACCCTGCAAAAATAATTAAGAGGGCAGCATGATTGATACTGTGGATAAGATTGACACTTTAGAAATTGGGATGGCAGCCACTTATTCTCAAACCATCACCGATGCCGATATAAAATCTTTTGCCGGCATTTCGGGTGACAATAATCCTGTCCATATGAATGATGAGTTTGCTACTGAATCTCAGTTCGGCAGAAGGATTGCACACGGCTTATTGTCAGCAAGTTTTTTTTCGGCATTATTTGGAACAAAAATACCTGGGCCTGGATGCGTGTATGTTTCACAAAATTTAAAATTCCTAAGACCTGTTTATTTAAACGATACTGTTACAGCTTCGGTGACAATTAAAGGTATAGATAAAGAGAAGCGTAGAGTTTTTTTTGACACTGTTTGTATCGTAAAAAGTAAAAAAGTGATTAGCGGTGAAGCTGAACTATATCTACCAAAATAGATTGAAATTGACACTTCGTTATAATGTTATCGCGGATTCTATTGGGAATATGCTCTTATGATAAGAGAGCATTCTTTCATCAACCTATTTCGTGCAATTGCAGCCTTTTGGGTGCTTGCGGCGCATTGTATGATTTTTTGGGGGGGGGGTGGGGGGGGACGGCATACCTTTGCCATCGCAAAAAATAGCAGTTGATCTTTTTATGATGATCTCAGGTTATTTGATGGCAGCAAGCACGAGCGTAAGAGCTGAAACTGAACCGTTATCTAAAAGCAGTAGCTGGCTAAGGTTTTGGTTGAGGCGCTTTTTTAGGCTTGCTCCTGCATATTATCTTTCTCTTGGATTGGCGGTTGTGCTTAGCCATCCATTCTTGGGAGGCTATAAGCTCTTGCAAGGTTTGAATCCTACATTATGGATGACTGGGTGGGGGGCTTGACCCAGCAAGAATTGAGTACACGCCACTGAATATACTTTTGCATCTAAGTTTTTTATTTGGATTAGATTCAGAGTTTTCATTATCGACATTTCTGCCTGATTGGAGCTTGGGGCTTGAAATGCTGTTTTGTTTTGTATTCCCAGCATTGTTAATGCAAAGGCGAGGGTTTTTAAAAATATCTTTGCTCGTCAGTATGTTCTCAATCCCGATTGGATTTTATATTGCTAGGCATATGCAATATTATGAGCCTTCATTGTTATTGTTCAAGCTTCAGTATTTTATTGCAGGCATTTTAGTCTTTAAAATTGTGTCAACAGGCGGTAGAAATCAGATACTGATGATTGCTTGTGTTACGCTTTTAGTTTCGTTGGAAAGTAAATATGGTCGAGAGCTGTTGGTCTTACCTTCTATATTGCTGGCGATGATTTTTTTTGGATGTTTAGAAAGAGATCATATTATGCCTAAAATACTAGTGAAATTTATAAACAATACCTTGATTAAGTTTGCTTCAAATACCTCATTCGGAGTTTATTTGTTTCATGGTTTTTATATCTCTGTATGTGGCTATATTTTTACTAAAAATAGCTATTTTGTAAGTTTTACACCTTTTGAAAGAGTGGGGGTGATGTTCGTTTTTGTCACTACATTGGCTTATATCAGTGGATATTGTGTGCATCGATGAATTGAAATTCCTAGCATCAATTTGGGTAGAACAATCAGTAATTAATTATTTTCAAGGGAATTGAGAATGTCAACATGAATAATAATTGCGCGGATAGTCCGAAGCTATCCATTCTCTTCGTGACATACAATCATGAGCGCTATATTAGTAAAGCATTAGAGAGCCTCTTAAATCAAACTTTTGATTGCTCAATTGAAGTTATTGTAGCTGATGATGCATCGTCGGACAGTACGCTTGCTATTATCAAAGAATATGAAAATAAAGACATCCGGTTTCGTTTTAAGTATCTAGATAATACAAAAAACTTGGGTATCACTAAAAACTATCAGCGGGGCTTTGCTGCTTGCTCTGGCGAATATGTGGCTGTTCTTGAGGGGGATGATTATTGGGTAAGCCCTTTTAAACTTCAACGCCAAATTGATTTTCTTACTACGCATTGGCAATGCGACCTTTGCTCGGTCAATTATTTTGTCTTTGAGGAAAATCGCTCTCATTTTTACCCAAGAACCGCTATTGGTAATGTGCATCGTTTGATTAGTGCCAGAGATTTAATTGCGGATAATCTAGTGGGCAATTTTTCAACCTGCATGTATCGCAAAACTGCATTGGACACACTTCCTCAACGGCTCTTCGAAATCTGTTCTTATGATTGGATTGTGAACATTTGTGTGGCGCGAAGCAGTTTGATTGGTTTTCTTGAGGAACCTATGTCCGTATATCGCTTGCATTCAAATGGTGTGTGGACGCAAAAGACACATATAGAAAAGTTAAAGCAACAATTAGCGCTGATTCCTGAATACGATAATTTAACAAACAATGTTTTTCATGCAGAGTTTGAAGCGTTATCAAATCGACTTCAACATACGATTGGGATGACAAAACTGGCCGATGTTGTTGCTGTGATGACCCCGTCTACCGCAGGCAAGATTTCTCGGTTGATTGATTATTTACCCCCAGTATTATTGAGCGTCGCCCACGCCTTGATTCCACCAAAACTTAAACGCTTTATAGTCAGGATTGTTCAACGAGGTACCGCATGAGTTTACCAACCGTTTCAGTCATTATGGCAACTTACAATCATGCCGATTTTGTCAAACAAGCCATTGAAAGTGTACTAGTGCAACAAGGGGTGAGGTTCGAATTTTTGATTGCAGATGATGGATCTTCTGATCGGACTAGGGAGGTTGTTGCTTCAATTAAGGACGTAAGAATTCAGTTCTTTCCGAATGAGGTAAATCGTGGTGCATGTGTTGTTACGAATGAGTTAATTGAACGCGCCTCAGGTGAATTTATTGCATTAATTAACTCAGATGATTACTGGACGACGACAGATAAACTGGCCTATCAGGTGCAGATTATGCGAGAACGCCCTAGTGTAGGAGCGTGCTTCGGTCGAGCTAGGATTATTGATAGAGACGGACGGGCTATTCATAAGACATCATTACCTTTTGGTACTGTTTTTGATCAAGAAAATCGTTCTCAAGGTCAATGGTTAAGGCGGTTTTTTGATCTTGGTAATTGTATATGCCACCCTACAATGCTTATTCGCAAGTCTTGTTATGATGAGCTTGGGATGTATAATAATCGACTTCGCCAACTACCAGATTTCGATATGTGGATTCGATTGGTTAAACGATATGAGATTTTTATAAGTGATAAGGAGTTGATCGCTTTCAGAATGTTGCCAGGCCAAAATGCAAGTGATGCAACAACGGAAAATATGAAACGTATATCCAATGAGTCATATTTTGTACTGAAAGATTTCTTTGACGATATGCCTAGCGATGTTTTTATTGATGGATTTGGAGATTTGTTTATAAACAAAAACACCTCTAACCCAGAGCTTCTTGAGATTGAAAAGGCATTTATATATCTGGCGAATAATCGCTGGGCATTCCATATATACAATTTAATAGGACTCAACAAGATATTTTGGATGCTTAATAATCAGCCATATAGAGAACTTATGACAAATAGCTACAAATTTGATGATCGAGCTTTTCATGCTTTAGCGACAAAGGTTGGGGTGTTTGACCAAACTTCATCTGGTGACGGCCTATCTTCAGTAAGGGGTGATTTTTTAATAGCCGAGGTCCTTAAACGTTGCCTGCAACGCTTACCAAGATCGTTAAAACCAATAGTAGGCCGAATTTTAAGAATAAATCGGGAGGGTATGTGACAGTATCCATATACCAAATTCAATACGCTAATGAAATTATTGGAGGATTCGATCCGTCTTTTATAAAATATGATTGCAGAGCAAACTCAGAAAATGAAAAGCGTGAAATCGCACACATGCAGAAGTTTTTTGATGAAGGTATGTGGAAAAACAATGCTAGTCAATATGTTGGATTAGTCTCTCCAAAGTTTAATGACAAAAGCAAGCTAAGTGGTGATGAATTTATAAAGTGGATCAATAAAAATCCAGGTTATGACGTATATTTTATTAATCCATTTCCGCAGTTACGATATTTTCATTTTAATGTGTGGGAGCAGGGTGAGTATTGGCATCCAGGGTTGTTAGAGCGCGCTGATTTTCTTTTCAAATCTGCTGGTTTGGATATTCAAACAGCAAAACTACCCAGAAACAGTAGTGATACTCTACTTTATAGTAATTACTGGGTAGCAAATGAATTTTTTTGGGAAAAATTTATGAGGTTTGTTTGTACGCTTACAACTGCTATAGATCGCCTAGAAAATAAAGATCAAAAAGAATTTTTTGCTTTAGCGCCCCATTATGCCGCGGCGACGTTCTACCCCTTCATTTTCGAACGTATGTTCAGTACCTTTTTAAGTATTGATAAGAGTTTTAGGTGCTTGGCATATCCTTATGAAAAAAATATTTTGTTGTCTCGATGCACAAATGATTTTGAACGTTTGATAGTCAACGATTGGTCTGAATTAATAGATAAGTGGGATGCGGATAATAGAAACGATTATGAAATTAGAAAGGTATTTACTAATTTAGAAGATATGCAAAAACTGTTTTCAATTAGGCATTCTCATATTGAATCACTTTCAAACAGCCATCGAGGGCTTTGGAGTCAACTTAATCTACATATTAGAAATGTATTTAGATTAAGAAGCAGACTGCGTGGCTTGGTAAGATAGCGGCATGACCAAGCCCGCCCCAAAACACTACCGAACGACCAACTGGAACGCCTACAACCAAGCCCTGATCCTGCGCGGCTCTCTGTCAGTCTGGCTGGACACGAGCATGT
>JACCFC020000010.1 GCA_020830965.2 Neisseriaceae bacterium TC5R-5
TACACTTATCGGTTATTCAGTTTGTTAAAGAGCGTTTCAGCTAGTTCCCAGAACCCTTCCTGCTGGCCTGTCTCTGCTGAGGTGGCGAACTATACCCACACCACTCTCAGACGTCAACACTATTTGTCAGAAAAAACCAAATAGTTTTAAGAAAATTCCGTAAGCCATTGATTTTTAGTAAACAACGATTACCTATCTAAGCTCTGTTTAATTTTCGAGCCCCATCGCAAGCACCTTAAAGTACGTAGCGAGCCAGATCTTCTCGCTGCGATAACAGTGCTAATTTAGCGTCGACATAGCTGGCATCGATCTCACAGGGGCCTGGACGTGCGTCAAAAGCAATCTCTTCCAGTAGCTTTTCCATAACCGTATATAAACGACGTGCACCGATGTTCTCAGTCTTCTCATTGACCTGCCAAGCAATTTCGGCCAGGCGCTGAATGCCTGAATCGGCGAAGGTCAGTTCCACACCCTCGGTTGCCAATAAAGCTTGATACTGACGGGTTAGGCAGGCACTGGTACTGACCAGAATTTCTTTAAAGTCATCTACCGTGAGTGAAGAGAGTTCGACTCTAATAGGTAAGCGCCCTTGCAGCTCTGGAATCAAATCGGATGGTTTGGCTAACTGGAAGGCTCCCGATGCAATAAATAGTATGTGATCTGTTTTGACAATTCCGTATTTCGTGGAAACTGAAGTGCCTTCTACTAACGGTAATAGATCGCGTTGCACACCTGCCCTAGAGACATCGGCACCTTGGCCTTCGCTACGCGCAGTCACCTTGTCGATTTCATCAAGAAAAACGATGCCGTTTTGTTCAACGTTTTTTAGCGCCTCCGCTCTGAGCTCTTCATCGTTGACTAATTTGGCAGCCTCTTCATCCACTAGCAGCTTACGAGCTTCAGCAACTTTCATCTTGGCCGATTGTTTTTTGCCAGACCCAATGCCTTGGAACATATTTTGTAGTTGGCTGGCAAAGTCTTCCATACCGGGTGGAGCCATAACATTCATTTGAGCAACCGGTGCCGCGATTTCGATTTCGATTTCTTTGTCGTCCAGCGAGCCTTCGCGCAGCTTTTTACGAAACTTTTGCCGGGTACTACCATCCTCAGTCTTACTTTCCTCGACGGCGTCACCATCAAAAAACCCTGCGGCCTGCTGCCGCGGGCGCGGCAATAACACATCAAGGATACGGTCTTCGGCGGCATCTTCTGCGCGATGACGGTTACGCTTGATGGCGGCATCGCGGGTTTCCTTGATAGCCACATCGACTAGGTCACGGATAATGGTGTCGACATCGCGACCGACATAACCTACTTCGGTGAATTTGGTCGCTTCAATTTTGATGAAAGGCGCACCTGCAAGTTTGGCCAGACGGCGTGCAATTTCGGTTTTACCGACCCCGGTTGGCCCTATCATCAGAATATTTTTCGGCGTAATTTCGCTGCGCAGCGGTTCATCCACTTGCTGACGACGCCAGCGATTACGCAACGCTACTGCCACCGCACGCTTAGCAGCAGCCTGCCCAACAATATGCTGGTTCAGTTCATGGACAATTTCTTGAGGGGTCATTTGACTCATATTTGTGTTCTCCGGCCTAGCAGCCTAATGTAGCTATCAAGCCTGTTTATTCTTTAGTAAGTTGTTGCTATATCTGTTACTGGGGAGCGCTAGCTGGCTTCACCCAGCGTTTCAATCAAGTGGTTATGATTGGTATAGATACAAATATCACCAGCGATTTCTAAAGATTTTTTGACGACCACCGCTGGATCAAAATCGGTATTCTCAAAGAGTGCGCGCGCAGCTGATTGTGCAAAAGCACCACCGGAACCAATGGCGGCAATGCCTTGCTCCGGCTCCAGTACGTCGCCGTTACCGGTAATGATCAATGTGGCTTCTTTATCCGCCACAATCAGCATCGCTTCCAAGCGGCGCAACATGCGATCCGTACGCCAGTCCTTGGCCAGTTCAACCGCTGAGCGCACCAAGTGGCCTTGATGTTTTTCCAACTTGGCTTCAAAACGCTCAAACAAGGTGAAGGCGTCAGCGGTACCACCGGCAAAGCCTGCCAAGACTTGATCATGGTAGAGCCGGCGAATTTTCCGGGCGGTAGACTTAATGACGATATTACCCAGCGTTACCTGACCATCTCCACCAAGCGCAACACGCTCTCCACGACGTACAGAAACAATCGTTGTTCCATCAAACTGCTGCATATTTGGTATTCCAATTATCGAAGCCATAGGCCGGGGTGCCATGGCATATCAGCCGGATATGCAGGCAAAGCTGCAGATTACAAGCACTTTTGAATGCACCAAAGCTACGATTTTTGAGCAAATCATCGTTCACTCGGGGCGGGTTCAAACGTGAGGTGCTATAACACCACTTTACAAATAATAATGATTCGCAATATCATAAAAACATGAAAGCGCCCTCTCTACATTCTCTTGTCCTCGGTAGCAGCATTGTGCTGCATATCCTGGCCTTTGCTTTGATTATCCATTTAGCTGTGCCGACCACGGAGATACAGCCTCCTGCCATTGTCAGTATGAGCTTAGTCAATGTGGCAGCCTCGCCCCATCACACCAGCACGCCAAGCAGTACCAAGGCAGAGCAGAAGAACAAGCCTAGCTCGCGTCCAAACCATTCACCTCCCCGCCCAAAGCCTGCTAGCACGCAAGCAGCCAAATTATTAGACTCAGCCAACGAATCACCCTACACCACGACCACAGCCAGCCCTGCGCAGCCCTCGCCAGCGCCAAGCACGGCAGCTGGCTCTAACCATGACATGGAGGCGGCCTCGAAAAAGACAGCCATCGCAGAAACAGCCAAGGTAACTGAACCGCTATACCGCGGTGCTTACCTGAATAATCCCAAACCGCAGTATCCACCACTCTCTATAGAGGAGAACGAAACCGGCACGGTACATCTACGTGTACTCATCAGCGCACAAGGATTACCACAAGATGTGTCGCTCGCCAGCAGCAGCGGCTTCTCGCGCCTTGATCGTGCCGCGCTGAATGCGGTGAAGAAATGGCGGTTTATTCCGGCCAAACGTGGCAATGAGGCCATTCCCTATAGCTATACCATCCCTGTTGAATTCTCACTCAAGTCTGCCAAATCATGAATCTACTTACTGTTTTCCAACAAGGCGATGCGGTACTGATCGCGGTTTTTGCCACTCTCGTTCTCATGTCGGTGCTCACTTGGTACCTCATCATTCTGCGCGGCCTGCAAACCTGGCAGACTCGGCGTGGCAACCAAGCAGCAGAGGCCGCATTATGGGATGCGCCTGACTGGCAACAAGCTGAACTGGCCTTGCAACACTCCAACGCTCCCTTTGCCAAACTCACTCGCCAAGGCTTAGCGGCGCTACGTCATCACCGCAGTCAGGCAGAAAAAGCCTTGGGACAAGCCTGTTCTTCCGATGAGTTTCTTACCCGCGCCATTCGTAAAGGCATTGCTCAAGCCAATGCTCAGCAAGAAGGCGGCATGACCCTGCTGGCGTCGATCGGCTCTACCGCACCATTTATTGGTCTGTTTGGCACCGTCTGGGGGATTTATCACGCGCTCGTCAATATCGGAGCAGCTGGCCAAGTCAATATCGCCGCCGTCTCCGGCCCGATTGGTGAAGCACTGATTGCCACCGCCGCCGGGTTGGCCGCCGCCATTCCCGCCGTGCTCGCTTACAACGCCTTTACCCGCATGCAGCGTGTGATGACACAAGAAATCGATCACTTTGCCCATGATCTGCATGCCCAATTACTCACTCAATCAGGAGAAATCGATGGCGTTCGGTAGTTTCGAGCAAGGCTCTAGCGCCCCTATGGCCGACATCAACACCACCCCGCTAGTGGATGTCATGCTGGTACTGCTGGTGGTATTCATCATCACCACGCCCTTACTCAGCAACAGTATTCCGTTAAATCTGCCACAGGCACAGACCAGTAGCGAAACTCGCGAACAAACTCCCATTCGCGTCGCCATTGATGCCAGCGGCAAACAGTTCTGGAACGATACGCCCATCACACCAGAGCAACTCAATGCGCGCTTCCGTGCCGCAGCCAAAGCCAATCCACAAATAGAGCTACACCTGTTTGCGGATAAAAACGTGCGCTACGAACAAGTAGCGCAAACCTTAGCCAGCGCACAGCAAAGCGGCATCAGCAAAATCGGCTTCGCGACCGAAACCCCTTAAATTCACCCCCACCTCACTGCCCGCCCCAGCCAATCTCGCCTGGGGTCAGGCGGAGCTACGCCCATCAACTCTCAACGCAAAGGAAGAATCAGATGAAACCACGTGACAGCCAACCCCTTCCCATCGGTCAGAAGAAGCCACCACTCCGACTAGCCATCAGCCTGCTTGCGGCCGCACTCTGTCCTAGCCTAGCGGTAGCCGCAAACGAAGCGACTCAACTGGAAACCATACGCGTCGAAGGAGAACAAAACGCACGCGGTAGCTTGCAAACAGAATCCAGCTCCATCGGCAAAACCAAGCAAAAGCTGAAAGACATTCCACAATCCATCTCGGTCGTGCCGAAACAACTCCTCGAAGACCAGGCCACCAGCAACTTAAAAGACGCGCTACGCAATGTGCCCGGCATCACCTTTGCCGCTGGAGAAGGTGGCCGCACCGGTGACCAGGTCATTATTCGAGGCTTTACCGCCACCACCGACACCTATCTGGATGGTATGCGTGATATCGGCCAATACAACCGTGACCCATTTAATCTGGAAAAAGTAGAAGTCCTTAAAGGTGCGAGTTCCATGCTGTTTGGCCGAGGCTCTACCGGCGGCGTTGTCAATCAGGTGAGCAAAACGCCGTTTGCTGGCGAACAAAAAAATATCGAGCTCAGTTTGGGCACCCATAATTTTAAGCGCCTCACGGCCGACCTCAACCAAGCCCTCAATGACAACAGCGCACTACGCCTGAATGTGATGGGCACTCAGCAAGGCAGCGACCGTGGCCCGGCAGAAAACAAACGCTTTGGCTTTGCTCCCTCGCTGGCCTTGGGCTTAGGCGAACCGACCACCGTCGTGTTCTCGTGGCTACACCAGCAAGAAGACAATGTCCCCGACTACGGTTTGCCATTTGACCCCAATACCCGCCAACCCATTGCCGTACCGCGCGACCGTTTTTATGGTCTGGATAGTGATTTTGAAAAAACCCGCGCCGACATCGTCACCGCCAAAGTCAGCCATATCATGAATGATCAGATGGTGCTGACGAATCAACTACGCTACAACCGCTACTGGCGCGATGTCTCCCCTACCGCGCCACGCCTGTCCGGCATCAGCAGCGGCATACCCGTTACCGATAGCACCATTGTCAACCGCAGCAAACCGCTACGCGATGGCACCGACTCCTCGTGGAACAACCAGACCGATCTGGTCAGCAAATTCCACACGGGCGATATCGGCCATACGCTACTCACCGGCCTGGAGCTCACCAAGGAAAAATCCGACACCAGCCGCTCGGCGCTGCTCAACCCCGTCACCGCCACCACCGTGGGGGCGCCCAATTCGGCGGACAACACCAATCTAAGCAGCTACCGCACCAGTCACACCCAGTTCGATGCCAGTAATATCGCCCTGTATGCGATGGACACCCTAGAGCTGACACCACAATGGAAGGCCGTCGTCGGCACCCGCTTTGATCGCTTTGATGGTGACTACAGCATACGCAGCTATAGCCGTACCGGCAGCCTCAACCCGGCAAGCAGTTACGACCTCAGCCGTACCGACAATGTGTGGAGCTGGCGCTCCGGTCTGATCTGGCAGCCCGACAACCAGCAATCCTACTACGCCAGCTACGGTACCTCCTTCAACCCCTCTGGCGAAACCTATGCGCTTGACCCGGCAACGGCCAAAGTAGACCCGGAAAAAAACCGTAATATCGAAATCGGCGCTAAGTGGGATCTGCTAGACGGTGATGCCAGCCTGCGCGCTGCCCTGTTTCGCATCGAAAAAACCAATGAACGCAACACCGATCCGGACACCCCCGATGTTGTCGTGCTATCCGGTAAACGCCACACCGATGGTATCGAAATAGAAGGCGCGGGACGACTGACTGAACGCTGGGAAATCTTTGCTGGTGCCACGTATATGGATGCCAAAATAGACAAGGCCGCGCCACCCAACCTAGGCGCGACCGGCACCGAAGGCAACACCCCTCGCTACACCCCCAACGTCACCGCCAATATCTGGACGACTTATCAACTGAACGATGAGGTCACCGCCGGCTTTGGACTCACCCATGTTGGCAAACGCTATGCACACGAAAACAACACCAACTACTTGGCTGCCTACACCACCGCCAACGCGATGCTGGCCTATGAAACCCGCCAATATAAGGTACAGCTCAACCTTAACAATCTGGCCAACAAAACTTACTTCGATGGCGGCTACCCTGCCCATGCCACCGTTGGCCGACCTCGTGAAGCCCAACTGACACTGGGGCTGAAATATTGAAGCCCTGCCGGGCCGGGCGGCCATGTGGCCGCCAACTTGACTAAAATGCTAAGATCAGTTTCTAGCCAACCTGCAGGACAAACACATGATTTTACAAATTCCTGGCATTCTCAGCCCAGAAGAACTGGTCCAAGCCCGCACCCTACTCGAGCAAGCCAACTGGGCCAATGGCGATATCACCGCTGGCAGTCAATCCGCCCAAGTCAAAAACAATCTGCAACTCCCACACAACGGGCCCGAGGCCGAAGCCCTGCGCGACCTGATACAAAACGGGCTGGCCCGTAGTGGCATCTTCTTCTCGGCAGCACTACCCAAGCAGCTCTTTCCTCCACTATTCAACTGCTACCGCGAAGGTATGGGCTTTGGCAATCATGTCGATAACGCCGTGCGCAACAATCCCTTTAATGGCACTTGGGTGCGTACGGATATCTCTTGCACCTTGTTTCTGAATGAACCAACTGAATACGAAGGCGGAGAACTCATTGTTGAGGACACCTACGGCATCCATAGCGTCAAAGGCCCGGCAGGTAGCGTGGTGCTCTACCCCTCAACCAGCATTCATCGGGTAGAAACGATTCGCCAGGGCGCGCGTTATGCATCCTTCTTCTGGATTCAAAGCATGGTTCGCGATGACAGCAAGCGCGAGCTGCTATTCAATATGGACTTGTCGATTTCCAACTTGCGCGAACAACACGGCGACACCGACGCCCTCGTCAACATCACCTCCAGCTATCACAACCTGCTGCGGATGTGGACGGAGGTGTAAAACCGGTCGGCTGCACCCCGATCAACCACCTGACCGATCACCCGATCACCCGATCACCCGACCATCCAACCACCGTAGAGACAAGGCATGCCTTGTCTCTACGGACTGAAGCATAGGACTGCTTGAGGTAGACATGATGGGACTCCTTCTAGATTTTTACAGAAAGACCGCCAGTCTTTCGGGCGCGGTTACCGCTTCTAGTTAAGTGTTTTGAGCACCGGGGCGAAAAGTAATAATGATTGCCAGGCCGGCCAAGTACTCACTAGGCCAAGCAGTGCGGCAAAATGATAAGATAACGCCCTTTGTCACCGTTTATGCTGCCATGCAGCGCGCTCACACTATGACCACACACGCACTCCATTCGCTACAGCAACAACTGAGCCAACGCATTCTGCTGCTGGATGGCGGCATGGGTACCATGATTCAACGTCACTCCTTAGATGAAGCCGCTTACCGTGGCCAGCGCTTTGCCGATTGGCGACAAGATGTGAAGGGTAATAATGATTTGCTGGTGCTCACTCAGCCCGAGTTGATTGCCAATATCCATCAGGCCTACCTAGATGCAGGCGCCGACATTATCGAAACCAATACCTTCAACGCTACATCTATTGCGATGGCCGATTACGGCATGGAAAGCCTGGTATGGGAGATGAACCACGCGGCCGCCCAGTTGGTGAAGCAGCGCTGCGTCGCCATGACCGCCGCCAACCCGGCCAAGCCACGTTACTGCGCTGGCGTATTAGGGCCAACCAACCGCACCTGTAGCATCAGCCCAGATGTGAATGACCCAGGCTATCGTAATGTCAGCTTTGATCAGCTGGTCACCGCTTATACCGAAGCGATTGATGGCCTGGTCAGCGGCGGGGCCGATATCCTGATGGTGGAAACCATTTTTGACACGCTGAATGCCAAGGCAGCGGTATTCGCTATTCACAAATATTTTGATGAGCACCCGGCCACACCACGGCTGCCCATCATGGTATCCGGTACCATTACCGACCAATCCGGCCGCACGCTCACCGGCCAGACCACCGAAGCGTTCTATAACAGCCTGTCACATGCCGAAGCGGTGTCGTATGGTTTGAACTGCGCGCTAGGCCCGGATTTATTACGTCCTTATGTCGAAGAAATGGCGCGGGTATCGGCCAGTTATGTATCGGTACATGCCAATGCCGGTTTGCCGAATGCCTTTGGCGGCTATGATCTGGAACCCGCAACCATGGGTGAACATGTGGCGGAATGGGCACGCTCTGGTCTGATCAATATTGTTGGCGGCTGTTGCGGTACCACGCCGGAACACATCGCCGCCATTGCCCAGGCTGTCGCTGGCGTCGCACCACGCGCTTTGCCACAGATTGATGCCAAGTGTCGCCTGTCCGGGCTGGAGCCGTTTAATATCGGCGACCACGATTTATTTGTGAATGTGGGTGAGCGGACCAATGTCACCGGCAGCCGCGCCTTTGCCAAGCTGATTCTGAACGGCGATTACGCCACCGCACTCGATGTGGCACGCCAGCAGGTGGAAAACGGCGCGCAGGTGATCGACATCAATATGGACGAGGGCATGCTGGATGCGCTGGCCGCAATGGAGCGCTTCTTGAAGCTGATTGCCGCCGAACCCGATATTTCGCGGGTGCCCATCATGATCGACTCGTCCAAATGGGAAGTGATCGAAACCGGCTTGAAGTGCATCCAGGGCAAGGGGATTGTCAATTCGATTTCGATGAAGGAAGGCCGCGACAAGTTTATCGAGCAGGCACGATTGGTGCGGCGTTATGGCGCGGCCGTGATCGTAATGGCCTTTGATGAGCAGGGCCAGGCCGATACCTTCGCCCGCAAAACCGAAATCTGTGAGAAAAGCTATCGCATTCTGGTCGACGAGGTAGGTTTCCCGCCGGAAGACATTATCTTTGATCCGAATATTTTCGCCGTCGCCACCGGCATTGAAGAACACGCACGTTATGGCCTGGACTTTATTGAAGCGGTGGGCTGGATCAAACAACACCTGCCACATGCCAAGATTTCCGGTGGTGTCTCCAACGTCAGCTTTTCTTTCCGTGGCAATAATAAGGTGCGCGAGGCAATTCACGCCGTATTTCTCTACCACGCCATCCAGCGCGGTATGAGCATGGGTATTGTCAATGCAGGCGCGCTGGAGGTGTACGACCAGGTAGAGCCGAAGTTGCGCGAGCGCATTGAGGATGTGGTGCTGATGCGCACACCGAAAGATGGCGGCGATGCTACCGAGCATCTGATCAATCTGGCGGAGAAATTTAAAGGCGAAGCCAGCGGGGAGAGAAAAACCGAAGACCTAGCCTGGCGCGAGCTGCCGGTTGCCAAGCGCCTGGAGCATGCGCTGGTAAAAGGCATTACCACTTATATTGTCGAAGATACCGAAGAAGTCCGTTTGCAGTGCGAGCGCCCTATCCATGTGATTGAAGGCCCACTGATGGATGGCATGAATGTGGTGGGCGATTTGTTTGGTGCCGGCAAGATGTTTTTGCCGCAGGTGGTGAAATCGGCGCGGGTGATGAAGGCAGCGGTGGCCCATCTGGAGCCGTTTATTGCCGAGGAGAAAATTCGGCTGGGTCTGGCCGATGCACCCGCCAAGGGCGTCATTATCATGGCAACGGTAAAGGGCGATGTGCACGATATCGGCAAGAATATTGTCGGGGTGGTGTTGCGCTGTAATAACTATCAGGTCATTGACTTAGGCGTGATGGTAGCCGCGCAGAAGATTCTGGATGCGGCCATCGAACACAAAGCAGACATCATCGGTCTATCTGGCCTGATTACCCCTAGCTTGGAAGAGATGAGCCACGTCGCCAAGGAAATGCAGCGTCAAGGCTTTACCCTGCCCCTGCTGATTGGCGGCGCGACCACGTCTAAAGTTCACACTGCCGTTAAAATTGCACCGCATTATCAGCACCCGGTGATTCATGTGCTGGATGCGAGCCGCGCGGTAGGCGTGTGTTCCAATCTGTTATCCGATACCTTGCTGGATGCTTTTGTTGTCGAAAATGCTGCCGAGCAACAGCGTGCGCGTGATGGTCATGCCAATAAGGCCAATCGTAAAGTGATCAGCCTGGCAACAGCACGTGCCAATAAAGAAGTGACCGACTGGACTAGCTACCAACCACCCGCGCCACAATGGCTGGGGGTACGCCGCTTCGAAAACTATTCACTGGCCGAAATTGCCAGCTATATCGACTGGACACCGTTCTTCCAAAGCTGGGAGCTGGCCGGACGTTACCCGCGCATTCTAGAAGATGAGATCGTCGGCGAATCAGCTCGCGCACTGTTTGCGGATGCGCAAGCTATGCTGCAGCAGATCATTGAGGAAAACTGGCTGTCGGCCAGTGCGGTGATTGGCCTGTTCCCAGCCGCCAGTATTAATGATGACGATATCCAGATTTTCCAGCCGGACAATCGTAGCATTGCGATGACCTGGGTGGGTCTGCGTCAGCAATTACCCAAGACAGCCGGTAAGGCCAATTGGGCGCTAGCCGATTACGTCGCCCCAGCCGACAGCGGGGTGCCCGACTATATCGGCGCTTTTGCCGTTACCGCTGGCATCGGTATTGACGCGCACGTGCAGCGCTTTGAGGAAGCCAACGACGATTACTCGGCCATCCTGCTCAAAGCGCTGGCCGACCGATTGGCAGAAGCTTTTGCCGAATTGATGCACACCCGTGTGCGCCGCGAGTTCTGGGGCTATGCCATTGATGAAACGCTGGCCAATGAAGAGCTGATCGACGAGAAGTATCAAGGCATCCGTCCAGCTCCCGGCTACCCGGCCTGCCCCGATCACACCGTCAAAACGGCACTGTTCGACTTGCTGGATGCCCCGGCCATCGGCATGACGCTAACCGAAAGCTACGCGATGTTGCCGACGGCGGCCGTCTCCGGCTTCTATCTGAGTCATCCGGCAGCGCGTTATTTTGGCGTCGGCAAAGTGGAGCGCGATCAGGTGCAAAGCTATGCCGAGCGGCGCGGTGTCAGCTTGGAACAGGCGGAGCGCGACCTCGCCCCCAACCTGGCTTACGACGCCTGAGCAGGTAGGCTAACGACTCCCATTCACACCTGACGACAAAGCCAGCGCTCAAAAATCAGGTGTAATGCTTGAGTCATCACTGCGATGGGGGAGCGGTAGCACGCCGCCTCCCCTGTCGATCAACTATCAGCCCGTAATGGCACAGTGTCTTCATACCTCCCCTCCCTGTCCTTTGACAAGTTTCTTGTTAATCAGCAGATAAAATGCCACTTAGTGGCTATAAATAAAGCTCCCCACTAATTAATGACAGGAGCTTGCCAGTGGCACAAGCAGATAAACTGGATGTAATCATCGTAGGAGCTGGCGCTGCCGGTTTGTCGGCCGCGCTGGCGGCACAGCAGCATGGCCTGCGCTATCGGGTGCTGGAGGCGCAGGAACGCCTGGGCGGGCGCATTCATTCAGTTAAGCCGGATGAGACATGGGTAGATTTAGGAGCGCAACTGGTTAACGGCGATATGTCGCAAGTGCTGGCGCTGGCGAAACTAGGACAGTTGCATCTGGCACCAGTGCCAAGCGGCGGAGCCAGTTATAGCCGACTGGCGGATGGCGCCTGCTATCGTGATTATCCACAAGAGCGACGTCACTGGCTGAGCGAGTTGAGCCAGCTTTCCGGCGAGATCCCTCCCGCCACGACCACCCCACCGGTATCACAGGCCGATTTGCTGGCCAGCCTGGGTTTACCCAGCGATTTGCAGCATATCGCCAAAAGTGTGCTCACCGAATTATCTGGCCAGCTACCACAAGTGCTGGATGGCATCGCCAGCGTCCGCGATGCACAAACCTTTTTATCGACACGCGGTGAGGCGGAATTTCAGTTCCGTGGCGGTTTTGGTGGCATCACCAGC
This sequence comes from Neisseriaceae bacterium TC5R-5, assembly GCA_020830965.2. Taxonomy (GTDB): domain Bacteria; phylum Pseudomonadota; class Gammaproteobacteria; order Burkholderiales; family Chromobacteriaceae; genus Chromobacterium. The sequence continues at coordinate 12,135 of JACCFC020000010.1, forward strand.
ACACTGGCCAATGCCTTGACCGGGCCAATACAGCTCAACGCTGCCGTGCACAGCATCCGGGTACATCAGACTGGCGTAGAAGTACACAGCGATGGCGAAAGCTGGCAGGCGTCCACGGTATTGCTAACGGTACCACCGACAACGGCCAAGCATATCCAGTACCAGCTGGAACAGGCCGACCCACTATTGGATGAAGCTCTCAACTCTTTCATCGCTGGTGATCTGATTAAATTTACCCTTACTTATTCGCAGCCATTCTGGCGCTATGCAGGCGCCAGCGGTCAGGCTTATTTTGCCTTGCCCTGTGGCTTGAACACCGTCGATGCCAGCCTGGATGATGGCAGCCCAGCAAGACTGGTCGCTTTCCTAGGGGGCCCCACTGCCCGCGAATGGGCCGCTTGGGATAAGACCACGCGCCAGCAAGCACTGCTGCGCGAACTGGCCACGATCTTTGGTGAGGAAGCGATGCAGCCGCAAGCGATTTATGAGAGTGCCTGGATTGATCATCGCTGGTGTGGTGGTGCCTATAATTCACACGTTAAGCTGGGTGGTCTGGCCAATGCAGCAGATTATCTGAGCAACTACTCCAGCAGACTGGCCTTTGCCGGTGCCGATATCGCCCTGCAATATCGGGGCTATGTGGAAGGGGCATTGCGAAGTGGTGCTGATGCTATTCAGCGGCTTATCTCGCAGCATTACACTCCTTAACATAGTCAACCATAGCGCTAACACATTTTCTGCTGCGCTATGTTTTGCCGCTTGCCGGTACTAACCTAGGCTATCGGCGAAACAGGCTCACATCGCTTAGAACCGCTCCTGATCCAGCATTGCACCTCCTTACCGTAGCACTGCTACTATCTGGGTCGGCGTGTATGAGCTCAGGGGCTCTTCAAGCTAGTGACTCCTCTAGCTATATCACGGCACTCCATGCTGGAGTCGACGGCACCTCAATATAACCTATCGCCTTTTTAAAACTGTACATCAAGCATTAAAATCGGATGGGATACAGGGATGACCGACATCTGCTCCTGAAAAATGAGCTTCATGAGTCATACCATGCAAAACGGGCAGCCTAGTGGCTGCCCGCTCATACTGACCATCGCTAGAGCTGTGGCTAAACCACCTCCAAGCAGATTGGATTTAACGCGAGAAAATTAAAAGTGGTAACGGGCACCAAAATAAACTTCATGGTTCGCCAGACGTGCTTTCATCTTCTCATCACGCAAACCACGCGCATTATTAAAATTATTGTAACCACTTTCAATTTTGCCCATGTCTACATAACGGTAACCCAGATCCAGTGATACTTTTTTCACCGGGGAATAGCTGACCCCTGCCCCGATAGAGTAGGCCAGATTATTATCGGTATGGCTTTCATAGCCTCTGCTTGGATTACCTTGCCAGCCAGAAGACTTGACGGAAGCCCAACCTAAACCGGCAGACGCATACACCGCCACCTTGTCGTTGACGGGCAGATCATAATAGCCGTTAACCATCAGTCTCTGAGCATCCACTTTATGGTGATTCAGATTACCTCTAAATTGCCCAGCCACATCACTGGTATATTCCTGCTCCCTGGGCAGGGTATATTCCAATTCAGCACGCCAGCCAGCAGCAAGCTGATAACCCAGCGCCAGGGAGCCATTGATAAAATTCTGCCGTTTGTCTTGCGGTAATACCGCACCAGCCGGACGCAAGGACTCATCCATATCATTAGCGTGTTGGAAAGTTTGTATCACCCGTACTGCGCCATATAAGCCAGCGTCCGGGCTTTGCGCCGCGCTGGCAAGCGGAGCGACGAATAATCCATAGGCCGCAACGATGGCGGATAATGTCATTTTTACTTGCATAGTCGATACCTTATTCTTGTGAAATGGCCTGGCCTTTTACGGCAAAGCTTGAGCTAGTGATATTTAGGCATCTTAAGGGGCTGGCAGGCGCAACGGTAGGCGCTCGATTACGGTGCAGCTACCGTAGCACTACGGTATTGCATTAGGAGCCGCTAACAAAACCGCTGGTTCTGCGTTGTGCCTCCTTGCCGTACCACCAGTACTGTCTGCGTCGGTGCGCATCGGCTCAGGCGCGCTTCGAGGTTTTATTAGCAGCGCTAAGTGATTAAATTCAGATACTGGCGTATCAGTTGCGCTAAGGAGTCTACCGCCAGCTTGCTGAACACATTGGCACGGTAACTCTCCACTGTGCGTGGTGACAACTGTAATTCACGGGCAATTTCCTTATTGCTTAAGCCCCACATGATGCGCTCCAGCACTTCTCTCTCGCGTGTGGATAATTGCGCCAATCGCTGGCGAGCTTCTTGTGTTGCCCGCATTTTTTCACGGCGACTGATATGCTCGCGCACTGCCTTTTGCACCGTATCGATAAACAGGTCGTCATCCACCGGTTTTTGCAGAAATTCAGTTGCCCCGCCCTTAAATGCTAGCCGACACAAGTCAACATTGGCATGACCGGTAAGCATGATCACCGGCAAGTCGCTATGGCGCCCCAGTTCAGCCAACACTTCCAGCCCACTCTGGCCGGGCATACGGATGTCCAGCACCACACAGCCTATCGTCTGCTGCACACTATCGGTCAAAAATGCCTGTGGCGTGCCATAACAGCGACTGCGCAAGCCGACACTTTTGAGTAATAAGGCCAGGCTGTCACGCACTGCCTGATCATCATCCACAATCAGAATAAGTGGGGAAAGCAGGTCGTTAATAGAATTCATCGACAAGACCTGGCTAGTGGCAGGGTTAGCGTTGCCATGGCACCACCCCCAGCGACATTTTCAATAGTCAGGCTGCCATTCAGTGAATGAGCCAGCGTTTCGCACAGCGATAAACCCAAACCCATCCCTTTCGCACGGGTGCTGAAAAATGGCTCAAACACTCTGGGCAGTACCTCTGCCGCCAGGCCTGGGCCATTATCCAGCACCGTAAAGCGGTAATACTCGCCTTCACATTGACCGCGTAGCTGGATCACCCCGCCAATACCCTGGCTTTGAATGGCATCGCAGGCATTCTGCACTAGGTTATGCAGGATTTGCTCCAAAGCCACCCATTCTGCCCAAGGCGCATAACCCGGGCTCTGGTTCTGCCATTGCACACAGATATTTTGCTGTGCCAGCTCGGCCTGCCGCAAAAACAGCAGCATACGCAGCACGCTATCGGGGTTAATCGCCTGCCGGTTACCGGCATGATTCTGCTCAACCAGTTGCCGCAAGCGGGCGATAATCGCCGCCGCACGTTTTGCCTGTTGGCTACTGGTACGCAGTGCCTGACGTACACTGTCTCTTTCCTCAACATCGTCCAGCAAACGTAGCGCCGCGCCGGTATTGGCCAGGATGGCCGTCAAGGGCTGATTTAACTCATGTGCCAGGCCGGCCGCCATCTCACCCAAGGTACTGAGTCGCTCCAAGGCACTTAAGCGCTTACGCTCACCTTCACGCCGCTGCGCGACTCTGGTCTGCTGTACGCTGTCAATGCTCGCTATTAGCGCCGCGAGTAAGCCACTCCACAACAATATATATTGCCAAGGTAATTGTTTGCTGGTTAGGGTTTTTTGGCTATTCAACGTCAAAGCTTGCGTCGGGCTGGCTAGAGATTTGCTCAGTTGCAGGTGCCAACCGAGAGGCGGTGGTGCGGTTTGTCTGCTTAGTAGAGGGATAGTCTGTCCATTGAGCTCAAGTTGGACATTGGCTAAAGATGCCGGCCAGTCCGCGCTTTGAAATAGCGCCTGGGTATTGATCAGCAAAGCCCAGCCATTCGGGCTTTGCAACCAGTAATGCTGTGCGCCGGCAAACTTCACTACCGCATGGCGCTGCTTTATGGCCTGCTGCCATAAGCCAGATGGCGGCGAGAGCCCCGCCTGACTGCCTTGCCAGTTTTGCTGCTGCCAATATCCAATAGCCAATAGCTGTGGCAATGATTCCTGCAAACTGAGCAAGAGCGCAGAAGGATTTTGCTCCACTCGCATCACCCCGAGCATAGCCAGTACGGTATCGTGCTGAGTTGTTTTCTGACTGAGCACACGCAGGGCAATACTGGTGTCCTGATAGAAGCGATCATAAAGTTGATTAAACTGGTGCCAGCTCAGCCAGAAACCACCGACCAGACTGAGTAATAACCAAACAATCACACTGATGGGGCGATTAAGAATGAGCATAGCTTAAATTATCGCACGCTCTTCCGCCGCTGCCACCTCGTAGCATTACGGAGGCACAACTAATCAGTATCGTCAGAATGAGGGGCCTGCTGCTGCGCCCTATCACGCCGCCGTCGCCGTTTTGCCAAGTAAAGACTGAGCGCCTTTAACACAATCGCCCCGCCACTGATGAGCAACACAAAAGTTAATGGTGCCGCCACCAGCCAAGGGAAGAAGCCGATCAGACCAGCACACAGTAGCAGGCTCAGACCAATCGTCAGAAAAGCCGATGCTTCGCTGGCCTCGACGGTACGCGTTCCTCGTACCACTGCTCCCAAAGCATCTCCGATACGCGCCGCCTGCCGCGCCGCAGCACTGGCACTATTCAGTGCAGTAATACGCGGTGAGGGCAACATGCCGAGAAAATCGCGATGGCGGGGCTTAGTCAATACCGGACGGCGATGCTGGCGGCTCAGCACTACTTCGGTAGATTGCTCCAAGTCCAGTAAAAAGCGCGCTGCCAGTTTGTTCGCCAGTTCTTCGTCTTCAATGGCAACATCCAACTCGCGGTTGGCCAGCCAACTGGACAGATTGAGATTGGTGGAGCCTATCCGCGCCCAGCGACCATCAGCCACCGCCGTCTTGGCGTGAATCATGGTGCCATTCCATTCAAACACCCGCACTCCCGCTTCCAGGAGTGGCCGATATTGGGTACGTGATACCGTGGCAATCCAGGCAATATCGCTGGAACGGGGTACCAGCAGGCGCACGTCTACCCCATCTTTTGCCGCCTGTTTCAGGGCCGTGAGATACATGCTAGTGCCCATAAAATAGGCATCGGTCAACCACAGGGTACGGCGGGCAAAGCTGGCTACCAGCAAATCCAGACGCATCATTTGCGCGGTAGAGGGGGTGGTGGCGATCAGACGCGCCGCCACATCGCCGACTGGAGCCGGTGCCGCCGCCAGCCATTCTGCTGTCAGCGGTGTGCCACAATAGGCCCAGCTATCGGCAAACGCAGCCAAGGCTTCAACCACTAGCGGGCCACTTAAACGCAAACCGGTATCGCGCCAGGGCGCAATATGCTTGGCTGGTTCGCCCTCCCAGCTGCTGCTGATACACAGCCCAGCCACAAACAAGGTATGGCGATCCACAATAATCAGTTTGCGATGATTACGCCCGAGCAGGCTGATTCCACCGGTAAAAGTAGGGGGGTTATAAGCTCGCACCTGTGCCCCAGCGGCCAGCAGCGGCTTGAAAAAACCACTGAAATGGCCTTTCCAGCTTCCTAACCAATCGTAAAGCAGATAAACCGCTACCCCCGCCTGAGCACGCGCAATGAGTAGCTCACGAATACGGGTGCCGTAGCTGTCATTAGCAAAGATATACATCTCGATAAAGATGGATTCGCTACTGCCCGCTATCGCCTGCTCCCAGGCGGGGAAATTTTCCTGGCTATCGTATAGCAGTTCTACCCGATTACCCGCCAGCAAAGGGGCACCGGCAGAGCGTGAAAATGCCTGATCGGCCAGCAGACGTACAAAGTCGCCGCCGCTATTGAGACTACTGACAGGAGTAGGCATTGTCACGATCTAGCCACGTTCACCAAACCTTCAGATAAGCAAGAATACCTTCTGCCGCTTGCCGCCCTTCAAATACCGCTCTTACCACTAGGTCAGCACCGCGTACCATATCGCCACCGGCAAAGATCTTGGGATTGGCGGTTTGAAACTGCTGTCGTGCCGGGGCAAGGGTACGACCCCGCTCATCAGTAGCAATACCCTGACGGGCAAACCAGTCTGCCGCTTCGGTCTGGAAACCGAAGGCGATGATCACATGATCACATTCGACACTCTCTTCACTCCCGGACACAACTTCCGCATGACGGCGGCCATTGGTATCTGGCTGGCTCAAGCGGGTTTCGGCCAGTTTAACGGCGAGCGCACCGTTCGCTAGCGCTTCAATCGCTACCGGCTGGCTATTCCAGCGAAACTCAACCCCTTCTTCCCGGGCATTACTCACTTCGCGCTTGGAACCCGGCATATTGGCTTCATCACGACGATAGGCACAGGTCACACGCTTGGCACCTTGACGGATGGCGGTACGATTGCAATCCATCGCAGTATCGCCACCACCCAGCACCACCACTCGTTTGCCCTGCATCGACAGCGCTGGCTCATCAGCCGGCAGACTGCCGAGAGTCTGACGAATATTGTTGATCAGATACGGCAATGCCGGCAGTACACCCGCCAAGTTTTCTCCAGGAAAACCACCTTGCATGAACTTATACGCGCCCATTCCCATGAACACCGCATCGTGCTGCTCAAGCAATTGCTCTATCGGCAATTGCGTGCCAATTTCCGTATTCAACACAAACTGGACACCCATGCCTTCCATGATTTCACGACGCCGCTGCACAATGGCTTTTTCCAGCTTGAACTCGGGAATACCAAAGGTCAGCAGGCCGCCGATTTCCTCGTAGCGGTCATACACCACCGGCTTAACACCATTACGCACCAGCACATCGGCACAAGCCAGCCCGGCCGGACCGGCACCGATGATAGCAACGGTTTTATCGCTCCATACTACTTTGGACATATCCGGCCGCCACCCCGCCTTATACGCTTCATCGGTAATATATTTTTCAATACTGCCGATAGTCACCGCACCAAAACCACCCTGATTCAGGGTACAAGCACCTTCACACAGCCTATCCTGCGGGCACACTCGACCGCAGATTTCCGGCAGGCTATTGGTTTGGTGGCTCAGCTCCGCTGCCTCGAACAAACGACCCTCATTCACCAGCTTCAACCAGTTGGGAATGTAGTTGTGCACTGGGCACTCCCACTCGCAATAGGGGTTGCCACAAGATAGGCAGCGGGCCGCCTGATCGGCAGCATCAACCTTATGCAAGGGCAGATAAATCTCTTTGAACTCTGTTTTACGTATCCCGGCTTCGATCTTGTCGCCGGGATGTCGCGATAATTTCATAAATTGAAATACATCGGTGGACATGTCTCTCTCCTGTCAGGAAATGGGGAAATCAGAGAATGTCACCTCTAATAGCGCCCAACAAATTCGCTTAATCTATTGACTCATTGCTAGTGGGCTCGGGAACCCAATTAAAAGCACGCTCATGCATCCATTTGGTCATCACCCACTTTTCTCCAGCCACGACCGGTGAGCCACCATGCAAGGTCAGGAGATCAATCTGCCGCAAGGAGTTGAGATAGCGGAAATACACCGCGCTGCCTTTACGCGGCAACACATTCAGCCCCAACTCAGGGAAACTGGTGCTCCCACCAGCCTCAACATCATTCAGATAAATCACCATCGTGGAGCTACGCTGACCACCTTCCTCCACCAACTTTGCCGAACCGGGTTTATCTTCTGGAAAATGATCAAAATGCGGCACATACTCAGCGCCAACCCCATAACGCAGCACCTGAAACGCCTCGCCATGCTCAATAGGCAGAGCCATCAGCTTGGCCACACGATTCTCTAAACGAGTGATAAAGCTATCTTCACAAAATTTGAAGTGGGTGCCTTCACTGGTTCGAAAGTCTCCAATGAGATTTTCCCCGGTTTCTTCGTCCACACCGACAGAACGCTGCAACTTATGACGCGAACGGGCAATCACTTCATCACACTCTTCATCGCTTAACACATTATCGAACACCATGATCTGTGGCTTATCACAACGTAATGACACCCCCACCAACCGGTCTCCAACATCAACGGTATTACCCTCCCATAACGGCCAGCTCTCATACTGATAGGCGTCCTCACCCTCGGCGGCACCACCCTTAGCATGTAACTCCAGCATATAGGCAGCGTATGCCGGTGCAAACCCGCATTTGACCATTTCTGCGACCATACTCTCTACAGTACAGCCACGCTGCGTGTTTTCTACGATCCAAGCCCGCCACTCTTTATTAATCTTCATCTCTAGCCCTTTTCCCTAATCCTAAACTGACAAAATCGTGCCCAGATTCTAGGTAGCAACACTAAGAATGACTAATCTTTCAGCAGATTTTCCAGCTTGGCTGCCTTCGGCTTCACCAGCCAGAAATAATCAACATAATCATCAAAGTTTTGCAGCATGGCACTAGCCGTAGCTGAGCCAGTCAATTCAACATGCTTGGCCATTTTTTCCAGCAGATACGCACGATACATTCCCATCGCCTCGCCGTTGATCAGATGGATATCTACCAGCTCATTGTTATAACGATAAGCAAATTTTTCCTGTACATCGTAAACAAAAGCGAAGCCGCCGGTCATACCCGCGCCAAAGTTGTAGCCAGTTTCACCCAGCACAATCACTGTGCCGCCGGTCATATATTCACAGCAATGATCACCGGCACCTTCAATCACCGCCAAGGCACCGGAATTACGCACGGCAAAGCGTTCACCAGCAATCCCGGCGGCAAACAGTTGCCCACCGGTTGCCCCATATAAACAGGTGTTGCCGATGATAATCGACTCCGCCGCCACATAAGCAGCCTGCGGTGGTGGATAGATAGTAATACGTCCACCAGCCATGCCTTTGCCAACATAATCATTGGCATCACCCGCCAGTTCCAGATGCAAACCCGGCGCATTCCAGACACCAAAACTCTGCCCGGCACTGCCACTAAACTTCACCTTGAGGCAGCCAAACGGCAAACCTGCCGCGCCGTGTACCCGCGCAATCTCTCCAGACAAACGGGCGCCAATGGAGCGATGTGTATTTTCAATAGGGTATACCAATTCCAACATCTGCTTATTGTGAATAGCCACTACCGCATCCTGCAGCATCTGCTCGGCCAGCTCGCCCTTATCAAATGATGGATTGCGCTCAGTCACGCAGAAACGTGGTTCGCTATCCGGCACACTGCCTTGTGACAACAATGGTGCCAGATTCAGCTTCTGCTGCTTGCTGCTGTCTCCGGGTAATAAGGTGAGCAGATCCATGCGTCCAATCAGCTCCTCCATACGGCGCACACCTAGCTTGGCCATCCACTCCCGGGTTTCGCGAGCAATAAACAGGAAATAATTCATCACCATTTCCGGCAGGCCAAGAAAGTATTTGGAGCGCAGTTTAATTTCCTGTGTCGCCACACCGGTCGCACAATTGTTCAAGTGGCAGATCCGCAAGTATTTACAGCCCAGAGCCACCATCGGCCCGGTACCGAACCCAAAACTTTCTGCACCCAGAATGGCCGCCTTGATCACATCCAGACCAGTTTTCAAACCACCATCAGTCTGTACCCGTACCCGACCTCGCAAACCATTCGCGCGCAACACCTGCTGCGCCTCAGACAAACCCAACTCCCACGGCGAACCCGCATATTTGACCGAGGTCAGTGGCGAAGCGCCGGTACCACCATCGTAGCCGGAGATGGTAATCAGGTCGGCATAAGCCTTGGCCACACCAGCCGCAATTGTCCCCACTCCAGGCTCGGCCACCAACTTGACAGAAACCAGTGCCGAGGGATTCACCTGCTTCAGGTCAAAAATCAGCTGCGCCAAATCTTCAATCGAATAAATATCATGATGCGGTGGCGGCGAGATCAAACTCACTCCTTCTTTGGCATAACGCAGCCGGGCAATCAGCCCCGACACCTTATCGCCGGGCAACTGCCCGCCCTCCCCTGGCTTGGCTCCCTGCGCCACTTTAATTTGTAGCACCTCGGCATTCACCAGATAGTGCGGTGTGACACCAAAACGCCCAGAAGCCACCTGCTTGATCTTAGACATGCGCTCGGTGCCATAACGTGCCGGGTCTTCGCCACCTTCTCCAGAGTTGGAACGTCCGCCCAAGCGGTTCATGGCTGTCGCCAAGGCCTCATGGGCTTCGGGTGACAACGCCCCCAATGACATACCGGCCGAATCGAAACGCCGCAAAATAGCGTCAATCGGCTCCACTTCCTCTACCGAGATTGCTGCGGCGGCCGGCTGTACCTGCAACAGGTCACGCAACATCGCCACCGGTCGCTGATTCACCGTGTCGGCATATTGCTGATACACCTGGTAATCATCATTCTGTACCGCTTTTTGCAATAAAGTGACTACATCTGGATTGTAGGCGTGGTACTCCTCGCCATGCACATATTTGAGCAGGCCACCCTGGCTAATTCCACGCATCGGGTTGAACGCTAAACGGCTAAGCTGCTTTTGCTCCGCCTCAAAATCGGCAAAGTCGGCGCCAGACAAGCGGGAAACCGTACCGCGCAAACAGAGATCCACCACATTTTCGTGAATGCCGACCGCCTCAAACAACTGGGAACCACGATAAGAAGCAATCGTTGAAATGCCCATCTTGGACAATACTTTCAACAATCCTTTATTGATGCCCTTACGGTAGTGCTGTAGTGCCTCGTTGGTTTTGAGGTCAAGCTCACCGCTTTGCACCAGATCAACAATGCTTTGATAGGCCAGATACGGATACACCGCCGTCGCCCCGTAGCCCAACACACAAGCCATCTGATGCGCATCCCGCACCGTGCCAGTCTCCAATACAATATTGGTCTTGCAACGCAAGCCGCTATCAATCAGGGCATGATGCACCGCACCGGTAGCAAACAGCGCATGAATCGGCAGGCGCCCGGCGCTAACATGGCGATCCGACAACACCACCACCACCGTACCCTCATTGACGGCAGCCATCACATGCTCAGTCAGCTTGATAATCGCCTGCTGCAAATCCGTTTCGCTCGGGTCGTAGCACAAATCAAAACGCGTGGCCTGCAGATACGGCTCCGAACGGGTACTGATGCGCACAAACTTCTCATGCGACAACACCGGCGAGCGCACCTCTAAACGCTTGGCATGCTCGGCGCTTTCCTCAAACATATTACGCTCTGGCCCAAACACGGTATTGAGCGACATCACAACGGCTTCACGAATCGGGTCGATCGGTGGATTGGTCACCTGCGCAAACTGCTGCCGCAGATAATCAAACGGCGAGCGCAGCTTGTGCGACAACACCGCCATTGGCGTGTCATCCCCCATCGAGCCCACCGGCTCCTGCCCATCCTGTGCCAGCACCCGCAGAATCTGGTCCCGCTCCTCAAAGCTGATATTGAACAACTTTTGCAAGCGTAACAGCTCATCCTTGCTCAGGGACTCAACCCCAACATCGTCTTCTATCGACAACTCCAGATACTGGGCATTGTCTTTAATCCACTGCCGATAAGGCTTGGCGCTTTTCAGCTGTGCGTCGATCTCCTCTGGCAACAACAGCTCACCAGTGGTCAGATCGGCGGCAAACAACTGCCCCGGCTTCACGCGGCCCATCTTCAGCACATCCTGCGGCTGGTAATCCCACACCCCCACTTCCGAGGCAATGGTCAGAATATTGTCCTTGGTCAGCACCCAGCGTGCCGGACGTAAGCCATTACGATCCAGCATGCACGCTGCGTAGCGGCCATCGGTCAGCACAATGCCGGCCGGGCCATCCCATGGCTCCATATGCATGGAGTTGAACTCATAAAAGGCGCGCAAATCCTTATCGGTGGAATCCACATTCTGCCAGGCCGGCGGCACCAGCAAACGCAAGGCGCGGAATAGTGGAATGCCGCCCATCAGCAGCCCTTCCAGCATATTGTCCAGACTCATTGAATCCGAGCCATCGGTCTGTACGATAGGACGCACTGCCGCCATATCCAGATGCGGCGAAGCCATGATCTGCTCACGTGCGCGCGCCCAATGGCGATTACCCTGCACTGTATTGATTTCACCGTTATGCGCCAGAAAGCGGAACGGCTGTGCCAGCTTCCACTGTGGCCAGGTATTGGTAGAGAAACGCTGATGAAATACCGCCAGGCTGGACTCAAAACGTGGGTCGTGCAAATCCAGGAAAAACTTGGGCAGATTATCTGGTGTGACCAGCCCCTTATAAGACAGGGTATGCGGCGACAAGGTAGGCAGATAAAAAAATGGGTCGTCTGCCAGATTTGCTTTTTCAGCTTGGCGACGACCCATATATAGGCGGCGTTGGAAAGTTAACTCATCCATCCCGAACGGACAGTTAACAAACACTTGCTTGATGGCGGGAAGCGATGCCAGAGCAGCCTCCCCGCAAGCACTATTATCAGTAGGCACCTGGCGAAACCCCGCCACCTCCAGCCCTTGCGTTTCCAAACACGCTTTTAGCCGGGACAAACTCAGTTCATGTGCAGGATCGTGAAACACCAGACCGGCCGCGTAAACGGCTTTCAAACTTAAGCCCGCTTCTGCCGCTACCTCGCGTAGAAAACCATCTGGCTTACGGAATAATAGGCCACAGCCATCACCTGATTTACCATCGGCGGCCACTGCACCACGGTGGGTCAATTTAGCCAGCGAAGAAATCGCCGTCGTCACCAGCCAATGGCTGGGTTGATCGTTCAACTGGGCAATTAAGCCGAAACCACAACTGTCCTGTTCAAAATTCGGATGGTACAAGGTACCCTGCAGCCAGCGTTGTCTGCCCATATATTTAGTCCCGCGAATAGTCGTTAAGCAAAGATTTCGATTTTAAAGGTAAGCCACTTTAGCCCGCAAGCCGTTTTTGTGCATCGCATTAACCATTAAAAATCAAATAGTTAAATAACAAATCCGGACATTTCAACACAAAAAACATCACCAGCGGAGCATGATCCGGCCCATTTTTGCTAACGAAAACCGATAAGCGCCCCGCATCAGATAGAGCGCATGATGGCTGACACCATCGCTTCTCACGCCTACATGCCCTCTCCATTTGCGGCACAAACGGCTCCAACCGTACCCGCCCTTGGCTACTTAACCAAACCCTGCAAGCGCTTGAGCGCACGAGCGAATACATACGCAGCAGGGGGCCTGTTTTGATAAGCGGTGCCTTGCGGCGAAATCACTCACCCGCTCAAGCTGCCTGCCACCGCCAAATAAAAAACCCGCGCAGCGGCGGGCTGGCGGGTTTTATTGAAGATCGTCGCGATCAGCGAGCGACTTGAATCATTTCGGCATCGCGCAACGCCACCAGCGTGCTGCCGCCAGCATAGCTAATGCTGCTTTGCAGGTCTTCTTTCAACTCACGGATCAGCTTGCCGATACTCCCTTTGTACTCCACCAGTATCTTCTTGCCTTCTACATTCACGTAAGCGCCTTTATTGAATTGCGAGGCACTACCAAAGTATTCCTTATAGTGCTTGCCATTGATTTCGACAATTTCACCTGCCGATTCGTCATAACCGGCAAACAAAGAGCCCGCCATGATCATGCTGCCACCACAAGCCAGCGCCTTGGCCATATCACCATGTTCAACAATACCGCCATCGGCAATCAGCGGCACCTTAACTGCGGCGGCACAATCCAGCACAGTGGAAACCATCGGGCGATGAAAGCCGGTTTTGTTTTTGGTAATGCATACCCGGCCACCGGCAATGCCAGCCTTGATGGCATCACAGCCCCAGCTTTCCAGATCGCGTGCGGCCTCGGCTGTGGCCACATTGCCGCCAATCAAGAACACTTTAGGGAAGCTTTGTTTGATGTGCTTGATCATGCGCTCGGCCTTTACGCACCAGGCATTGGCAATATCCAGCGTCATGTATTCCGGGCTGATACCGGCTTGCTTAAGTTCGGCCAGTTGTTGATAGCTATCGTCGTTAACGCCAACACTGATAGAGGCAAACAAGCCCTTTTCCTGCATCGCGCGGGTAAAGGTCGCCATATCGACGTTAAAGCGGTGCATGGTGTAGAACCAGCCCTGACGGGCGAAGAACTCGCAGGTTTCAGCATCCACCACCGATTTCATATTAGAGGGGTAGATAGGCATGTCGAAACGGCGTGGCCCGAATAAGACCGAGGTATCACATTCCTTACGGCTGTCTACCACAGTTTTTTTGGGCAACAGGTAGATGTCGCCATAATTCAGTTCAGTTTTGATCATGAATGCGCTCACAAAGCAGAGTTAATCGAAAACACAGGGTTCCCCAATAAAAACGGGAGCCTGTCTGGCTCCCGTCCCCCCTTGCCGTTTCGACCATCAGCCGATCCGTCTCTAAGCCGCACACGCTACGCGGTTTTTATTTTGACGTCAAGATTATGACGGGTAAAGAGGGGGCAATATAAGAGAGGGTGGCTTAAGCAGATAATTTACACAAAGGACAAACATGCTTAAAGATGCCGAAAGCGCCACCAGCCGATAGTACACAGCAAGCACGCAAATGCCAGATAAATTGAACCGGTATAGTTCACATGCTATGCTGACGCCTCTTTCAGCGAGCCCCTCATCATGTCAAAACTACTACGTAATAACGGCGTTAGCCTACCAGCCACCATCGAACTCGTTGCTGGCAATTCCCTTAAAATCAAAGTTGTCGGTCTGGGCAGCAATAAGCGCCACATTATTCTCAAAAGCAGCAACCCTTCCTGGTTGAGCGTCAAAGCCAACACCCCCGACCAAAACAGAGCCGAACAAATCATCACCCTGCTTGCTGACGAAAAATACGAAGGCGACACCGGACGCCAGGTCGACATCCTCGCCTATCTCGACGATGGCAAGGGCAGCACGCGCGATAACTCCACCAACAAACTCAATATCAAGATTTTGCCCAAGCTGGCACTGCCGGCGGTGGACACCGAAGCGGGTATCCTAGCACGGATGTTTATTGCAGAATCTCCCGGCCCGGAACACCGTAAATTTGTTACCCAGGAAGATGCGCAAGAAACGATGCAATGGATGCGTCACGTATTAATCAACCGGCTGGAATTTGGCGCGTATAACTTTACGAAAAACCCCGCCGCCAGCAAAAAAAACAACAGCATCACCACCATCACGGCCGCCATCAAAGAAGGGGGGCAAGTGCAAGGCTTTAGCAGCTACCCGAGTATCAACACAGAACAAAACACCCTCATTTTAAAAGTAATTAAATTTGCGAATGATGGCACCGACAGCCGCAACTCCAGCTATCGACAATTCGTGCAAGCGGCAATAGACGTGGCCAATGGTAAAGATATTGCGGCAGACCCCTGCCCTACTGGCCTTTACTCCTGGGTTACCGCCGGATCGGCAGGCCCTGGCTCTAACTTCGTCTTTTTCAAGAGCAAAGGCGGGCAAGACTTCTACACCTTAACGCCCGAATTCAAAGCTGATCCTTTACTGCGGCCCAAAAAATGAAACCTTTACTGATAATGACTTTAGCCAGTGTCGCCTTTAGCGCACAAGCCCAGATCAACCTCCCGGCCGGCACTTTTAGGGAAGCACCGGCCGAAAGATTTATCGCCTCACAAAACGCTTATTACAAAAATCCACAAATGGCGATGAAAAATCGCGTGATAGCCGATAAGCAGAATAAAAAAGTAAATAAATTCTGCTTGATTGGCTATCGCTGGACGGATGGTAATGAGCAAGTTTGGGTACATTGGCAAGAACAGAAAACGCTGATCATGTTGGATGGCAGCTTGGATAAAAGCTGGCAGGAAGACGCGCTCACCACGTCCAAGCGCAATTTGAAACTCGGCCGCGACACGGTCGCCACCGACGACGACAAGCACGGCAGCAGCTATCTGGTGACCAATCAATGGTGGCATACCATCGCCAACGATTGCGCCAAATACGGCGAAAAGTACACCATCAAACCTTTCAAAATCAAAACCCGTCCCACCACAACGCCTTAAGCTACCGACACCCGCTAGACCACCGCAGTGGCCTCGCGGGTGTGACGGTTTACACCATCGCTTCCAGTTCTCGCACGGCTCTTTCCAACTGTTGCTCAAACGGTTCTACCCACACGCGTACCTAGCTGGCGCGCAGCGGGTCGTCCTCCAGCCTCACCAAGCATTGCAGCATGGTTTGCAGGGCAGCGTGGGTATCGTTGAGAGTTTTGAGGCTATCGCTCAGCGTGCTGGCAATGGCTTTGTGGTAGCCACGGGCGCGTTGCAAATGATGGTCTAAACGGGCGTGGTCGTTGCGGGCTTGCTGCTTGAGGCTGGATAAGGCGCCCAGTTCCAGGCTCAGTTCGATCACTGCCTGACGGGCGGCGAGTGAGGTGAGATTGTCTAACGGTGCTTGCATGTTGGCTCTCCTAAAAGGTGACACTCACCCCATCAGCGCTTAGGCAGATGGGGCAGACACATGACACAGTTAGAGACCCGTCCAAGCCGAACCGGTGGCCCGAAGACTCAGTGCCACGGCCTGCCCGGCATGGCACGCAATGGCAAAATGGATAAGCGATTGCCTTATCCGCAGCAGACCAAGCCGCCAAGCCAGAATGCCGTTGGTATGACGACACGCCGGCTAGCGTATGAGTTTGCAGGGTGGGTGTCAAGCGGCCGTGACAGCAGTACGAGCCAGGCGGGCAAACACGTTGATCTAGCACGTTTCTGTGGCTTAGTCGGACGTACTTAGCCAGTCGATAATCGGCTGCCAAGCGTCGCGGTCACGCTGCGTGCGCGCCGTTGGCAAATCGAACAGGGTCAGGCCCTGGGCGGCGGCTTGGACATAGAGTTGGGTGTCACGCAACCAGCTCAGTACCGGGATGTCGTGATAGGCCAGGAATTGTTCGAGTTCGCGCGCCGAGCGGGTGCGCGGGTCGACACGCATGCCGACGACGGCAACAAAGGCTTTGTGTTTGCGTATGGTTTTTTCTTGCAGCAAGTTGTGGAAGAAGGTTTCGCTGGCCCACATATCGAAGGGTGAAGGTTGAAGCGGGATCAGGACGCGCTGTACGCGTGCCAGCAGGGCGCTAAGCTTTTTGCCATGCAGCCCGGCCGGGCTATCGAGCACGATGACTTGGGTTCCCTTGGGTGGGCGGGCGGGCTGGTCGGGATGAATTTCCCAACCGCTGATGCTAGGCAAGCTGGCGGCACGGCGGGATAGCCAGTGCAGCGCGGTTTGTTGTTTGTCGACATCGCCAAGCATCACTTGTTGGCCAGTGGTGGCATAGTAGCCAGCGAGATTGGTCGCTAGTGTCGATTTACCACTACCGCCTTTGGGGTTGGCGATTAAGATCGATTGCATGCACGGTTCCTCGCGACGGGCTGGGGTGGGGCGATGATGGCTGGGCCACTCTCTCATTGTAACGCACTCCCCCAGCATCCCCGTGCTGGGTGGCAGTAGAGCCGCTAAAGCAACACGGAAATTGAGCGCCTCTTGCTCTCTCCACGTTTTCATTAGCGCGGCATAAGCGACGGTTTATCCTTCACCACCGCCCCACGTACTTCAAACTTCACCACTTCGATAGTCTGCCCACGCTGATCGCGCAGTTGCAACTGATGGCGGCCAGGCCAGGGGAACCAGCTGAAGGTGGCTCCTTTGCCCAATAATTTGCCATTCAACCACCAGCTGGCCTGCTTGAGACCACGCGCGCGCAGTAACAAGCGCTGATTGGCTAAGGGGATATCCGGGTCTAAGGCAAAAATACTGCCGCTCACTGGCGAGGCAATACCCGGAGCTTGTTCGGCACTACGGCTGCTGGCAGCGGTAATAAGCTCACGCGCCGTACCTGCTAAAAACCATTCCTGCCGACTGGCTTCGATATCGTCCTGATAACGTACCCGTTGCCGGACTAAGCCCGCTGGCGCACTAGGTGGCAATGAGGCGGCGGTATTTTGTTGCAGATGATCGAGCACGTTCTGCCAGATCGGCGCGGCACCGTGCATGCCGGAAACATCCCACATGGGCTCACCACTGGCATTGCCCACCCACACGGCGACGGTGTACTGGCGCGAGAAACCCACCGTCCAGTTGTCACGCATATCTTTGCTGGTTCCGGTTTTCACTGCGCTCCAATAGCGCGTCGCCAAGGTACTTTCCAAACCAAAGGTGCGCGCCCGGGCAGTGCGGTCGGACAGAATATCGCTAATGATGAAGCTGCTGGCCGCATCCAGCACCCTTTGCGACTTGGGCTTTGCTTGGCTCAGCAGCCAGCGCAGCGAACTGGCCTGGCCGAGGTTGGCCAGTGTGCGGTAAGCATTGGCCAATTCAAGCAAACGCACTTCCGCCCCGCCGAGTGCCAGACTGAAACCGTAGTAATCTCCTTGCTGTTGCAAGCTGCTCAAGCCCAGTTGGTACAAACGGTCGCGCAAGGCATTGGGGCTGACCATTTCGATAGTACGCACCGCCGGCACATTCAGCGAAGCGGCCAAGGCGGTGCGCATCGACACCAGCCCCTTAAAATCCTTTGCATAGTTTTGCGGTGCATACAGGCCTGCTCCGGTCTGTACGTCCAGTGAGCGATCATCCAGCAAGGAGGCGGCGCTGAGGTAATGCCGCTGTAGCGCCAGTTGATAAAGAAAGGGCTTCAGCGTGGAACCGGCCTGACGCAAGGCGGTTACGCCATCAACCTGGGCGGCGCTGGAAAGCTGCGCACCGCTGCTGCCGACCCAGGCCAGAATATCGCCGCTGGCATTGTCGAGTACGACCAGTGCGCCATCCTGCACATTACGTGCAGAGAGGGCCGCTAGCTGTCGTTTGAGCACGGCCGTCGCATAGCCTTGCAGCCGGCTATCCAGTGTGCTGCGTACCTGGCTACCCGCCGCAATTTTTTGCCGCTGCAATAGTTTTTGGGCAAAGTGGGGCGCCAGATTTTGCTGTAAAGGGTTGGCTGCCGAGCTGCGCAGCAGTGCCTGACGCGTTTCTATTGCCAAGGAGGCGCAATTCACCGTTTTGCCTAGGTCTTGCAGAATACGGCAGGCGCGGCTACCTACTTTGTCAGGGCTGACATTAGGCGCACGAATCAGCGCAACGGCAATGGCCGACTCGTTCAAATTCAAACCGCTGGGCTGTTTAGCAAACAGGGTGCTGGCTAAGGCGGATAAACCCACCAGTTCACCGCGAAAGCTGACCAGATTCAGATAGGCTTCCAGAATGTCTGCCTTGCTCCAGCTGCGTTCCAGTTGGCTGGCCGACCAGCTTTGCCCCATTTTCTGCCAGACATTACGCCCTTGCTTCTCGGCTTTCAGATCAGCATCCAGTAAGCCCGCCAGCTGCATGGTGAGTGTGGAGGCGCCACGGGTACGGGTATTCCACACATTCGCCCAGGCGCTGGCCGCTACTGCCGACCAGTCCACACCACTGTGCTGATAGAAGCGTTTGTCTTCGGAGATGATTAAGGCTTGGCGCAAGGCTGGGGAGGTTTCGCTGAGGGTAACCCAGTCCAGCCGTCGCGCCTGCTTGTCGACACGCAAGCGCTGCAAGGGCTGGCCCTGGCGATCAAGAATCATCACATCAGATGAGCGCCACCCAGCCTTGACTTGTTGAAAGCTGGGTATGGCGGCCGACAAGCTGCCAGAGCATAACAAGCCAGCCAGCAATAAGCTTGGCCAGTATGTTTTATTGCACATCGACAACCTTGAACGGCGCATTCGGCAACATGCCGAAAACAGCCGGGGCATACAGGGCTTCCACCCGAGTCGGCGGCAGCAGGAAACGACCGGGATTATTCAAGCGTATATTGTATTCAACCTTGAAAGTACCGCGCGGCACATAGGCATAGTAAGCACGATAACCGGAGAAACGGCGCTCGATATAGTCAGCCCCAAAGTTTGCGTTCGCTTCACGGCTGGACTGGGCGGCAATAGCCGAGTCACGCCCCAGCCCACTACCCAAGATGGTGGCACCGGCCGGAATCGGATCATTTACCGCCACCCAGGTCATATCGCTTTGCGCGTTGATCTCCAGATTCACCCGTAACACATCGCCCGCCTGATATTGGCCGGGTACTTTTTGGCTGATGGCACTCAGCGTTTTTTTGATGCTGTAACCGGCATAGCGCGGTGCGCTCAGTCGCACGGCAGCTTCAACCTGCACCGTGGCCCAGGGTGCCCCTTCGCCATTGTGCTTCAGCAGCAGTTCACCTTTGCCACTTGGTGGCCAAGGCAGCAGACCCAGCATTTTGACTCCGCTTTGCGGCCAGTTCTGGCTCAGGGCACGACCAGCCAAACTGACGTGGCTGGAGCCAGTCACCGCCGTGCTTTCATACTGACGTGAGAATTGCGCTACCGCCAAACTACCCCATAGATTGGCATTGGTGGTTTGCCAGTGACCTTTTTGCTGACGCCCCAACAGGCCGGTGAGCAAACGTGGCATATCCGCCTGCCAGTCCGGCAGTTTACGCGCCAGTAGCAATAGCTTGGCCGCATTGACATTGCCGCTGCCCATCAGCCACCAGGCGTTATCCTGCCCCTCGCCACTAAAGCCCAAGCGGGTACCCTGATAAGTCAGCCGGGCACGCAGCAGATTGCTGGCCTCCGTCATGCGCTGGCTGCGCTGCGGTAGCGTATGTACCCGTTCCAGCAAGGCCAGCCAATCGATCAGCATCGCCGTACTCATTTTTTGAGGCGTCAGCGTCAACACATCCAGCATAGCCGGGCGAAAACGATCGTAACGCGCCAATGCTTCCATCGCCATCAGGCGCCGCGCATCACTATCTTGCTGATTGATCGGTAAGTCACGACGTAAACGTCCTTCGACAAAGGCGGCCAGACCATTCAGCATGCGCTGGCGTGCCGCTGCCGGTAGCGCTTGCCCGGCCTCTTGCGCTGCCGCCAATAGATGACTGGTGAGAATATCGCTACCGCGATCCGGCATCCCTTCACTCACCGGGAAATAAGCTGCCAGACCAGCACTATCCAGATACAGCGGCAGCTCACCCATTAATTGCTGCCAGCGCTGGCTATCTGCCAGACCCAGGGCAACCGAGCTACGCTGCTCCAGGCAGATATACGGATAGTCTTCAAACCAACGCCGTACCGCAGGCAAATCACTGCCCAGCTTCGCTTGCAGGCTGACCCGCACCCCGCCGCGCGCGGGCAATGCCTGTGGCGGTAGTGCTACCGGTAGGCTAAGCATCGGTTCCAGACGCTGCAAGGTGGCTTGCTCTACGGTAACGGGTACTGCAGGCTCCACCTGCTGCTTGATCATCAGTTTATCGCCAGCTTTGCCATTGACTTGCTGCGCGCTGAAAGTCCAATTCAACTCGCGGCTATCCTGCGGAATCGTCACCGGCCAACTGACTAAGCGCGCCTCACCGGCGGGCAGTTGCACTTGCTGGGCCGCCAGTTTCGACAGCCCCGGAACATGGGCTTCAACCTTCACTGTAAATGGACGCTCACTGCCATTACGGACGGTAATACCGGCGTTGAACTGATCGCCTTCGCGCACCAAGGGCGGCAAACCGGCACTCAGTTGCAAGTCTTGAATCACATTAAAGCTGGCTTCACCGGTACCAAACATATCCTCACCGACATCGGCTACCGCCACCAGGCGGAAACGGGTGAGCGCATCGTTAATCGGCACCTTCACTCGCGCACTACCATTGGCGTCCAGCAATACCCGTGGCTGCCAGGTCAATAGTGTTTCCAATAGTTCACGCGTCGGCGCTTTACCGCCACCGCCACCCGGTGGCAAGGATTTACGGCCATAGTGGCGCTTACCCACCACCTCCTGCTGCGCCGTCGCCGTTTCGACGCCGTAGCTATGACGTTGATACATTGCCTGCATCAGTGCCCAACTGGTATTAGGCTGTAACTCCAGCAAAGCTTCATCCACCGCAGCAAACACCACCTCACTACCCGCCGGTGCCGGTTTGCCATTCGGCAGCTTCACCTTGATTTCTACCTCGGCCGTTTCGCGTACGCCATAACTCTTCTGTGCCGGTGTAACCTCTACCGCCAGACGCTTGGCCGCATCCCCTACCTGGATTTCGGCTATGCCATATTTGAATGCCGGCCGCGCCAAGTCCACCAGCGCACTAGGCGGCACATACTCTTCTCCATCATTCCAGTAGGCATCCCACCATGCCAGCGGCGCTTTCCAGCCCCAAGTAAAGAAGGAATACCACGGCACCTCATGTATCCGACCACGCACCGCCAGCACCGATACATAGACATTCGGCGTCCAGTCCGGCTCAACCTTGAGTTCAATCACCGGGTTCTGACCCGATAACTGTACCAACCGGGTTTCGATAATCCCTTCGCGCTCAATCGCTATCCAGGCACTGGCTTGACGAAACGGCATGCGTACCTGAAAACGGGCAATCTCGCCGGGCTGATAACTGGTCTGTTCCGGCAGAATATCGATGCGATCATTATTGTCGACATCAAACCACAGCTCATCATGCTGGCTCACCCAGACCGACTGCGCACTTTGTGCCCGATTACCCTTATCATCACTAACTTCGGCAATCAGTTCCAACTCGCCGCTATCTTTCAGCGCGATATCACAAATCAGCAAACCACGTTTATCCGTCACCCCGCTACAGGCTTTGCCTTTGTCTGCGCTTTCTTCGTGATGCTCCCAGGCATAGAAACCACCGACCAGACGTTTGCGACTAGACAGATAACGATGCTCGCGCTTATTGATGGTGACGGTTTTACCCGCTACCGGTTTTCCGTTGCTATCCAGCACCACCGCCTTGATGGCCAGATTGCGACCAGCCGTCATCCAGCTCTCGGCACTGATCCCCACTTGCAGCGCCGATGGCCACAACGCTAGCCGACGGCTAATGGTTTGCACTTCGCCATTAGGGTCACGGAAGGCGGCTTCAGCCACCAGGTCATAACGACGCTCCAGCTTGGGTAGTTTGTCGACCACGATTTTACCGTTGCCATTGGCATCCAGCTGCAATACGGCCTTATCCAGCAGCAACTTACCATCCAGCGTATTAGTCCCGCTGTCCTCACGCTGTGGCGGCGCAAAGCTAAAGCCCTCATAGCCTTTTGGCCGCTGATAACTGGCGGCCAGCATCGCGCTGATTTCCAGTGGCCAATTTTTGGCCGGGCCACCATTACCCCAGGATAAGGAGACATGCAATGGCATGGTCTGGGCGGCAATACCGGCATCCTTAGCACTGCTGATGCGCCCGGTCATCACCGGCAGCCGGAATTCTTCTACTCTAAAGCTGCCACTGGGTAGCGAATAGCCATCCAGTTCCGGACTCGACGGCTGCTGATGATCATCGCGACGACGGGTGGCCTTACGCTCCAGATACAAACTATAACTACCCAACTTGGCCTCTTTGGGTAGTACATAAGCGCTTTCCGCATAACGGCCATAACGCCAGGTCAACGGCAGAATATATTCATCATCACTGCCATCGTGCGCAATTCGCAGTTGTTGCGGCAATTGCGCGGGTTTGAGCTGACGCAAACCCTTGCCCAGCTGCTGCCGCAGATAATGCTTCATCGATACCGTTTCACCGGCACGATACAAGCCGCGATCCAACACGCTATGCCCAATCAGCGACCGGCTATCACTCCATAAGGTAGGAAATGGAAAGCGCCAGGACTCAATACCTCGGTTCCAGCTGGAGCGCACAAAAGACACATCTTCATTACCCTGCGCATCTTTGGCGCGGGCGGTAATAAATAGCCCTTCCAGCCCCCCTCCCTCGCAACTACCAGCATTAAGCGAGGCTTTAACACTGGCAATGCCTTGTGCATTGCTGCTGCCACGCCATAAATGCTGGCCGTGACAGTCATAAATATTGATCTGGGCATTAGCAACCGGCAGGCCTTTATCTAGGCTGGTCACCCATACCGCTGCATTTTCCGGCGAGCGCTTAAAATGCACCGCCATATTGGTGACCAAGGCAGCCGTACGCACATACATCGGCTTATTGGCCGCCAGTAGCGCCTTGCCTAATAGCTTGGATGACACCTCCACCACATAAAAACCGGGCTTGGGTAGCGGAATCCCCACCACCTCAAACGGCCACTTACCGCTGGCATCCGGCTTAGCGGGCAATTTAATCGCTTGCGCGTCGTGCTCTTTCGCCAGTAGCGATAAACGGCGACTCTCGATCGGGTCACCTTTCGCCTGCGGAATAGCGGTTTCGTGATAGGCCATCACCTTGCTCAGCCACTGTCGAATCTGCTGATCCGCCCCCAGCCGCAAAGCTTGGCCACTTAGCTGTACTGATTGAATATGAAGATTGCTTTCTACACCACGCAAAGTAATTGGCAATGCCGCATCAGCACCGGATTCAATAATGCCAAATGGTGCGGCCGCAAACTTGGCCAAGGGTGGGTAATCCGCCAGCTTGATTGCCAACGGAAATTGCGCCGCATTCTGCAAGGGGCGGCCGACCTCATCACGTAAATCACTAGGCAGTCGCAAGGTCAAGGTGGTTAATGGCGGGAAAGGCGCCGCAAACTGGAGGCTATCCAGTGGCCGACCCCGATTATTCGACTCCACCTGCGGCGCACGCTCCACCCCACCACCGGATAAACGCACCGCTAAGGCCAGCTTCTCCGGCACCGGCGAGCTGAAACTCAACGTGATGGGGGAAAACGGCGTACAGGCCGCTTTAGCATTTTCACGCTGACAACTCATCTTGGCGCTAAAGGGAGGACGAACCCGGTAATCCAGCTTATCCGGCGTAGAACTACCGCGTACATGTAATAACGTTAATTTGCTATCGGGTGCCACACGCTGGGCGCAGCGTACTGTGAGGACATTGGCCGCCTGTTTTTCCAGTTGCAAGTGCTTAAGCAATGCATTGCGCTCGTCGCTGGCCAAAGCCTGCACCGGGATACGCTCGGCCAAACTGGAAGATAGGCAGGACAAATTACTAAGGCCAACATTCTTGGCATTAAATTGCAGCACAAAGGCTTGGTCTTCCTCAATGCTACCCTGTGGCGGCCAGCTCCGGGTAATGATGGGTAGCCCGGTATAAAAGCGATACTGGCTATCACCAGCCAGTGCCACACCCTGCAAGTCTTTCAGACCCGGTTTGATGCTGAAGCGGCAATCGGTATTGGCTGGCGGCATCTCCCGGATATCCAGCACCCAGGTTTTGTCATCTACCCAATGCCCTTTACCCGCCAAAGAGCAGTTCCAGCTTACTGGTGCAGATGCCGCGCTATTGCCTAGCGGAATCATGCTGCTATTAAAGCTAAGCCTTACCTGGCTGACTTCCTTCACCTCACCTTGCGGGCTAAAAGTGCTGATAGCTGCAGCATGCGTTAACGGGGCACTGCTGAGCAGAGTAGACAAGATGAAGAGGCGGGAGAAGGAAAGCACGCTGATTACCATCCGAAAATATTTATTGGTGAGTATGATGCAAAATAGCTATAGAACCGGTCAGTTGCTGAACCAACAGCCTGGCTAGAAGAAATTAAAAAAGACAGTTTAACTGTCCTTTTAACAAAAAAATCTTATTAAGCAGCGTCACCATTCCTGGCTGGAGCACCATTATTTCAAGTAACTTACTTTGACCAATTATTTAACTAAGCGATAGCTGATTAAGCAATATTCTTTTTGATATCGAAGCTTGCGGTAATCGCGCCGCCACTACCACCTTGAGCATTCTGAATCACATACTCGTGCCTCAGACGGGCAAAGGACAAACGCACATTCTCTAACGGACGATCTTGATCCGCTGCGCTACCATTTGGAGCAACACGAGCGATGATTACTTCTTCCATCGTCAGCTTTAAATACTCCAAAGGCTTGCCACCGGCTTTACGCACGGTCAACACACACTGATCGATATGCTTACCGGTCAGGCAATACTGGATCAGATTAGGGCTAGCACGGTCTACATAGTGCTGGAACTGAAAGTCCTCAACCGAGGCTTTACCGGAACCCCCACCCGAACCAGAATGCATATTGGAAACCTGAGACACGGCCCAATTCCAACCTAGCACTTCTATCTCAGCCTTATGATCTGCGTCTTCGGACTCACCATCAATGCCATTAATTTTCAGGAAAATATCTTGTGCCATATTTCACTCCTTTAAATATTGTTATTTACGCATGCGACAAAAGCCATTAAGTAATTTAATTAGATACTGCTAGCAATCCTAGCCAAATTAAACATGTAATTAACAAAATACATCTTCGCAAAAATTATAATTAACGACCATCACTGATATCATTAATTAAATCTTCGTAATTAAACAATAGTTTTTTAACAGGATCATCCATTTTATATTTTTTAGCAAGGACGCGATATTGCTTTTTCGCCCTAGAGCAATATCTATTAGCTTTTGTTATTAATGCATGCTGTTCTGCCGTAGGTTCCCCAGAGACTTCACCAGCAAGATGCTGACAAGTTTCAATATTTTTGATAAACCTCTGTACATCTTTATTCTTGACATTACTACTGGCAAAAGCAGATAGCGGCAAAAGTAAAATGAGCAAGCAAAAAAATCTCTTCATTGAGCTAACTCCCATCCGTTGACCAATGAGGTTGATCTGCATCCCCTCCCTTAAACTTAATGACGTTATAGGTTTCTGCTACTGCATGCAGCTCCTTATTCATGCCTGTCCGAGGTGTTGTTTTAATTACAACATCTTCCCCTTTGGCATTTTTTATTGTCAAGTCACCACTCCATGAAAAAGACATATCTATAGCATTTTTCTCTGTGTGCCGACTCGTTAGAGATGGAGCCACCTTCAAATGGGTAATACCAAATGCTTTGCACATATCTTCAGCGGCCTTAATAGATTTAGCATCATCAAGATCATCTGTATGTTTCCACGTTATATCAATCCCTCCACCGGAATATCCGGGAGCTTCTGATGGTTTTATTTTTTTGTTAGCAATCTTCCAACTTACATGCATGAGATATGCGCGCTGCGGAGGCCTATACGTTGATGCAATACTAGGTAAGATATTTGCTGCCTTCAACGCATCAACAAAACTTCGTACATATCCTTTAAAAGGAACAGCTAGGTCGTCAATACTTGCACTACCAGGGTATTCGTTTACCCAGTCCTTATGACTAAATCCTGTCTTACTCATAAATACTGCCCCCTTTTAATGCGACTCGTTAAATATATAAAAATCACTTTAAGCTGCGGGTATTTTCGGCCCCTTAAAAACAATAAGGGCGGATTGTGTCAATCCGCCCTCTAGTCTTGCTACGCCACTCAACAATTAGCGCCGCCGCCAAAAATAACGGTACACAAAACCAGGAAAGGCAAACACCAGGAATAACGATAAGGTAGTCACATAAAACTGCCAGTTCTGTGTATGCACGGGTTGGAGAGTCCCTTCCAGCCAGCGGGCCAACAGGCCCACCAGTAGGAACAACAGCAGCAATTCCAGCAGGTGCCAGCCAAAATGCTTGTTAGCCACCGCGACGAAACCTAGCACCCGCTGACTAAAAAAAGGCAGATTGGCGGCAAACAGCGCTAACAGCAACAAACCGATAATGCTGCTCTGCATTACAGACCCACCTTTAAACAACCGTCAGCGACTGCTTCATCGCGTTAATACACAACTCCAACAGACGCTCCGGCAACAGACCTATTACCAGCAAGGCCAAAGCATTCAAAGACAGCACTAGCTTCATATCCGCACGTAACACAATCGGGCTATTGTCCTGAACATCATCAAAGTACATGGCTTTGACTACACGCAGGTAGTAGAAAGCGCCAATCACCGACATCAGTACAGCAAACACCGCCAGCTTGATCATGCCGATATCGACTATCGCCTTGATCACGGCAAACTTGGCGTAGAAGCCGGCCAATGGCGGGATACCTGCCATTGAAAACATAGTGAGCAGCATCAGCAGTGCATACCAGCTATTGCGTCCATTCAGACCTTTCAGGTCGTCCAGTTTTTCACACTCAAAACCGGCGCGTGATAGCGCAAGCAACACACCGAAGCCCACCAGTGACATCAACACATAAACCATCGCGTAGAACAGGGCAGACGAATAGCCAAGCTGAGTACCGGCCAACACCCCTAGCAATAAAAAGCCCATGTGCGAGATAGTGGAATAAGCCAGCATGCGCTTGATATTGGTCTGGGCAATCGCGGTGATATTACCGATAGCCATCGACAGCACAGCCACAATCAGCAGCATCGCCTGCCAGTGCGGTAACAAACCTTCCAAGCCTTGGGCCAGTATCCGCAACATAAATACAAATGCGGCCAGCTTGGGGGCGGCACCCAGCATCAGTGTGATTGAAGTGGGCGACCCATGATAAACATCCGGCACCCACATATGGAAAGGTACCGCACCCAGCTTGAAACACAGACCGGCAATGATGAATACCAGGCCAAACACCAGT
This sequence comes from Neisseriaceae bacterium TC5R-5, assembly GCA_020830965.2. Lineage (GTDB taxonomy): Bacteria > Pseudomonadota > Gammaproteobacteria > Burkholderiales > Chromobacteriaceae > Chromobacterium. Next base: position 40,249 of record JACCFC020000010.1, read on the forward strand.
AATACGCCATTAGCAGATTGACCGCTAATCGCCTTGGAGATGGTGGCCAACTCTAGCGAGCCGGTAGCACCGTAAATCATCGAAATACCATACAACAGCAGACCGGAAGCCAAGGCGCCCAGCACAAAGTACTTCATCGCGGCTTCGGTTGCCCGTGCCGACTCGCGTTGTAGCGCGATCAGCGCATACAAGGCCAGCGACAATAACTCCAGGCCCATATACAGGGTCAGGAAATGTGTGGCGGACACCATCAGATTCATACCGAGCACGGCAAACAAGGCCAGTGAGAAGTACTCACCTTTGAAGAATTGCCTATCCATCGTGTACTGACGGCCATACACCAGCACGATTGCGGTCACGCCGTACATTACCAGCTTAACGATGCTGGACAGCGGGTCGGAAACGAACATACCGGAAAAAGTCACTACCGGATGCGAGGTAAAAGTCATCACCTGAGCCACCGCTGCCCCGACTAGCGTCAGCAGTGTTAAGCCATAAGTAATGCCGCGCTTATCGTCTGGAATAAACAAGTCCAGCATCAGCACGACTAATAAGGCGCCGGTCAAGAATATCTCGGGTACGGCAGGTATCAGGTTGAGATCAGCCCAATTCATTCTATCTATTCCTTCCGCCCTTACAGCTTGGTTTGTGCAACATGCGTAATCAGATCATTTACTGACAGGTGCATCTTCTCTACAAAAGCCTGCGGGTAGAGACCCATCCCCAGAACAGCAAGCGCGAGTATTGCCAACACCACAAATTCGCGCTTGTTGACGTCTTTTAGTTCAGCAACATGATGATTAGCCACTTCGCCAAAGATCACCCGCTTAACCATCCACAAGGTGTAGGCCGCGCCAAAAATCAGCGTGCTGGCCGCCAGTACCGCATACCAGAAGTTGACCTGTACCGCCCCCATAATCACCATGAATTCACCAACAAAACCGGAAGTGGCTGGCAGACCCGAATTGGCCATGGCAAACAACATCATAAAGGCAGCAAAGATCGGCATCTTATTGGCGACACCACCATAATCAGCAATATTGCGGCTATGCATACGGTCATACATCACACCGATACAGAAGAACATGGCAGCAGAAACAAAGCCGTGTGACACCATCTGCATCAATGCACCTTCTACCGCCCACTGGTTCAGATCGGTGCCGACAAACATAAACAGGCCCAGTGTGACGAAACCCATATGTGAAATCGAGGAATAAGCTACCAGCTTTTTCATATCGGTTTGCACCAGTGCCACCAGCCCGATATACACCACGGCCACCAGGGACAGCGCCACCATGATCCAGGCTAATTCACGTGAGGCATCCGGCAGAATCGGCAACACAAAACGCAGGAAACCATACGCGCCGATCTTCAGCGTGATCGCAGCCAACACCATAGAACCGCCGGTCGGTGCTTCCACGTGGGCATCCGGCAACCAAGTGTGTACCGGCCACATTGGCACTTTGACCGCAAAAGACAGGAAGAAAGCAATAAATAGCAGGATCTGCACATTGAGCGGGATCTTGGCAATCGCATGGAAGGCCTGAATATCAAAGGTCTTACCGGCCTCGAAATACAGATAAATCAGCGCCACCAGCATCAGCAATGAACCCAGCAACGTATACAGGAAGAACTTGATTGATGCGTAAACGCGACGCGGCCCACCCCATACCCCGATAATCAGATACATCGGGATCAGCATCGCCTCGAAGAACACATAGAACAGAATGGCATCCAGTGCCGCAAATGCACCATTAATCAGACCGGACATGATCAGGAAGGCCGCCAGGTACTGCGCTACCCTTTTCTGTATCACTTCCCAGCCTGCTGCTACCACCAGCAGGGTGACAAAGCTGTTCAACACCACCAACAGCATGGAAATACCATCAACACCCAGATGGTAGTTGATGTTCAAAGACTCAATCCATGGCCGCGTTTCGCTGAACTGCATGCCACCATTCAGATTATTGAACTCGGTAAACAATGGCAGCGATAGCAGGAAGCCTGCCAGCGCGCCAGCCAGAGCCAGCCAGCGCGCCAGCGTTGCACGCTGATCTGAGCCAGTGGCCAGCACCAGCAACCCGGTCACGATAGGGACCCAGATCACCAGACTTAACTGATTTGTGAACATAATCAAACCCAAGTTGTTATTCCAATCCGGAAGCCCGGTCTTAGCGCCAGATCAATGGCCAGAACCATGCTGTCATCAGGCCTAATACCCCGATGATCATCGCCATGGCATAGCTGTAGATAAAACCGGTTTGCAGACGACGAATCCAGCCGGCACTCCAGCCCACCAGCTTGGCGGTACCATTTACCAGCAGACCATCAATCAGCAATATATCGCCCACTTTCCAGAACAAAGTCCCCAGTGCCCGCGAGCCTTTGGCAAAGACGGCAAAGTAGATTTCGTCCAGATAGTATTTGTTCTCCAGCAGCTTGTTGATCGGGCTGAAAGTACGCTGGATCGCCGCTGGGATAGACGGCGCTTTCATATAGAAGAACCAGGCTGTCCCCACCCCGGCCACAGCCAGCCAGAACGGCAAACTGCTGAGCGCGTGGATAGACATCGCTGTCGCACCATGGAAGTCTTTGGCAATTTCTTCCATTGCTGGATGTAGTTGATGGTTAACGCTAATGACGCCCTTGAAGAAATCGCCATATAGCAAGGGCTCAATCGCAAAGTAACCAATCAGCAGCGACGGAATCGCCAGCAGCACCAGCGGCAAAGTCACCACCCATGGGCTTTCATGCGGCTTGTCCTTGGGGCCCAGGCCATGATGATGGTCGTGATCATCCGCGTGCTCATGATGGGCATGATGTTTCTCCATCCAGCGCTCTTTACCATGGAATACCAGGAAATAGAGACGGAAAGAGTAAAACGCGGTAACAAATACACCGGCAATCACGGCAAAGTAAGCAAAACCGGCGGCAGGCAGATTGGAAGCATGCACAGCTTCGATGATCGAGTCTTTCGAATAAAAGCCGGAGAAGAATGGTGTACCGATCAGGGCTAGCGATCCGATGAGTGAAGTCAGCCAGGTTATCGGCATGTATTTACGCAAGCCACCCATATTACGCATGTCCTGATCATGGTGCATGCCGATAATGACCGAGCCTGCCGCTAGGAATAACAAGGCCTTGAAGAAGGCATGCGTCATCACATGGAACATCGCGACAGAATAGGCAGAAGCGCCCAGCGCCACCGTCATATAACCCAGCTGCGACAAGGTGGAATAAGCCACCACGCGCTTGATATCGTTCTGCACAATACCCAGAAAGCCCATAAACAGCGCCGTAATCGAACCGGCCACCATCACCACATTCAAGGCCGTATCTGACAACTCAAACAGCGGGCTCATGCGCGATACCATAAAGATACCGGCAGTCACCATGGTCGCAGCGTGGATCAGCGCAGAGATCGGCGTTGGGCCTTCCATCGAATCCGGCAGCCACACGTGCAGCGGAAACTGTGCCGACTTACCCATGGCACCGATGAACAACAGAATACAAGTGACCGTCAGCAGCGACCAATCCATGCCAGGAATCAGCTGTATGGTCTTGTTGGCCAAAGCCGGTGCGGCGGCAAACACATCGCTGTAATTGAGCGAGCCACCGAAATAGGCCAGTACCATGCCGATACCGAGCACAAAACCAAAGTCACCCACCCGATTAACCAGAAAGGCTTTCAGATTGGCAAAAATGGCGGTGGGCCGCTTGAACCAGAAACCAATCAGCAAATAGGACACCAGACCAACCGCTTCCCAGCCGAAGAACAGCTGGATGAAGTTATTGCTCATCACCAGCATCAGCATTGAGAAGGTAAACAGCGAGATGTAGCTGAAGAAGCGCTGGTAGCCAGGGTCTTCCTGCATATAGCCTATCGTATAGATATGCACCATCAGCGACACGCTGGTCACCACCACCAGCATCATGGCGGTGAGCGAATCAACGAGAAAGCCCACCGAAAAGTCGTAACCCGCTACCGTCAACCAGGTATACACCGGGCCATTAAACACCTCTGCCTGTCCGGTAAGGAAGGCATGAAGCACTTTGAGCGATAGCACCGCCGACACCGCTACCCCAGCAATCGTCACTACGTGCGAAGCACGCCGCCCAATTGCCCATCCAAACAGCCCTGCAATAATGGAACCCGCCAGTGGGGCGAGTGCAATCAGCAGGTATAAGCTCTTCATTTCCATGCTTTTGTGCTTTGTATAGGTTCCGGTTTGCTTTAGCCCTTAAGGCTGCCCAAGTCTTCTACATTGATGGTTTGTAAATTACGGAATAACACCACCAAAATTGCCAGACCGATAGCCGCCTCAGCAGCTGCCACCGTCAGGATAAAAAAGACGAAAATCTGACCTGCGCTATCCGACAGATAATGCGAGAACGCAATGAAATTAAAATTCACCGCTAACAGCATCAACTCGATGGCCATCAGCAATACAATCAGATTTCTCCGGTTCAAAAATATTCCCAGCACGCTGATAGCAAACAGGATTGCGGACAGCACCAGGAAGTGAGTTAGTGACAGCACATTTCCTCCCTTATGTGATTTGGCCGTCAGGCCTGTTGCTCAGCAGACTTGGCCTCTGCGGCCCCATCTACAGAGGATTCGGGGAGCACTGGCGTGGCCTCCATCTTGACGAGACGCACTCGATCGTCACGCTTGATCTTGACTTGTTCTGCGGGATTAATCGCCTTGCTGCCTTTGCGGTTGCGCATGGTCAGGCCAATCGCAGCAACAATTGCCAAAAACAGCACCAGTGCCGCAATTTCAAATGGCAACAGATAAGTGGTATAGAGTTGCAGGCCCAACTCCCGCACATTGCTGAAATTGGCAGCAGCGGGGGCTGCAGCAGCAAACTCAAACAAACCCGCCTCATTACTCATCAGAATCATGGCCATTTCAAAAGCCATCAGCATCGCCACCACGGCAGCAACCGGCAGATTCTTCCAGAAACCTTCGCGCAGTTTCTCGATATTGATGTCCAGCATCATCACCACGAACAGGAACAGCACCATCACTGCCCCCACATACACCACCACTAGCGCAATGGCTAAAAACTCAGCCTGCAATAGCAGCCAGTGACCGGCACTGGTAAAAAATGCCAGCACCAGATACAAAGCCGCGTGCACCGGATTCTTGGCCGTGACCACACGCACGGCAGCAAAAATCAGAATGACCGACAACACATAAAAAACAACGGTAGTAAAATTCATGCCTCCCCCTTAGCGATACTTGGCATCAGCTGCTTTACTGGCAGCAATTTCCGCCTCGTACTTATCGCCAATCGCCAATAACATCGGTTTGGTGTAGTAGAGGTCGCCACGTTTTTCGCCGTGGTATTCAAAAATATGGGTTTCTACGATGGCATCCACCGGACAGGCTTCTTCACAAAAACCGCAGAAAATACATTTGGTCAGATCAATATCGTAACGACTAGTGCGCCGGGTACCGTCATCACGCTGCTCAGACTCAATGCTGATCGCCAGCGCCGGGCATACTGCCTCGCACAGTTTGCAGGCAATACAGCGCTCTTCACCATTGGCGTAACGACGCTGCGCATGCAGACCGCGAAAACGCGGTGACAACGGCGTCTTCTCTTCCGGAAACTGCACTGTGATCTTGCGGGCGAAAAAATAACGCCCGGTCACCATCAGCCCCTTCACCAGTTCCACCAGCAGGAAGGTTTTGAAAAAATTGCGTATCGAATTCATGTTCTCACCTATCTCAGTGCCACAAAGTCCATGGTGTCATCATCCAGACACCCAGCACCAGAATCCACACCAGCGTCACCGGGATAAACACTTTCCAGCCCAGACGCATGATCTGGTCGTAGCGATAACGCGGGAAAGTGGCACGGAACCACAGGAAGCAGAACAATACTGCCGCCACCTTCAAGGCCAGCCAGAAAAAGCCACCCTGCCCGATCCAGCCCCAAGCAGCCGGGAATGGCGACAACCAGCCACCCAGGAACAACAGCGAAGTCAGCGCCGCCACCAGAATCATATTGGCGTACTCGGCCAGGAAGAAAATGGCAAAAGCCATACCGGAATATTCGACATGGAAACCGGCAACGATTTCCGACTCCCCTTCCGCCACGTCAAACGGTGCGCGGTTAGTCTCGGCGACCCCAGAAATCAGATAAACGATGAAGAGCGGAAACAACGGCAGCCAGTTCCAAGACAGTAAGGAACCACCGGCCATACCCTGTGCCTGCTGATTCACAATCGTCACCAGATTCAAACTGCTGGAAACCATCAGCACACCGATAAGAGCAAAACCCATCGCCAGTTCGTAGGACACAATCTGTGCAGTCGCCCGCATCGCCCCCAGAAACGCATACTTGGAGTTAGCCGCCCAACCCGCAATGATAATGCCGTACACCCCAATCGAACTTAAGGCTAGGATATAAAGCAAAGAAGCATCAATATTAGCCAGCACCAGCTTGTCGGTAAACGGCACCACCGCCCAAGCAGCCAACGCTGGGGCAATTGCCAGCACCGGTGCCAACAGAAACAGACCTTTGCTGGCACTGCTGGGCAGGATGATTTCTTTGGTCAGCAGCTTGACTGCATCAGCAATCGGTTGCAATAAACCAAGCGGCCCCACCCGATTAGGGCCGATACGAATCTGCATATAGCCAATCACCTTACGCTCGGCGTAAGTCAGATAGGCCACGCATAACAGCATCGGTAATACGATGGCGATGATTTTGAGCAGGGTCCAGATGACGAGCCCCGCTTCATTGCCAAGAATGCCTTGCAAGAACTCCATGTTTTACCCCTGCTTGATTTCGATAGCGTCAAACATACCGCCCAGCGTCTGCGTTGCCGCATGCGCTGTAGCGACGCGAACCGCGTCCATAGGCAGACCATTATCCACCTGTACCGGCAGCCTAGCCTCGGCAGAACCCTGCCGTAGCAGTACCATCTCACCAGCACTCAGACCCAGCTTGGCCAGCAAGCTGCCATGCACGGTCACTACCGGTGCGGCAGCATCACGTGTCTGCTGCAAGGAAACGGCACGACGGCAAATGGCATCCGCCTGATAGAGCGGTACTTCACCAATACGCACCAGACCGGCAGCAGCAGCGGTATCTACCGGAATCGCACTCAAGCCGTTATTCAGCTGCGTCGCGATATCCACCTTGCTCAGCAGCTCGGCACGTATCTCTTCCACGCTATTGAAGTCAAAACCAGGCAGGCTAAGCAGGTTGCCCAGCACACGCAACACCTTCCAAGCCGGACGGGTTTCAGCCAAAGGACGCACCACGCCGTTAAAACTTTGTAACTTGCCTTCCATATTGACGAAGGAGCCGGCGGTTTCCGCAAACGGAGCAATCGGCAACAAGACATCAGCGTAATCAAGCAAGCCCTGGCCTTTATAAGCAGTCAGCGCGATCACCGTAGCAGCCTGCTGCATAGCCGCCCGTGCCGCCTGCGGGTTGTAACTGTCAAACTCTACTTCGGTATTCAGCAACACATAGGCTTTTTTCGCTTGGGCAATCATCTGACCAGCATTAGCCCCAGCTGATACTTGCGCACCACCCACACCACGCTGCGGCAAAGCACCGACCAACTCGGCGCCCACACTGTTAGCCGCTTCACTGAGCAAACCGAAACGTGCACCCGAGATACGGCCGATTTCCTGCGCCAAAGCCAACAACTGCGCAAAAGCAGGGTGATGCTGCGCCACATTACCTAACACAATGGCGGCGTTATCGCTTGCACTGAGACTGGCGGCGATAGCACAAGCCCCCTCGGAAACGGTAATGTCTGACAAATCCAGCGCGGGAATCGCCGCCTTGATTTCAGCCACTGCTTTCAACACCTGTGCCAGACCATTTACCAGCGCCAACGGTGAGACAATCAACTTACCCTGTAGCTTGATCTGCAGATCATCATCAGCAATATGCAGAATATTCAGCTCACTACCCTTCTTCGCCGCTACCCGTAAACGGGCGGCCAGCAAAGGCTGTTCTTTACGCAGCGTAGAACCGACCACCAGCAACGATTTGGCCTTGCTCAACTCGACAATACTGCAGCCCAACCACTGCGCGCCCTGCTGCGCCTCATCGGCGCTAAAGTCGCTACGGCGTAGCCGATAATCGATGCTGTTAACGCCAAAGGCTCGCGCGAGTTTCTGCGCCAGATACAGCTCTTCCGTAGTGGAATGGGGCGAGGTCAGGAAGCCGATAGCATCCTTGCCATGGTCGGCAGCCACACCGGTCAACCCCTTCACCACATAGTTCAGCGCAGTTTCCCAATCGGTTTCATGCCATTTGCCATCAAATTTGATCATCGGCTGTTGCAGACGCTCAGCCGAATTCAAACCTTCATAAGCAAAGCGATCACGATCCGCCAGCCAACATTCATTAATGGCTTCATTTTCCAGCGGCAATACCCGCATCACTTCGTTTTGCTTCACCTGCACAATCAGGTTGGAACCTAGGCCATCATGCGGACTCACCGACTTACGCCGAGACAATTCCCAGGCACGAGTGCTATAGCGGAATGGTTTAGAGGTGAGCGCGCCAACCGGACATAAGTCGATGACATTGCCGGAAATTTCCGAATCCACCGTCTTACCCAGATAAGGCATGATTTCGGAAAACTCACCGCGATTAGCCATGCCGATTTCCTGGAAGCCACCAATCTCCTCAGTAAAACGTACACAACGAGTACAGTGAATACAGCGTGACATTTCTTCGGCTGACACCAGCGGGCCCATTTCCTTACCCACTACCGCCCGTTTTTCTTCGCGATAACGCGATGAGGAATTACCGTAACCTACTGCTAAATCCTGCAACTGACATTCACCGCCCTGATCACAGATAGGGCAATCAAGCGGGTGATTAATCAGTAAAAACTCCATCACTCCAGCCTGCGCTTTTTTAGCCAGATCGGAATGAGTATGCACTTTCATGCCGTCCGTTACCGGCGTGGCACAAGCGGGCAGCGGCTTGGGGGCCTTTTCCACTTCCACCAGGCACATACGGCAATTTGCGGCAATAGACAACTTCTTGTGATAACAGAAGTGCGGAATATAAGTCCCCACTGAGTGGGCGGCATCCATAACGGTACTGCCTTGCGGCACCGTCAGTTTTTTTCCGTCGATTTCGATTTCAAGCATCGCTCAACACCATTTGTGATCCACCAAGGTCTTCTTATGTTCGATTGCGTATTCGAACTCATGTCGGAAGTGCTTGGTGAAACTGCGAACCGGGAACACAGCAGCATCGGCCAAAGCACAGATAGTACGGCCTGCCATATTGTTACCCACGGAATCCAGAAGCTCGAGGTCATCAGGGCGACCCTGACCATTGGCAATACGATGCACGATGCGATACAACCAGCCAGTACCCTCACGACACGGCGTACACTGACCGCAGGACTCTTCGTGATAGAAATAAGCCAGTCGCTCCAGCGCCTTGATCATGCACACATCTTCATTCATCACGATAACCGCGCCAGAACCCAGCATAGAACCGGCCTTGGCGATGCTATCGTAATCCATCGTGCATTGCAGCATGATGTCGGCCGGTAAAATCGGTGCCGAAGAACCGCCAGGAATAACGGCTTTGAGCTTCTTGCCATCGCGCATGCCACCGGCCATTTCCAGTAAATCAGCAAACGGCAAACCCAGCGGCACTTCGTAATTGCCCGGGCGATTGACATGGCCAGATACCGAAAACAATTTGGTCCCGCCATTATTCGGTTTGCCTTTTTCCAGAAAGGTCGTACCGCCATCACGCATGATGAAAGGTACAGAGGCAAAGGACTCGGTATTGTTGATGGTGGTTGGTTTACCGTACAGACCAAAGCTGGCCGGGAACGGTGGTTTGAAACGTGGCTGGCCTTTTTTACCTTCCAGCGACTCCAGCAAGGCAGTCTCTTCGCCGCAGATATAAGCACCATAACCATGATGGGCAAACAGATCAAAGCTGAAGTCGCTACCCAAGATATTCTTGCCAAGCAGCCCGGCTTGTTTCGCCTCATCCAGCGCTTGTTCAAAGCGCTCGTATTCGGCAAAAATCTCACCGTGAATATAGTTGTAACCGGCAACAGTACCCATCGCATAACCGGCAATAATCATGCCTTCAATCAGCGAGTGCGGATTGAAGCGCAGGATATCGCGGTCTTTAAAGGTTCCTGGCTCTCCCTCGTCGGTATTACACACCACGTATTTATCGCCGGGAAAAGAACGGGGCATAAAGCTCCACTTCAAACCGGTCGGGAAGCCTGCACCGCCACGGCCACGTAGGCCGGAATTTTTAACTTCGGCGATTACTTCTTCCTGTGGCATCTTGCTCTCTACAATACGCCGCAAGGCCTGATAGCCACCACGGGCCAGATAAGCTTCTAAACGCCAGCAATCGGGCTGAGAGGTATCGACACCCTCAAAAATCACACCATTGACGAAGACTGCCATTAGTTCAACTCCGCCAGTTTTTGATCGATGGCTTCAGGGGTCATAAAGCTGCACATCTGATGATTGTTCACCAACAGTACCGGTGCATCACCGCAAGCGCCCATGCACTCCCCTTCTAACAGGGTGTATTTGCCATCGGCCGAGGTTTCGCCAATTGCGATACCCAGCTTTTTCGACAGATACTCGGCGGCATTCACCCCACCGGACAGCGCGCAGGGCAGATTGGTACAGACCGTAATCTTGTACTGCCCTACCGGCTTCATGTCATACATATTGTAAAAAGTAGCCACTTCATAAGCTGCTACTGGTGCAATCTGCAGATAATTCGCCACAAATTCGATCAACTCAGTATTGAGACAACGTTCTTCTGGCGTTTTGCCGGTAGCGCGGCGCTCAGTCAAGGCAATGCGTAAAGCACCCATCACCGCAGAGCGCTTTTGCTCACTAGGATATTTAGCGACCTCGCGGTCGATACTGGCAAGTGATTGTGCGGATAACATCAGCGGTCAATCTCCCCAAATACGATATCTTGCGTACCGATAATGGCTACCACGTCGGCAATCATATGGCCTCTGGCCATTTCATCCAGCGCGGCCAGATGTGGATAGCCCGGAGCACGAATCTTCAGACGATAAGGCTTGTTGGCGCCATCAGAAATCAGGTAAACCCCAAACTCTCCTTTAGGATGTTCGGTGCCGACATAAGCCTCGCCTTCGGGCACATGCATACCTTCGGTAAACAGTTTGAAATGGTGAATCAGGTCTTCCATATTGGCCTTCATACCTTCACGCGAAGGCGGAGCCACTTTATGGTTGTCGGTAATCACCGGCCCTGGATTTTGCCGTAACCAAGCGATGCACTGCTGAATAATGCGGTTGGACTGGCGCAGCTCTTCTATCCGCACCAGATAGCGATCGTAACAATCACCGGTAACACCCACCGGAATATCAAAATCCAGCTTGGCATAAACATCGTAAGGCTGTTTTTTACGCAGATCCCAGGCAATGCCCGAACCACGCAACATAGGCCCAGTCAGACCCAGATTCAACGCACGCTCCGGGGTAACAACACCAATACCGACCGTGCGCTGTTTCCAGATACGGTTATCCGATAACAGCGTTTCATACTCATCGATATAAGTAGGGAAACGTTTGGTGAAATCTTCGATGAAATCCAGCAAAGAACCTTGGCGCCCTTCATTTAAGCGCGCCAACTCACGTGCATTTTTGATTTTGGAGACCCGGTACTGCGGCATGCTGTCGGGCAAATCACGATAAACGCCGCCGGGACGGAAGTAGGCCGCATGCATACGCGCACCTGACACCGCTTCGTAACAGTCCATCAGATCCTCACGCTCACGGAAAGCGTAGAGGAACATCGTCATTGCACCGATATCAAGCGAGTGCGCACCCAGCCACATCAGGTGGTTAAGAATGCGGGTAATCTCGGCAAACATCACCCGGATATACTGCGCCCGTTCAGGCACAGGCAGGCCTAGCAACTTTTCGATACTCAGGCAGTAAGCGTGCTCGTTGCACATCATCGACACATAATCCAGACGGTCCATATAGGGCAAGGACTGGATAAAGGTCTTGTGTTCTGCCAGCTTTTCGGTACCGCGATGCAACAAACCAATATGCGGGTCGGCACGCTGCACCACCTCACCATCCAGTTCCAGCACCAGGCGCAATACGCCATGGGCGGCGGGATGCTGCGGACCAAAATTGAGGGTGTAGTTACGGATTTCAGGCACCGTAGTTCTCCTCACGAATAATGCGTGGGGTGATTTCGCGCGGTTCTATCGTCACCGGCTGGTAAATCACACGCTGCTGAGTCGGGTCGTAACGCATTTCAACATGACCGGACAGGGGGAAATCTTTGCGGAAAGGATGACCAACAAAACCATAGTCAGTCAGAATGCGGCGTAAATCAGGATGACCATCAAACACAATCCCAAACAAATCGAACGCTTCACGCTCAAACCAGTTCAGACCATTCCAGACAGGCACCAAGGAGGGTAGCACTGGAAAACTATCGTCTTCAGCGAATACACGCAGACGCAGGCGATGATTGTGTGTAACAGAGAGCAGGTGATAAACCGCTGCAAAGCGTGGGCCATCCCACACCTCATCACGGTAGGCGCTATAGTCAACACCGCATAAATCGATACATTGCTCAAAAGAAAGGTCGGCATGATCGTGCAGCAAACTTGCCACTTCAATCAGATCTGCCGCTTTACATACAATGGTGAGCTCATCCAGAGCCAGCGTACTTTGCACGAGCTTATCGCCCAGTAGCTGCTGCACAACTGCCTCTAACGCTTCCATTTTTTTGGAGGCCATAAGTTTCTACCTTAGCGGGCGATGGTGTTGGTCCGTTTAATTTTGTTTTGTAACTGGATAATGCCGTAGAGCAAAGCTTCGGCAGTAGGAGGGCAGCCCGGCACGTACACATCAACCGGCACAATACGATCACAACCGCGCACAACCGAATAAGAGTAGTGATAATAACCACCACCGTTGGCACAGGAGCCCATTGAAATCACCCAACGTGGCTCGGCCATCTGGTCGTACACCTTACGCAAAGCCGGTGCCATTTTATTACACAAGGTTCCCGCCACAATCATCAAATCAGACTGACGCGGGCTGGGACGAAACACAATACCGAAGCGGTCCAGATCATAACGGGCCGCGCCCGCATGCATCATCTCCACCGCGCAACACGCCAGACCAAAAGTCATCGGCCACAAAGAGCCGGTACGTGTGTAGTTGATGAGTTTATCGGCAGTCGTGGTAACAAAACCCTTCTCCAGAATTCCTTCTATTCCCATTCCAGAGCTCCTTTTTTCCACATATAAATGAAGCCGAGGGTCAACACACCCAAGAACTCAACCATCACGCCCAGACCATATGTACCCAGTTCCTTGAGCACCACCGACCACGGTAAGAGGAAGGCAATTTCCAAATCGAAGAGAATAAATAGAATGGCGATCAGATAATAGCGAACATCAAACTTCATGCGAGCATCTTCGAAGGCCTCGAAGCCGCACTCGTATGGAGAAAGTTTCTCAGCATCGGGACGATTTGGGCCAATTAAGCTACCCAATAAGATAGGCCCCACACCTACCAACAACCCGACAATGACAAACAACAGAATGGGAAAGTAATTTTGCAGCATCTTCCCGTATACCCCCACAAATAAAGGGAAATCTTCCCTTGGCTCCAAATAAAACAGGCCATCGGTATCCCTATGGCCTGTTTTTGAATGATGGTGCCGACAGTGAGACTCGAACTCACACAGCTTACGCCACTACCCCCTCAAGATAGCGTGTCTACCAATTCCACCATGTCGGCACAGCAAGCCTAATATCACTCCGGTATTGTTGACTTCGCGCCGGAAGCGTTATTGCTAGGCACACCGGCTGGGACATGCGGTGCAACCTGCTCAGACTTAGGATGAGTAACACCCATCAAGCCTAGATCATTTTTATTGCTACCAGACAGAAAAACTAATGTCAGTGAAGCAGCAAAAAACACAACTGCAGCAAATGCTGTCGCTCTACTCAAAAAATTGGCAGAACCAGACGCACCGAACAAGCTACCGGACGAACCACTACCAAAAGCAGCACCCATATCGGCACCTTTACCATGCTGCATCAGCACCAGCACGATAATTGCCGCCGCAGCGATCAAATCTACTACAAGAATGAGTGTCTTAAAGTGTTCCATACTATATCGATATTCCTGCTGCCTGGCAAATCACCTTGAATATTTCGGCATCTAGAGAGGCTCCGCCAACTAGCACACCATCAACGTTTTTCGTTGCCAAAATGGGGGCGGCATTATCTGCTTTGACACTGCCGCCGTAGAGGACGCGAATATTAGCGGAGGCGTTAACGTTTTGCAAGCACCATATTTTGATAGCGTCATGAATTTCAGCGACTTGGTCAAGACTGGCCACTTTACCCGTACCAATAGCCCAAACCGGCTCATACGCTACGACACACCCCCCTTCTGGGATATCCGTCAGCAAAGCCAACTGCTGATGAATCACCTCCAAATAGCCCCCCTGCTCACGTTGCGCCAAGGTTTCCCCGACACAAAACACCGGCACCATACCAGCAGCCATGACATTACAAACTTTACTTAACAACGCGGCATCCGTTTCAGCGAAATACTGGCGGCGCTCCGAGTGACCAACTAACACATAAGTACAGCCACAATCGGCTAGCATCTCTGCACTCAGTTCCCCGGTATAAGCACCATCTGCGGCATAACGACTAACATCCTGCGCCGCCAGCCGAATCGCCCCATCTTGCAACTGGGCAAATAAACGCTGCAAATAGACTGCTGGCGCCGCAATCGCTACTTGATCATTATTGGTGCTAGCGTCCCGCAACAAAGCAGCCAATAAAGCCTCTGCGCTTTGGCTGCGCGTATTCATCTTCCAATTGCCAATCACCAACTTAGCAGGCATTGTGCCCTCCTCATGCTTGATATTTGGGAAGAGATTATATCTTTGCAGCCTCGGCACACCAAACTAAAATGACGTTGTCCAGAACAAAGCTCATCAACTCATCGACGAACTGTAATATTTCTGAAAGATTCATAGTCTAGTATGCCCTCACTTTCTATATCGTCTCACTCTACAAAAACCCCTAAATTAGGAGTTCGCATGAAAAAGTCTGTTGGTTTTGCTGCTCTGCTCATCGGTTCGACACTACTGGCTAGCACCACAGCCTTTGCCGCAGCCACCGTCACCGGCGCCGGCGCTACTTTCCCCTATCCGCTCTACGCCAGATGGGCCGCCGACTACAAAGCGGCTACCGGTAACAGCGTCAACTATCAGTCTATCGGCTCCGGTGGTGGCATCAAACAGATTCAGGCCAAGACCGTCGACTTTGGCGCTTCCGATATGCCGTTAAAACCAGAGGAACTGGAAAAATCCAGCTTGGTACAGTTCCCTACCGTTATCGGTGGCGTTGTACCGATTGTGAATATCCCTGGCATTGCTCCTGGACAACTCAAATTTACTGGCCCGCTATTAGCCAACATTTATTTGGGTAAGGTCACCAAATGGAATGACCCGGCCATCAGCAAAATTAATCCGGGCATCAAACTGCCCGACATGAAAATTGCCACTGTCCGCCGTTCAGATGGCTCCGGCACCACCTTTATTTTCACCAACTATCTATCTAGTGTTTCCGCAGAATGGGCGAAAGAAATTGGTTCCAATACCGCAGTTAACTGGAAAGGCAATCCAGTTGGCGGCAAAGGCAATGAAGGTGTCGCCAACTATGTTAGCCGTATCAAAGGCGCTATCGGCTACGTAGAATACGTTTACGCCAAGCAAAACAAACTGAGCTATGGTCAGATGCAAAACCAGGCAGGTAGCTTTGTAAAGCCTGATGAAGCCAGCTTTAAAGCAGCGGCGGCGAACGCCAACTGGAGCAAAGCACCCGGCTTCTATTTGCTGCTGACTAACCAGCCTGGCAAAGACAGCTGGCCCATCGCCGGCGCTACGTTCATCCTGATGCAGAAGAAGCAGGACAAGGCTGAGCAGGGCAAGGAAACACTGAAGTTTTTTGACTGGGCCTACAAAACCGGCGACAAAACTGCCCTTGGGATGGATTTCATTCCGATGCCGGATTCAGTAAAATCAGTGATTCGTGCCAGCTGGAAAAACATTACCGACAGTAGCGGTAAGTCCATTTGGAACTAAGCTATAAATAATTCGGGCTATCTGATGACAGTCATGGCCGGGGAAAATCTCCCCGGCTTTTTGCCTGATGAACCATACAAAGTTGCCACATGCAAAAGTTAAGTACACCGCAACACATGAAGTTTCAATTACTGCTGGATAATCTGTTCAGACTGATTACCCGCAGTTTTGCTTTTGTTGTCCTAGCACTCCTGCTAGGCATTTTGATCTCCCTGCTGATCGGCGCCCTCCCCAGCATCAAGCATTTCGGCTGGGGCTTTCTGCTTAGCAATGAATGGGATCCTGTTGCCGATCGATATGGTGCGCTGGTTCCCATCTTCGGCACCCTCGCCACCTCATTCATCGCGCTGCTGATTGGTGTACCGGTCAGCTTTGGTATCGCCTTATTTCTTACTGAGCTATGCCCCACTTGGCTAAAGCGCCCACTCGGCGTTGCGGTAGAACTATTAGCGGGCATTCCCTCCATCATCTATGGTATGTGGGGCCTGTTTGTCTTCGCCCCCTTCTTTTCTGATCATATCCAACCGGTACTGATTGATAACTTGGGCGACATCCCATTGTTAGGGATCTTGTTTCAAGGCGCACCAATCGGCATTGGCATCTTCACTGCAGGCCTGATTCTAGCCATCATGGTGATTCCGTTCATCGCCTCGGTGATGCGTGATGTATTTGAAGTGGTTCCGGTAATGCTTAAAGAATCCGCTTATGGCCTGGGTTCGACCACTTGGGAAGTCGTGCGCTATGTCGTGCTGCCCTACACCAAAACCGGCGTCGTGGGTGGCATTATGCTCGGCTTAGGACGTGCGCTAGGCGAAACCATGGCGGTAACCTTTGTTATTGGCAACTCCACCCGCTTTGCTGTGGGACTGTTTGAACCCGGTAACTCCATTGCCTCGGCCCTGGCCAATGAATTTGCCGAAGCCAGTGGCGATCTCTACCTCTCCTCCCTGATTCAACTGGGCCTGATTCTGTTCTTCATCACTTTTGTCGTTCTGGCCTGCTCCAAAATCTTGCTATTACGGCTGAAACAACAAGAAGGCAAAGCGTCCTGAGAGCGATGAAAGCATTCTCCCTATGAGCGAAATAACAATGAACACCCCAGCAAAATCAAGCACCAGCGCGGGCAGTAACAGCTTAAAGATGAATAGTTTCATCTACCGCCGCCGCCGTTTGGTCAATCGTTTCAATATGACCGCCTCCATGTGTGCGATGATTTTTGGCTTGTTCTGGCTGTTCTGGATTTTAATCACCCTACTGCAATATGGTCTGTCTGGCCTCAATCTGGAAGTATTTACCGCCAGCACCCCTCCACCCGGCAGCAGTGGTGGCCTGGCCAATGCCATCTATGGCAGCTTGATGATGACCTTTTTCGGAACGCTATTTGGCACCCCCGTCGGCATTTTCGCCGGCATTTATCTGGCTGAATTCGGTCAACGTGGCTGGCTGGCACCCGCCACCCGCTTTATCAACGATATTCTGCTATCGGCACCATCTATTGTGATCGGCCTGTTTATCTACGAAATGTACGTTGTCTCCGTCGGTCACTTTTCTGGCTGGGCCGGCTCGCTGGCACTGGCCATTCTGGTGATTCCAGTTGTAGTGCGCACCACGGAAAACATGCTGCGCCTAGTACCCAACAGCCTGCGCGAAGCCGCCGCTGCCCTGGGTGCGCCGCAATGGAAAATTACATTGCAAGTCACTCTGCGCTCGGCCAAAGCCGGTGTATTAACCGGTATTTTGCTGGCAGTGGCACGCATTTCCGGTGAAACTGCTCCGCTACTGTTTACTGCGCTGAACAATCAGTTCTTCAGCAGCAATATGAACCAGCCTATGGCCAATCTACCGATGGTGATTTTCCAGTTTGCCATGAGCCCATATGAAGACTGGCACCGCCTGGCTTGGGCCGGCTCACTGCTAATTACTTTCAGCGTACTGGCACTGAATATCATTGCTCGTTGGATGGGCAGTCAAAAAACTCAATCGCACTAAGGCTTACCGACTATGGCTGAACTCAGTTCCAAGTTCCAAGTTAAAAACCTGAACTTTTACTATGGCAATTTCCACGCCCTTAAAAACATTCAGCTAGACATTGCCCCACGCAAAGTCACCTCCTTCATCGGCCCTTCCGGTTGCGGCAAATCCACACTGCTGCGCACCTTCAACCGCATGTACGAGCTCTACCCCGGCCTGCGTGCCGAGGGCGATATTCTACTGGATGGCGAAAACATCCTCGGCCGCGATGTCGATGTCAACCTGCTGCGTGCGAAAGTGGGCATGGTTTTCCAGAAGCCAACTCCCTTCCCGATGTCGATTTACGACAACATCACCTTCGGGGTAAAGCTGTACGAAAGCCTGTCCAAAGGCGAGATGGAAGATCGCGTAGAATGGGCACTGCGCAAGGCCGCGCTATGGGAGGAAGTTAAAAACAAGCTGCGCCAATCCGGCAACTCGCTATCTGGCGGCCAGCAACAGCGGCTTTGTATCGCCCGCGCCGTCGCCTCGCGCCCTGAGGTACTCCTGCTGGATGAACCCACTTCTGCACTCGACCCGATCTCTACCGCACATATTGAAGAGCTAATCAATGAGTTGAAAGAGGACTACACCATCGCCATCGTCACCCACAATATGCAACAAGCTGCACGCGTATCCGACTACACCGCTTATATGTATCTGGGTGAGTTGGTGGAGTTTGGCGATACCAAGAAAATTTTCACGACTCCGCAGCAAAAAGCAACCGAGGACTATATAACCGGGAAGTTTGGTTAAAACGCACAGTGGTTTACTAATGTGGCCGGAAAACCATAGACACACCTGTTTAGCCAGCAGGAGGCAGAAGTGAGCAAAAGGGTAATGCAGAGCTACACACCGGAATTCCGGGCATGTGTCGGACAATGTCCGTTTCCCACTGTAGTTATTATGCGTGGTTGACCCGCCCGCCTTGTCAACGTACTCAGGAAACTGAAAGGCTGCGAGTGGTTATTCGGGCTGCGCACGAATAACCGCGAAGAACCTATAGCACAAAGCGCTTACAAGCCAAGCCGGCTTCCGCAGGCTTTCTTGCTGGCCGTGATCAGATTGCGCGATTACGCCGAGAGGAAGGGATTCGCTGCATACGGAAGCGCAAATTCAAGGCTACCACGAACTCGAATCACCGCTTGGCCATCGCGGAGAATCTGCTGAAACAACGATTTGAGCCGACCTACCCCAATGAAGCCTGGGTGAGTGATATCACCTATGTTACGACAGATGAAGATTAACTAGACCTTGCTGGTATCAAGGATGTATTTACCTACGAGATCGTTGGTTATGCCATGACTTCACGAATGACGCAGGACTTGATTAGCCAAGCACTGTGGAAGGGAGTGAAATGGAAGCGGCCCCCTACCTGGATTGATCATGCACTCTGATCGAGTGCGGACAGTATTGTGCTCATCATTACCAGAAGCTGGTGAAACAGTTTGGCATGCGTGTCCTTATGTCACGGAGAGGGAGCCGCTACGATAATACACCGTGGAAAGCTTGGGCCAGCTTGAAGAACGAACTGGTTTATCTCCACCTTTATGAAACCAGTACTCCGGCTGAGGCATCGATTCGGGAGTACATAGAAGTTTTTTGCAACTGGCAGCATCACCATTCGAGACTTAGGTATGTTGCACCGTCTACTTTTGCCCATGATTTCAGCAAGAAACAGAAATGTGCATGAGAGACGGTGCGTCTACGGTTGCGAAGACAGGTCATTAAACTGTATTTAGCGCAAATATTCAAATACGTTTTCATGGCTATTATTGCTATGAAACGGCATGAATAAGCACATCAACCACCCTCAATTGCTGCTGCTCAGTAAGCCCCACCCACATAGGCAAACGAACCAGACACTCGGATTGTCTGTTCGTTACGTCCAGCGTCCCATGAGTCCTACCGTAGCGTTCCCCTGCAGGCGAGGAGTGCAGAGGCACATAATGAAAAACAGACCAGATGTCATTGCGTTTGAACTCATCCAGCACCTTCTGACGATCAATCTCGGGCGCGAGCAGCACATAGTACATATGCGCATTGTGCTGACAACCATCCGGCACGATGGGGCGGCGGAGGATGCCTCTGAATTCCAGCGGTTCGAGCAACTCGTGATAACGTTGCCAACTCGCCAGACGCTCTTGTGTGATTCGATCGGCCTCCTCAAGCTGAGCCGCAAGGAAAGCAGCAATCAACTCGCCCGGCAGAAACGAAGAACCTACTTCCTGCCATGTGTACTTATCTACCTCGCCACGGAAAAACCGGCTGCGGTCAGTACCTTTTTCTCGAATGATTTCAGCTCGCAAAGCCAGCTCAGGATCGTTGACCAGCAGCGCCCCGCCTTCGCCTGAGATCACATTCTTTGTCTCGTGGAAGCTGTAGGCGCCAAGATCACCGATGCTACCCAATGCACGTCCTTTATAACTTGCCATCACGCCTTGAGCAGCATCTTCCACCACTTTGAGATCGTGGCGCTTAGCTATGGATATGATCGCATCCATTTCACAAGACACGCCTGCATAGTGAACAGGAGCAATTGCACGGGTACGAGGCGTAATGGCAGCCTCGATCAAACGCTCATCGAGGTTAAGGGTATCTCCCCGGATATCCACGAATACTGGAATGCCCCCCCTCAAAACAAACGCATTGGCTGTCGATACAAATGTGTATGAAGGCATGATGATCTCGTCGCCTGGCTGAATGTCCAGCAATAACGCCGCCATTTCCAGCGCACCGGTGCAGGAGTGTGTCAACAATGCCTTGCTACAGCCTGTACGCTCCTCAAGCCAACTATGGCAACGTTTGGTGAACGGGCCATCGCCAGCCAAGCGACCATTGAAGTGCGCCTCGGCGATGTAATACAACTCCTTGCCAGTCATATGTGGCCAGTTAAATGGTATACCTTGTTCTTTCATTTTGTTGTTGCTCCTTTGCTAACCCAATCCCACTTTTTCTTCCATGCCATGAATCCAATCAAGGTAAGCAAGATCAACCAAAAAACGTGCGCGACCCAAGCGTAGCGCGCGTAGGGCTTAAATTCGAGACGCACCCGTTGTGCGTTTTGCGGTAGAAGCACGCCTTGAAATACACCATTGATCACAGTGGTTTTGGCTGGTACCCAACCAGATTGATCGAATGCTTGCGCCTGCCAATCACGATGAAATTTTTGGCTCAAAATTAATACAGATGGTGCGCCCGGCCTCACTTCAAACTCCAACAAATCACCCTGACCCAATAGTTTGGTGGGTATATATTTGGGCAGAAGCCGAGGATCTGCAATGTGCCGACCATCCGCCACCATGCTTGTCTGGGAGGGGGAGGTAACTTGCAGGCTATCGCCCATGCGCGAAATCACCTTGTGCAGGTAAACCCCAGACTCATTCCCTAAAAACTCCAGATTTTCATGCGTGAGCTTCATCGGCGACAACATCAAGCTAATATTGCTCATCCAAAACATTGCGCTGTTGTAGTCCGGCGAAATTGCCCCATTCCAGCGGCCATAAGTTTGCACCTCGCCTCCGAGTTCCTTAATCAGAGTGTGATAACGCCTTGAAGAAAGACTGTTGTAACTGTGAACAGAAGCGAGTCCAAGCGCCGCATTGAGATTAGGCGGCAGAACCGACAAACCCGGCGCAGCGACAGCAAAACGCGAACCCGTAGGCAAGTTTGCCCGCACTTTCTCGACCAAGTGTGATGTCGTTGCAATCTGCGCCGGATCCTGCCGCAACATCAATGGGAACGAGATCGCTGCCAGCACGATGACCAACGCTGCCAACAATAAAGGCGGACGAGTTTGTGGGTGCTGGGCTGCGAGCAAAACGGTCAGAACCAACATGAGCAACACCATCCACCAGCGGATGGAAAACGCCTGGCTCAGGCCGAAGCCTACTCCGATCGCAAGGACGGCCAAAACTCCCGCAGTGGCCACTGTAATCACAGCGGCCAACTCTCCATGAGCCGTGCGTTTAAGAAGCGCATCGGCACCATAAGCCACGATAATCGTGAAGGGGAGCAGGAGGAAAGACA
Organism: Neisseriaceae bacterium TC5R-5; assembly: GCA_020830965.2. Taxonomy (GTDB): domain Bacteria; phylum Pseudomonadota; class Gammaproteobacteria; order Burkholderiales; family Chromobacteriaceae; genus Chromobacterium. The sequence continues at coordinate 62,450 of JACCFC020000010.1, forward strand.
GGGGGTTGCCTCGAGACAGATTGAACCCCAAATATTTAACGCATAGGACATACAGCGGGTGAACAAAAGCGAGCAAACAGAAGACGGCGATAACCAACCACCATCCCCAGGTTTGCTTATAGGAAACAAGCAAACAGATAATTGCGAAAAAAATAACCAATGGGGTGACACTCAATCCACTATAGGCAAAGGGGAAGGCGGTCTCCACGGGATTGCCAAATAATTCAGGAATGGTGCCAAGCACCAAAAATTTCCATGCATCGAGCGAGGAGGTAAATTTTGACAAATACACCGTAAAGAAAGAAGGGTCGGGAGCTATGCGGACTGATTCTGCTCGAAGATATGCCAGATCGGCATAGACAGGCAAAGCGAGAACCGCACCCGCAATCAACGCCGTCATAGAAAGCGCTAAAAACCGACCAGCTACAAGCGCATCAAGTTGCTGCTTTCGGTATGCCAAGCAGAGCCCATATCCACCCAAAATATAAGCGTGAATTACCACCCCCTGCGGGTAGGCCGTCATCAACAAACTATAGCCGCTGAATGCCAATACACTCCAACCCACCAGATCATACTTTTTCGCCAACCGAGTCACGCCCCACAACGCCCCCGCAGCCCAACAGAATGTCGCACCGAACATGGGAAAGGTCAGCCAATACATGAATAGCGGGGAAGCCGCCAGACTTACCCCCGCAATCAAGCCAGCCAATGGGTGGAGACCAATCTCTCTGCAAAAAAGGATTACAAAAACACCCGCAAAGAAGCAGGTGAACAGAGACAGCGCGGTAATGAACCGCCATGGGTCAGCAGTGAACTGAGCGATTACCCACGATGGTAAATATGCTGGACTAAAACCACCAGTCTGATATAACGATCGCCCCAATTCATTTTGATTTGTCCAAAGTGTAATCCAACCCGAACGGGCACCTTTGAGATGATCAAAAATTTCCGGGATGTAGGAGTTTGTATAATCACTAAACTTACGGTTCTCAATAAGGGCGGTATTTAAGTTGGTACCTACCGCACCAATCTCAATGACTTGCCGATGCGGTGCTGCAACCTCTCCCAACAGCAGATAAGGTAACATTAATCCAAAGAACAAAAGGCAGTACGCGATAAGTACGCTCTTGTAATTCAGTAATAAAGCGCAGTTCGGTCTGAACATGCAACTAAACCTTTCTTGCAACAACAAGCCTGGACCCCCCAGCAGAAAAATCAAAACTCCTCTTAATAAGTGCCAGTTCCGCGCTAAGCATTTTGAAAAACAATGCATTCAACCAGGGCGCAATCCTTAACTCAGCCGTCGCATCGAAATCCTGCACAGAACCCTTTTTGATGAATCGGGAGGCCCACATGGCCGGAAGCAGACTCGATACAAACGAGGTACTGCGCAAAATATCAAAACCCGCGCCCGCAACCTTCGCGTGCAGCTCCCGGGCCGAGTAGCGGCGCACGTGGCAGGCATATTCGTCAACAGGGCTCCACAACCACGCATGCTGCGGCACCGTCAGCAACATGATGCCACCAGGTTTCAACGCAGCGTACATCTGGTGGAGCACCTGCACGTCCTCTTCGATGTGCTCGAGTACATCAAAGGCGCCGATGGCATCGAACTCATCGACGAACGGAATATCACGCGCATCCATTTGCATAAAATCTATGGCCGGCTGCCGGGCGGCAGCAAAAGCCAGCCCGGCAGTAAATATCTCACTGCCGTGAAAGCGCACCCCTGAAAAGTTACCTGCCAGTCCGGACAAAACATACCCGGTACCACAGCCGATTTCCAGGAACGATTGCAGCCCCCTTGCATATTTTCCCAGCGCCCAGATGATCAAGCGATTGCGCGCACGAAACCAGAAATATGCTGCCTCAAGAGGCGCCAATTCGGCAAAGTAACTTGTCTTGAAACCGCCCCCTTCCTGCGCGAATGCAGGCGCATAAGCGATAAAGCCATCCTGCATTTCCGGCTTCCAGCTGCAGCTCAGGCAACCAGTCTCCGTCGAGGGGAACAGGGTTCCGCAAGCCAGGCATTTTTTCATGCGCGCACCCTCAAGGCGTCTTCGCCCCTTGGAAAAACAAAATATTTGAAAGCCACGAAAAGAAAGCCCGCCACCAGCACTATAGCCGCGGCCTGTACCCATTGATGCGTGTAGCCTAGTTCATCAACAAACAGGAACAAGATCGATAAATTCATCAAATATCCAAAAAAATGGGTGATGCAATAGCGGGCGATCGACTTCCACACGACGCCCTCATGCGCAAATGCCCATTGCCGGTTGCCCAGAAAACCGATGGCTGCACCCACCGGGTACATAAAAGTAATCAGAACCTTGGGTTCAACACCCCAATAGGTGAAGAGCAAATAAATGAGATAGCCCAGAAGATTGGTCACCGCCCCCACCAGACCATATCGAAATAGCTGGGCAAACGTGTGATGCCGGGTTATCCATTTAAAGCTTACTGATTTTCCCACCAATTCTGGTTCCCCTCGTCAGATTCTCGTAAAAATAAGGGGAAAATCCCACCGCTGCCATTTCACGTTGCATGCCCGGAATATCGTATTCGGTTCGATGTAGAAAAAATGAACTGCCATCCCATATTGCAAATGCGGCCCTCGGATCACCATCGCGTGGCTGCCCGACAGAGCCCGGATTGCAGTAACTCTTCAGCTCGCCAGTCCAGATGCACTGCACATGGGTATGACCCGAAGCGAAATAGCTTCCGGGTATTTCCGAAAAATATTCTTTGCTCGGCTTCAGGTATTCATCTATCGGATCGCGCCAGCCCCCATGTACCATGTTAATTCCGTGCATAATTGCCTCGCTGCGTAAAGAGGCCAACCAATCCAGATTGATCCGTGAAATCACCTGCCGCTGATAGTCCAGACACTCGTTCGCGCTATTTGAGCGCGGACAACCCTCGCCAACAGCCAGATACCAGTCGTGATTTCCCATCAAAGAAAATATGTTCCGGCTGCGCAGAGCATCGCAACATTCATTGATCTGGCAATAATAGCCGCCAATGTCGCCGAGGCAGATAATTTCAGTAACTCCCATTTCATCCAGTCTGTCCAGTACGGCCGACAGGGCGAAATGATTGCCATGAATATCAGAAATCATCCCGATCATGAACGATATAGTCCTCTATAAAACGCAGCGCAAAGCCGCCTTGAAGTTTCGGCTGAGCGGGTGATTTCCCCTCGAGGAAAAACGCTATGCTCATCTCAGCCTCATTGTAACCAAACGCGCGGCGAATCGAACTGGCAGATGAAACCCGTGGATTGATCTCAAGAAGTTTCCAGCTGTCCCCATCGCGCCGAAACTGCAGGTTGGTGGGCCCAACAGGTTTGAAATGAGCGCACAACCGCGAAACCACCTCATCCAGACTTTGTTCTTTTCTGACCCAGGCTTTTGCAGTTGAACCATCCTGAGCCAGGCGACGGCGCAAGGTAATGGAGGCACTTGCCCCACCCTTTCCATCGCCAAATACGGCCACCGTATATTCTTCATCATCCGAACCTACGATAGGCTGCGCCATCAAATGGTCCCCGATGCGATCTGCATGCGCATCAAAGTCTTTTTCGCAAGTGACACGTACCAGGCCCTTGGAAGCATAACTGCGACGCGGCTTGAGCATGAATGGAAGCCCCAATTGCGCGGCCAGGCTCGCATAATCGCCGGCAAGGTAACTGGGGATGCGGGCAGGATCTTCCAGCGCAAGCAATTCCTGATGCATGGCCCATTTGTCACGAGATAGCTCGATCAATTTTTCAGTATTCAACACCACCTTGCAGTTGAAATCCTCGAGGCGGCTCCTTTCATCCGAAAGACGGTAAAGATCCTGCTCGATACTGGGAATCAGCAAATCCACATTATGCTTGTCCACGGTCTCCCGCAACCAGTCAAGATAGTGAGGGCTGGCCGTAAACGGGGCCAGCTCAAATACATCGCACCAGGCTTGACCTACCGCATCGGGATAAATATCCGCACCGACAAGACGCACATCGGGTCTTGCCGAACACAACGAGCGCAACAATCCATAGCCGATAATCGCGCCCACCCCCGTCACCATCACTGTAGTCAAGAATTACTCTCCCGGTAATTGCTGATGCGCTTGAAACCTTCGCCGATATCAATGCTGGGCCAATAATCAATCTGACCATGCAGCGCATCATCAATGGTGGGCAGATCAGCCAAATCGGGCTTTTCAGGCATGAATTTCAACTCGCCGCCCTGCCCGAAAGCAGAAAAAGCGGCACCGGCCACTTTGCTAAGATGAAAAAATTGCGGATTCGCGCAGGTAAAAGTTCCCGTGCAGCGACCCTGTACGACTCGGCTGCAAATTTCCACGAAGTCATCCAGATGAAGGTAGTTGCGCAGTGCATCATTGGAGCCATACAGGCTGATATCCTCGCCGGCCTCGGCACGATCGGCCATGAAGTACAACAACGCCTGATAGCGACGGCACATGCCTATGCCATCATAAATCTGGGTTGGCCGCAGTATGGTGAGCGCCATGTTTCGCTCCGTGCAGAAAAACCGGGCTGTTTCTTCGCCATGCCGCTTGCTGAGCGAGTAAATGCCGTAATAGGGATCGCCAGGCTGGTAAGTGGCGAAAATCGACGAGAGCAACACGAGATGCGCTGCCTGGACGCGCCGCGCCAGACGACAAACCGAAAGTGTGCCCACTGCGTTGACCAGCTCCGCACACATGTAATCCTCATCCGTTGCACCGCCAAAATCGGCAGCTGCATGCACGACAACGTCAAATAATTCTTCGGGCTCTGGCGAATCGCACCATTGAGACAGGTCGAACAATAGATCCGCATCTTGCCGACCGGCCAGCCTAATCTCCCCGAAGCGCTCAAAACGCTTCGCCAAGGCCCGGCCGATGGCAGAGGTATTGCCAACAATCAGAATCCTCATTGCGCGACCACCGCAGCCTCTAACAGAAGTGCACAACTCAGCTCCGGGTAGTCGATGCCAACCTTACACATGGCCTGGATAGTATTTTCGTCCAGATGCAGCGACTGCAACTGGGCTGTGGTCAGCGGTTTCAGGAAAATGCCCTCTTTACGCACAACACGATAGCCTGTTTCCTGAAGTTCGCCAGACAGGCTGTTCAGCGAGTACAGTCGCTCATGCCCCAGCTCCAGATCTCCCTTCCCCAAAGCCATCAGGTCGCCGAGCAAACCGGCAGCATGACCAAAACGCCGATGCAGAGACTCGCCATTGGGTACTGCGATGAAACATCGTCCGCCGGGCGCCAGAAATTTTTTGTATCTCTGCAGAACCAGCTGCGGGTTCGCCACATGTTCCAGCACAAAACCCATAACGATCACATCGAAACGCTCTTCCGTATCAAAATCCTCAAAGTACGCCTGCACGACTTTCGCTTTACAGTCCGGGTACTGGCTGTGGAATTGCTCAATGACGGAGGTTGAACCATCGATCACGACATGACGGGAAAAGTGCTGGGAAAACCGGTTAGAGGTATATCCGTGACCGACACCCAACTCTAGCAGGCTGCCACCAGCCGGGCATAGTTGCATGATGCGCTCGGGATACCAGTTCAGCATGATGTTGTTGTCAAACGCGTAGCTGAACCCTTCGCCATAAGCCGCGATAAAACGGTCGAGATGGTTATTCAATGCCTGTTCCTCGATAAAGATTGCGAACAATATATAAGGGGCGTCGCTTGACTTCCTGGAAAATTTTTGCGACATAGATACCGATTAGGCCCAGCACCAGAATAGTTGTGCCGCCCAGAAACCAGATGGACAACATGATGGAAGTAAAACCGGATAGCACGATGTCGGGATAAAGCAACCTCTGAACCAACAAAAACAGCGCATAAAGTATCGAGCCCAACCAGATTGCCAATCCAGTGAGAAATATCAGCGAAAGGGGCGCCACGCTGAAGGATGCGAAAGAGTCAGCCACCTGCGTCAGTTTGCGCAACAGGTTGTAACTCGACTTATGCGCGGCAGGGCGCGGCACCTTCTTCAACGGGAGCGAACTCTGACTGAATCCAGTCCATGCAAACACACCCGCCAGATAAAGCACATGATCCTCGACGCCCAACAGGGAGTCCACATATCTTCTGCTCATCAAACGACAGGTCATCGGATTATGCGGGATACGAACGTTGGACATCACGTTGAGCGCAGACCAGAACAGCCCTCCCAATAAATTCGAGAAGCGTGACGCGACTCTTTCCTCTTGCACGCCGAATACAACATCAGCGCGGGTTTCGTCCAATTTTTCGAAAAATCTGGGCAACCACTCCGGCTGCTCTTCCAGATCACAATCCATTAGGAATACATGCTGGCCACGGCTGTTTGCCAGACCGGCGACGATCGCTGCGTGATGCCCAAAATTTCTTGACAGGTCGACGACCTGAATGTGTTGATCAACAGCCTGCAGCCCAAGTGCAAACTGCAAGGAATCATCCGGTGAGCCGTCATTGACTAGCACGATCTCGTAATCGTCAGTGATCTGACTCGCTGCGGCGCAAACCCTGCGGTGGAACTCCTCAAGATAGGGGGCTGAACGGTATAAAGTAGAGACAATGGAGAGTTTCATCTGGAAACGTATTTCATGTATCGATGCGCATCTTTACCGCAGTTAAACAGCAAGTCGAGAATCGTGACCCCATGGGTGAACTCACCCCACAGTTGAGGGTATTTAGGGTAGCCGGCGTAATCAAACCAGGTCAGGGTAACGCCCATGTCAGTGAAGATGCGTTCTTCCACATAATCCTTGGCCGAAGGGCCTGAGATGTATTCCGTACCGCCAGCCTGCTTACAAAGGTCGACCAAGCGTTCGGTTTTACCGTCAAGCAGTGTATAGTCCCATGAGTTGGTAATGACTGTCTTGATACCCAAGTATTGACAGACCACCTCGATAAAGCTGCGATTCAACTGTGAGAGGTGTGTGTGGTGGGTAGCAAGATAAAGCGGTTCGAGCAATGTTGCGACTTCTTCATAATGTGAAGCTCGTCGGTAATTACCTACTAACGACTTCCAATGTTTTGACTGCCACTTATCGTCGGATAAATTGACATCTCGAACACGCCGGCCAATATCCTGACCAACAGGAACAGTTATCCATGACAGTCCTTGTGGCGTTTTGATCTTGTTGCGATTGCGCCAATCGTTTTTTGTGTATTGCATGTCGTCGTAGAGGATAAATTCATCTACGGCAGCAATCATATCGAAATACCCTTTCCAGGGAATGTAGTTGGATTGAAGGATAGCTACTTTTTTCATTACGCCCCGCCCTTTTTCTTATAAATTTGATAGGCCGGATTAGGCGAGTTTGGAAGTAGCTCGAAGTTATCCAGAATATATTGGTGGATTAGTGGATGTGTGTTATGGAAGCGCAACTCATCAAGCCCATCTAGCGGTAAATCGAAAACAAAAACAAAGCCCGGTTTTGCTATTTTTATGCGTTCGATCTCAGCTTGCTCAAAGGCTTGGGAACGAGGGAATAGCGCAAAAATTTCCCACATCGGGGATTTGCGCTCTAACAGTGCGTAGGCGCCCGGCCAGAAAGGTGTAGCGATAAAACTCTGGTCCTCTGGGGCATATTGATTAGATAAATTCCGGAGTAGCTCGATGTCGCTTGCCGTGCCAAGATCAACTTGGAGATTATTGCCAGAGATTTCGACATTCACACATTGCTCGTTAATGTGACAATGCCAACCTGGGTGAAATACGTGAGACACCCAAAGGCTTGCTGTGCACAACATAAGCGCCAATGGCCACTTGATCTTGGCTGGCTGCGTAGCTAGCAGAACTAGGCAACCGACCAGTAACGGAAATACCCCCTGTGCAAGATGACCAACATCAGCCCGGGAATACGCATAGTGGGCATAGGGAAGCGCCAAGAATGACGCGGCCACCAGTGCCGGTGAAACATGCTTATTTTGAAATTTTTGCCAAAGTATCCATACGATAGACAGCACGCCAAAAACAATAGTTGCGATAAAAAACAACCCAACTAGCACACCTCGAATCGATTCGCCAAGTGGGGCTGTATTAAAGTTCACGAGCCAAGGCCATGGAATCGGAAGAGGGAGATTTGTTGCTTTAACTTCAAACAAAAAACGGATGCTATCCAAAAATGCGAAAGCAAAACCTGGAACGAGCAACGCCATGAAAAGAATAGGGGTAAAGCCAGCAGCAACTCCACATGCCCAAAGAGCAAACCCCTTGATTAATCCTGGACCTTCTGTTCGTTTGATGTTTAACCAGATCATAACTCCAAGGCTGCCCGCAACCCCATACAAACCATGGTTACGGCCAAAGGTAGCGATTAAACCTACCCATAAACCTGTAAAAAAGTACCGTCGGTTTGTTGGGCTTTGAACAAGAAAAGCCAATGCGCCCATTAATAGGATAGACAGCGATATATCAAACAATTTGTGGCGAGGAAACATCCACACCACTAAGGTGATTGCTGATAAAAGTAAATACGAGGTATTTTGTTTTTTGACAGTACGTGCGATCAGCAATAGACCAACGAACAAACCTATTGCTTGAAATACCGCTACAGCACCTCGCAATGCCATGATCCCGTTATCACCCCACAAACTCATGAGTGCAGCAGACCAGTAATATCGACCAGGGTCGTAAGACATGAAATCGCGAATCGGAACCTCACCTAACATCACACGCTGTGCGCCATACCAAAGAAACCCTTCATCCCATAAATTGAAGCCTTTGCTGCCTTGCCATATAAAAACCGCAAAAACAAAAAAAATGGCTAAAACGAATACTTCTATGGCTAAACGGCTATTTTTATTCAATTTATTCACTTAATTGATCCACATACACCAAACTGGCACGAAATATGCCATTTTAACCTCTGCAAAGGTAGTGTGTCACTCTAGCCCGGATATTTCACCCGCTCCGCGCTTACCTAATTGGCGCGAAGCTGGATGCTTTTCGCTCGGTTGTACTCTGCAAATGGCCCCATGGTGAAGCACAAATGAAAGAACCTGAAAACCATAAACGCACCTGCTTGAAAAATTGAGCCAACAGGGGCAGGCGTGAGTGAAGGGGCAACGCAGAGTTATATGCAGGCATTTCAGGCAGAAGGCATAATTGGGCTATTGAACAGGGCATGTCAGTTGCAGGTGCCGCTTCTAGGCTAGGACTGAGCGATGGCGCGTTCGCCTATTAGGCCACGTAAGCATGCGGAAGAGGCGAAGGTCGACTCTGTATCACCGGGGGCACAAAGCGTTGAGGAACGGATGGCAGAGGTGCGCAAGTTACACAAGGAGCTAGCTGAAATGAAAATAAAAAGAGATGCGTTAGAGAAGTAACAGCGTACTGTGCCTGGGTCTGTATTTGCCCGCGACTTCAACAAAAAACAGACACGTGCATGAGAGGGGGGGGTGTCTACGGTTGCTAGAACAACTATCAACAATCGTTACCTAAATATGCTGCACCTTGTTACCGAACTACTCACCTACCTTCAAAAGCCGCCAACGCTTCCGGCGTATTCAGATTAGGGAAGCTCTCCGCAAAGCTCACCTCCTCATGCTGGATGCCCGCCAGCCAGCCACGAATTGACCGTCCACCTGCCGCCAGATAAACAGCTAAGCCCGCCTGCAAACCCGGCTGTATCGCCAACAGGCTGGGGTGCCAGTGGCTAGGGTCTCGTGTACTGATAGCTTGCGCACCCTGCGCCAACGCGGCCAACAAGCGCGCAGCAAAGTCTGGCGGCAGGCGCACCGCGTCACAGGGCAGCATCAGTAAAGGCCGTTCGCCTTGCTGCGCCATACCGCTAAGCAGGCCGGCCAGCGGCCCGGCAAAATCGGGCAGGCTGTCCGGCAATACCGGATGGCCATAGCTTGCGTAAGTGTCCAGATGGCGATTAGCGGAGATCATAATGTGTTGTGGCGGCAGCGTTTGCGCCGCCAATGCCGCCAGTGTGTGCGCAATCAGCGGCTGACCAGCCAGCGGAATCAGGCCCTTGTCTTGGCCTCCCATACGACTGGCGCGACCACCCGCCAGAATCAGGGCGCAATACTTCACACCCAACGTCCAGCGGCTAGCGCATCGCTGTGTTTTGCATCCACCCAACGGGCACTGCCATCGGCGCTGATTTCTTTTTTCCAGAACGGCGCATCTTGCTTCAGGTAATCCATCAGATATTCAGCGGCAGCGAAGGCATCGCTGCGGTGGCTGCTGGCCACCACCACCAGCACGATAGGCTCACCTAAGGCCAGGTAACCTATCCGGTGGATGAGGGTGACAGCTTGTAAGGCCCAGCGTTGCCGCGCTTGCGCCACGATGGCTTGCAGCGCCTTTTCCGTCATGCCCGGGTAGTGTTGCAATTCCAGCGCCACGACTTGTTGGCTGTCACCATAGTCACGCACCAGACCGGAAAAGCTGACTACCGCACCACAGGCAGGATTGCCAGACAAAGCAGCGATTTCAGCACCGGCATCAAAAGCCTGATGCTGAACGCGTACTTGAAAACTTTCCACCATCTCAACCCCCGGTGACCGGTGGAAAAATCGCCACCTCATCATTGTTAGCCAACAGAGTCGTCAAGTCGGCCATTTCCTGATTCACCGCCACCCGAAATATCTGCTTTGGTGCCAGCTCCTGCGCCCAAACCGTGCCGCGTAAGCGCAACTCAATCAGCAACTCTTCTACTGTAGCCGCATCGCTTTCCAACTCTTCCGCAGCGGTGCCAAACGCATCTTGCAGGCGGGCAAAATATAACAGTTTGAATTTCATCACAACCTCCACGAAAAGGAATCGGCAGTGTAACAAAATGCGGAAGAAGTGAGGACAAACCTTCTCGCTGGCTGCCGCTTGACACGTCTACCGCAAACTCCTACGCTAGCCGACGTGCCTTGATACCAACGGCATTCGGGTTTGGAAGCCCGAGATTAGCGAGCGGATGTGTCTGCCCCATCTGCCCAAACGCAGATGGGGCCCAACTAAACCAGTTAGGAGTCATAGCATGCCAACACTGTTAGACAATAATCTTGCCCCTCTGGCCGCTCGCTAGGCCGTGATTGACCTAGGCTTGGAACTCAGCGCTTTACATGCTTTACACCAGAAACTGCCCGAGCCGAGTCGGCTCAATATCCATCTACAGCGCGCCCGGGGTTATCAGCAGGCCATCGCCCACACCTTGGGCGACAGTTTGCAAACCCTCAACGATACCCACTCGGCCTTGCAGATTATCTTGCAGAGCCTGACCAAGCTGGAGGATGACAAATTAATCGCCAGCCAGATGCGGGTATTGCTCAAGCCTTTTGAGCAGAAAATTGATGAGGCGGTGCAGGCACTGGAGGCAATGGTGTAAAGCCCTGGCGCACTCCACTGCTGTGGGGTGCGTCTTCGCACTATAAACAGCCATCTAGTTCCCATTAGCCTGAAAACCAGAATCCTGCGCTAACGCAAAAAACCCTCTCAAGGCCTCTGCTACAATGCCGCCCATTGTCTAGTTAAAGGAGTCGCCAGATGAAACCCATCGATGCTCATGCAATAAAAAATTTCCTCATGGCTTTGCAGGACAGTATTTGTAACGCACTGCAACAAGAGGATGGCGGTGCTGAGTTTAAAGAAGATGAGTGGCTGCGCCCGGAAGGCGGCGGCGGACGCAGTCGGGTGCTGTCTGGTGGTCATGTTTTTGAGCAGGCCGGAGTGAATTTTTCACATGTATATGGAGCCGCCATGCCGGCCTCGGCAACCGCACATCGCCCCGATCTTGCGGGGCGCAGCTATCAGGCCATGGGGGTGTCACTGGTGATTCATCCGGAAAATCCCTATGTGCCAACCAGCCATGCCAATGTGCGCTTTTTTGTTGCCGAGAAAGAAGGCGCCGAGCCGGTTTGGTGGTTTGGTGGTGGCTTTGATCTGACGCCGTTTTATGGTTTTGAAGAGGATGCGCAGCATTGGCACAGTGTCGCTCGCGAATTGTGCCAGCCATTTGGCAGCGAGGTTTATCCTCGCTATAAGCAGTGGTGTGATGAGTATTTTTATTTAAAGCATCGCCAGGAGGCACGCGGCATTGGCGGCTTGTTCTTTGATGATCTGAATAGCTGGGATTTTGAAACCTGCTTCAGCTTTACCCAGGCGGTGGGTAATGGTTTTCTGGATGCCTATCTGCCAATTGTGGCGCGCCGTAAAGAGCATCCATGGGGTGCGCGTGAGCGTGATTTCCAATTGTATCGGCGTGGCCGCTATGTGGAGTTCAATCTGGTTTGGGATAGGGGCACCTTGTTCGGGCTACAGTCTGGCGGCCGTACCGAGTCTATTTTGATGTCGATGCCACCACTGGCCCGTTGGGAATATGACTATCAGCCCGCTGCTGGTAGCCCGGAGGCGGAGTTATACCAGCGCTTTTTACCGGTGCGCCACTGGGTTTAAGCTTGATGCCGCCACATCGACTTTGGGTAGGTGGCGCTCACAAACTCGATAAAATCGAGTATGCTTGCGCCTCTTCTCAATCTCGCTAAGCTGCCCATCTGTTCATGAGTTATCCCAGCTTCTACACCACGCGCTCCGGCACATCCCTCCCGCCCCTCCTCGAGCCGATCTTATGGCTGCTGTTTGCCGTTATCTGGTTTGCTTCTTTAGCTTATCGCGATCTGATTCATGCTGATGAGGGCCGCTATGCCATGCTGTCACTGGGGATGCTGCAATCAGGCGATTGGATAACACCGCGTTTGAATGGCCTGCTTTATTTTGAAAAGCCGGTGCTGCAATACTGGCTGGGTGCCATCAGCTTTGCCTTGTTTGGCATTAATGATTTTGCTGCGCGCTTTTGGCCAGGTTTAAGCGGGTTTCTCAGTGTCGTGATACTCAGCTATACCGCTCGACGCTTATGGGGGGTGGAGGCTGGCCGTTACGCCGCACTGACCGCAGCGGGCTGTACCTGGCTGATTGCCAATAGTCACTTTCTGTCACTGGATATGGGGGTCAGCTTTTTTCTGACCCTGACGCTGTGCAGCTTTTTATTAGCGCAATATGAGCAGGCGAGCCCAAGACAAACCCGCTTCTGGATGTTGATTTGTTGGGCCGCCATGGCTGGGGCGACGTTGAGCAAGGGGCTGATTGGCTTGTTGATACCCGGGGCCAGCCTGGTGCTGTATAGCGTGTTGAATTGGCAGTGGACGTTCTGGCGCCGCATGCACTGGTTAAGTGGTATCTGCCTGTTTCTGCTGCTGGCCGCACCATGGTTTGTGCTGGTTTCGCAACGTAATCCTGGGTTTGCTCACTTTTTCTTTATTCATGAGCATGTCGAGCGCTTTCTGACCACCGAGCATCGTCGTGGTGGCCCGCTGTGGTATTTCGTCCCCTATCTGCTCGTTGGTCTATTGCCGTGGACGACTTTGCTTCCCAATCTGATCAAGGAAAACTACGCGCGTCACTACCTTGCCGCAGGTTTGCACTGTGGCCGCTTGTTGCTGATCTGGGCCGGGTTTGTGTTTTTGTTTTTTAGTAAGTCCGGTTCCAAACTGCCGTCTTATATTCTGCCGATGTTTCCGGCGCTGATTTTGTTGCTGGCCAATAGCCTGCAACAGTTGTCGGCTGCGCGGTTAAAAAAACATATCGTGCTGCCAGTTTTACTATGGCTGGCGGTGCTGCTGGCTTATCCCTTTCTGGATAAGCTAGTACCCAGCGATGTCCCGCTGGAAGTCGTGCGCGCGTTTGCCCAGTTTCTGCTCGCGGCCGCCATCATTTTTATTCTGTGCGCGCTATTAGCCTGGCGCAGCCTGTCGCAAGACCGTGTGTTACTCGCGCTGGCCCTGCTGAGTTTTGGCAGCCTGTCGGCCGTTACACTGGCTTCATTCGGCCATGATCACTATGGCCGAATGAAGAGCAGCCGACACATTGTGCAATCGATTCGCCCTTATCTGCATACCGACACACCGGTTTACTCGGTGCGTTATTACGACCAGACCTTCCCTTTTTATCTGCAACGCCCGGTCACGCTGGTGGATTTTGTCGATGAGTTTGCCTTTGGCGAGCAGCAGGAGCCAGCACGGTGGATACCGGAGTTGGATACGTTTATCCAGCAGTGGCAGGCAGCACCGAGCGCCGTCGCCATGCTGAACCATGAAACTTATCAACAGCTCAAACAGCAGGGGGTGACGATGCAGGTGGTGTATGAGGATCTGCGCCGCATCGTCATCATTAAACCCGAGCCTAAGACGAAACCCTCCGCCTAAAGACCGCAATGAAACTACTTGAATTTGGCTTGATTTTATTGGGCGTGTTACTTAATGCTGCCGCGCAATTATTACTGAAAGCCGGTGTTCGCCAGATTGGTCACTTTGAATTTTCCAGCGCGAATGTGCTGCCGATAGGTTGGTCGCTAGCGAGTAATCTGCCGATTATCGGCGGCCTCTCCTGTTATGTGGTCAGTGTGGTGGTATGGATTCTGGCGCTATCACGGGTGGAAGTCAGCGTGGCCTATCCTATGTTATCGATTGGCTATGTCGTCAATGCGCTACTGGCCTGGTGGCTGTTTGCTGAAGTGCTGAACGCGCAAAAACTGGTCGGTATTGCCGTGATTATTGTCGGAGTGATACTCGTTGCCCGCAGTTAGAAAATACACAGAAAATGATGACTCAACTTATTGACCTCTCGATTGTTATCCCGGTTTACAACGAACAGGCTGTGTTGCCCGCGCTGTTTGAGCGCTTGTATCCGGTGCTGGATGCGCTGGCGTTACGCTATGAAATTGTCTTTATCAATGATGGCAGCCGCGACAGAAGTGCTGCCTTGCTATCGGCGCAATTTGAACAACGCCCGGATGTCACCCGCGTGATTCTGTTCAATGGCAATTTTGGTCAGCATCGTGCCATTCTGGCTGGCTTTGAGTACAGCCGAGGGCAGCGGGTGATCACGCTGGATGCTGATCTGCAAAACCCGCCGGAAGATATTCCGCTGCTATTGGCCGCGATGGAACAGGGCCATGATTATGTCGGCTCCATTCGCCGACAACGCCATGACAGCTGGTGGCGACACTGGGCCAGCCGGGCGATGAATGGCCTGCGTGAAAAGCTCACCCATATCAAGATGACCGATCAGGGCTGCATGATGCGCGCCTATAGCCGCCGCATCATCGACACGATTAATCAGTGCAATGAGTTGCATACCTTCATCCCGGCACTGGCTTATCAGTTTGCACAAAATCCGACGGAAGTGGTGGTTGGCCATGAGGAGCGTTTTGCCGGGGAATCCAAATACTCGCTATACAGCCTGATTCGGCTTAATTTTGATCTGATGACCGCCTTCTCGCTGGTACCGCTGCAATTATTCTCGCTACTGGGCATGCTGGTAGCCGGTGGCTCCGGCCTACTGGTGGTTTTGCTACTGCTGCGTCGACTGATTATCGGCCCGGAGGTAGGGGGGGTATTCACGCTGTTTGCCTTGGTTTTTCTGCTGATTGGTATTGCGCTGTTCGGTATCGGCTTGCTGGGTGAATATATCGGCCGTATTTATCAGGAGGTACGCGGGCGGCCACGTTATGTGATTGCCGCCGTGCTGGAGCAAAGTGAGGAACCGGTATGAAGCGCGCCGTCGTCTTTGCCTATCACAATGTCGGGGTGCGCTGCTTGCAGGCGCTACTGGCGGGCGGCGTACAGGTAGCATTGGTCATCACCCACCGCGACAACCCCACCGAGACCATCTGGTTCGCCAGCGTCGCGCAAATAGCCGCCGAGCACGGTATCCCGGTGATCACCCCGGATGACCCGAACACGCCCGAGGTGCTGGCACAAGTACAGGCGACAAAAGCGGACTTTTTGTTCTCTTTCTACTATCGCCACATGCTCAAACCCGCCTTACTAAACAGCGTCAGCGGCGGCGCTTTTAATATGCATGGCTCGCTGTTGCCCCAGTATCGTGGCCGCGTGCCGATCAACTGGGCAATTATCGAAGGGGCCAGCGAAACCGGCGCCACGCTGCATGTGATGAATAGCAAGCCAGACAATGGCCCCATCGTCGATCAGATGGCGGTACCGATTCTGCCAGATGACAATGCCGCCGAGGTGTTTGCTAAAGTCACCGTCGCCGCCGAAATGGTGCTGTGGCGCAGCCTGCCGGCACTATTGGCCGGTCAGGCCACGCTACGGCAGCAAGACCTGAGTCAGGGCCGTTATTTTGGTGGGCGCAAGCCAGAAGATGGTCGCCTGCCGGCGCAAGCCAGCGCCGCACAATTGCATAACTTGATACGGGCGCTGGCTAAGCCTTTTCCCGGTGCATTTGCCGACACCACGGCGGGTAGGCTACTGCTATGGCAAAGTCGTCTCCTGCCTGCGGCTGACGCTGGCGTCAGCCATGCGGAATTACGCCTGGCGCAACAGCAATTACAACTTCACAGCGCTGACGGCGGCTGTCTGCTCATCCTGCAAGCTGAGCTCAATGGGCAAGCCTTACAGGCAGACAATTTCCGCACCATGGTTGGCAGTGACCGACTGACGCTAGCCAGCGACAACGAATACTTATCCTTTCAAAAGAGCACATCATGAAAAAAGTCCTCATCCTTGGTGTTAACGGCTTCATCGGCCACCACCTGAGCAAGCGCATCATCGAAACCACCGACTGGCACATCTACGGCATGGATATGCACGATGACCGCGTACAGGAATGGAAAGACCATCCACGCTTTCATTTCTTTGAGGGCGATATCACCATCAATAAAGAGTGGATTGAATATCACGTCAAAAAGTGCGATGTGGTACTGCCCTTGGTTGCGATTGCCACGCCGTCGACTTACGTCAACCATCCGCTACGGGTGTTTGAACTGGATTTTGAAGCTAACTTGCCCATCGTGCGCCAGTGCGTGCAATACCAGAAGCACTTGGTATTCCCGTCGACTTCCGAGGTGTATGGCATGAGCGCCGATGCGGAATTCGACCCGGAAAACTCCAATCTGGTCTACGGCCCCATCAATAAGCCGCGCTGGATTTATGCCTGCTCCAAGCAGCTGATGGACCGTGTCATCCACGCTTACGGCATGGAGCAAGGCCTGAACTACACCCTGTTCCGTCCATTCAACTGGATAGGTGGCGGTCTCGATAATATCAACACGCCCAAAGAGGGTTCCAGCCGCGTGATCACGCAGTTCCTCGGTCATATTGTGCGTGGCGAAACCATCAAACTGGTAGATGGCGGCCAGCAAAAGCGTGCCTTTACCTATGTGGATGACGGTATTAGCGCGCTGATGAAAATTATCGACAACCCCAACGGTATCGCCAGTGGCCAGATCTACAATATCGGCAACCCCGGCAATAACCACTCTATCCGCGAGCTGGCCGATATGATGCTGCAACTGGCACGCGTGTATCCGGAATATCAGCTGAATGCCGATCAGGTACGCATCGAAGAAACCACGGCCGGGGCTTACTACGGCAAGGGTTATCAGGATGTGCAAAACCGCGTGCCCAAAATCGCCAACACCATGGCCGATCTAGCCTGGCAGCCACAGGTCGGCATGGCAGATGCCCTGAAAGGCATTTACGACTACTACCGCGATCAGGTAGCCGCCAGCCGTGATTTGTCAGTGTAATGTAAGCACGATGAAAAAACTCGCGCTAAAAATTGATGTGGACACTTGGCGCGGCACGCGTGAAGGCGTGCCGCTGCTGGTCAATCTGCTCAAGAAATATCAGGCCAATGCCACTTTTTTGTTCAGCCTGGGCCCGGATCATACCGGTCGGGCGATCAAGCGCGTGTTCCGCAAAGGTTTTTTGCAAAAGGTATCGCGCACCTCGGTCGTCGAGCACTACGGCATCCGCACCCTGTTATATGGCACGGTACTGCCGGGGCCGGACATCGGTAAGCGCGAAGCTGCGCTGCTGCGTTCGGTGCGCGATCAGGGCTTTGAAGTGGGCATCCACACCTGGGATCACATCAAGTGGCAGGACTATGTAGCAGGCAAAGATGCCGCTTGGACACGGCGTGAAATGGATAAAGCAGCACAGCGCTTTAGCCAGATCTTTGGCTGCGCACCGCACACCCATGGTGCGGCGGGCTGGCAAATCAACGATGCCGCCCTCGCCTACGAACGCGAGTTGGGCATGCTGTATGCGTCGGATGGCCGGGGTCAGTGCCCATTCCAACCAGTCGATGCCGCAGGACAGCCGCTAGGTGTGCCGCAACTGCCCACCACCCTGCCCACCTTGGATGAGTTGATTGGCCTGGATGGCCTGGATGCCGATAATGTGCACCAGCACTTATTGGGCCTGACCGAACACCCACCGGCTAGCGGCCATGTCTATACCTTGCATGCCGAGTTGGAAGGCATGCGCCTGAGCCACACTTTTGAGCAGCTGCTACGCGGCTGGCAGCAGCAGGGCTATCAGTTATGCAGTTGTCTGGAATTATTTCATAGCCTGGATCAATATAGCTTGCCGATGGGCAGGGTCATCATGGGCGAGATAGCGGGCCGTAGCGGCACGCTGGCCTTGCAGGCTTAACACACCAGTCTTAGCGCCGCTCGCTGCTTATTAGTAAGCAGCGAGCGTAGCAGAATGCAAAATCAAACCACGCTTAAGTTCGCAAGGGCAGATGCCCGGCCAGCGAATTGATCTTCTGTAGCGCGCGCCGAAAACGGGCATGCGCCCGCGACACGGTGGATTCGCTGATATCCATTTGCTGCGCGGCAAAATAACCACTCATACGCTCCACCTCCATCAACCACACGGCTTCGCGTGAACGTTTCTTTAAACCGATCAGGTCGGCCACCAGATTAAAGTCGTCGATACGCATGATGTTATTCTCCTTCGAAGCTTCGTTTTTTCAGCGTAGAAACTTGCACAAAAAATGCAAGCCTGGATTGGGGCAACGCCGTAACTATCCTACCTGGTGGGTATCTCATTTGCTGCTAGCCTTGGCAACTGATCGTTAGGACGGCTGCAGGCGAAGGGTATTGGATTAAAAGCCGCTGACAAAACGTCGAAGAGCACCTGAGCCGAGGCGCGCCGACGCAGACAGTACAAGTGTTACGGCAAGGAGGTGCAACGCTGGATCAGGGGTTTGCTTAGCGGCTCTTAATCTGCATCGTCCGCGTCGATCAACGTTCGGCTGCTGAGCTCCCCTTTTTCAAGTTTGCAATCGACTCAGTCAAACGACGCGCATTGCTCGGGGAGCGCAGCAGATAAGCCGTTGCTTCCAATGCGTTGTAATCCGCCAAGGACATCATCACCACCGGCTCACCACGCTGGGTGGCAATGATCACCGGAGCACGATCATCATTCACTTTACGCATGACTTCGGCCAAATACTGACGGGTATAGCTATAGCTTAAGGCGTCCTTTATATTTTCCTGCAAGATTGTACTTATTACTGCACTTTCTTTTGGCTATGCTTGCCGACTTTCCATCTGTCCTTGGGCCTGTAACCAATGCACCACCCCCTGCGCCGCCACCCGGCCAGTAGCCAGACAGGCCGTCAGTAAATAGCCACCGGTAGGTGCTTCCCAGTCCAGCATTTCACCCGCACAAAACACCCCGGGCAAGGCTTTGAGCATCAAGTGCTCATCCAGCGCAGCAAAGCTCACTCCGCCAGCGGTGCTGATGGCTTCATCCAGCGGGCGTGGACGCAGCAAACGCAGTGGCAAGGCTTTAATCGCCCGTGCCAGTTCGGCCATATCATTAAATTGTTGCTTGCTTAAACACTCGTGCAGTAGCCCGACTTTTACCCCTTTCAGACCAAGACGGCTTTGCAGATGGCTGGAGAGCGAACGCGAGCCGCGCGGATGCGTGACAGCAGCGTGTACCCAGTCGGCGCTGCGATCCGGCAGCAAATCCAAATAGGCCAGCGTGCTGCCGTGAGCGCTGATACTGTCGCGCAGCAAAGCCGCCGCAGCATAAATCAGGCTTCCTTCCACACCGCTAGCGGTAATGACAAACTCGCCGGCACGCTGCAAGCTTTGCCCGGACGGGCCAGTACAGCTTAATCGCACCGACTTGAGCGGTGTACCGGCAAATTTGTCGGCAAAGTGCGGACTCCAATCCGCATCAAAGCCACAGTTGGCTGCTTGTAAGGGGCTAAGTGCGATACCGCGCTGCTGTAGCCAAGGCCACCAGGCCCCATCGGAGCCAAACTTCTGCCAACTGCCACCGCCAAGCGCCAGCAATACCACATCCGCGCTCAGTAACTGCTCTCCATGCGGGCTGGTCAAATAGGGCTGGCCCGACGCATTCCAGCCTTGCCAGCGGTGGCGCACATGGAAGCTCACCCCGGCAGCCCGTAAGCGACTAAGCCAGGCCCGCAGCAAGGGGGCAGCTTTCATTTCTCGCGGGAAAACCCGGCCTGAACTACCAACAAAGGTCTCCACCCCCAGGCCCTGCGCCCAGGCGCGGACCGCGCTGCCATCAAAAGCCGCTAGCCAGGGGCCAAGTTCAGCACTGCGCTCGGCATAACGGCTGAGAAATAAGTCCGATGCTTCCGAGTGGGTGATATTGAGGCCACCAACACCAGCCAGTAAAAACTTGCGGCCAACGGAGGGCATCGCCTCGTAAACCGCCACCTGTAGCCCATGCTCGACCAAGACCTCTGCGGCCATCAGGCCGGCCGGGCCACCACCGATAATCGCGACGCGTGCGGTGGCTTGACTGGATGTCGTCATCTGCTATTTGCCTTTCTGATATTGCCTCAGTCTGCGAACAGACTGGATTAAGTGCCGGCGATTTTAGCAGCTATGCGATAGAACGATGATGAAACCCCGCGCCATTATCAGCCGCTTGACTACCCATCCTGTCACTGACACAGCAGATGACGATAGTCCGTTACAAATAAATCCAAAGGCATAATAAATAGATACTTATTAGCACAAACGATTGACGAGCAAAGCCGGTTTTGCTTACTGTATTAGCCAGCCTTGGTCTTAGGCTAGGCACGCTCAGAGGAGAAACTGGCGATGAATACAGATAAGAACAACAACTTAGCAGCAAGCAATCACAATGCGGGTGAGACAGCAACAGCTAACAATATCCCCGATAGCCAGGGCGGTAATTTTTTTACAGCCGACCCCGACCTGGCCGCCCTATTACGCTTACACCTCGGGCCAGAGCAATACCAATCGGTAGCCCGCCAATTGCATGATCTGGGGCAACGCATCTGCGGCGAGCTGGACACGCTGGCACAAAGTGCCGACCGCAACCCGCCGATTTTGCACGTGCGCACCCGCCGTGCAGAGGCGCTGGATTACATCGAAAAACATCCCGACTTTATCGCGCTGGAAAAAGTGGCCTATGCCGAGCTAGGCTTAGCTTCACTCAGCCATGTCGCGGATGGGCCGCCCCCCTTGCTCAAGTACGCACTAACCTATCTGTTCGTTCAGGCAGAATTCGGCCTGTGCTGCCCGGTCAGCATGACCGACTCACTCACCCGCACATTATGCAAATTCGGCAGCCCCGAGCTGATCGCCCGCTATCTGCCCCATCTGAGTTCGCGTGAGTTTGACAAGCTGTACCAGGGGGCGATGTTTATGACCGAGCAGAAAGCGGGTTCCGATGTCGGCCAAATCGAAACCCGGGCGCGCCATAGTGAATATCCGGACGGCAGCCACCGCTGGCAGCTGTTTGGCGACAAATGGTTCTGCTCCAACCCGGATGCTGACCTCGCCATGGTATTGGCCCGGCCAGAAGGCGCACCGGACGGTATAGCTGGTCTAGGTTTATTCCTGCTGCCCAAAACCCTGCCGAATGGCCAGCGCAATGCTTACCGGATTATCCGGCTGAAATCCAAGCTGGGCACCCGCTCAATGGCCAGTGGCGAAATTGCGCTAGAAGGCGCGGATGCTTATCTGCTGGGCGAAATTGGCCGCGGCTTCCAGCAGATGGCCGATATGATCAATATGTCGCGCCTGTCCAATGGTGTGCGCGCAGCCGGCCTGATGCGGCGGGCACTTTCCGAAGCACTGCATGTAGCACGCCATCGCCAAGCATTTGGACGCCGACTGATCGACATGCCGCTGATGCAGCGCCAGCTGCTCAAAATGACCTTGCCCACCGAACAGGCACGCTCAATGTTTATGCAAACCGCGCTGATGCTGGCGCGCGCCGATGCCGGCGAACGCGACGCACAACTGTGCGTGCGCATTCTCACCCCGCTGATCAAGTTCCGCGCCTGCCGCGATGCACGCCGCGTCACGGGCGATGCGATGGAAGTACGTGGCGGCCTGGGTTATATCGAAGAATGGAGCGATGCCCGTCTGGTTCGTGATGCCCATTTAGGTTCGATTTGGGAGGGCACCAGCAATATTGTCGCGCTAGATATTGCCCGCGCCTGCAAACGTGCTGGCGCACTGGAGCCGCTACGCAATTTTGCGCTAAGCATGCTGGAACGTGCCCAACTACCGGCAGCCAGCAGCAATCTGCTCAGAAGTATTTTCAATCGCAGCTGCAATAATCTGGCCCGCGTCGCCAACGAAGGCGAAGACCAGCACGTGCGCCAGGCCGGCAGTGCCTTGTATAACGCTATCACCGCCGTATTCATGGCCTGCGAAGCCGCGCAGCTGGCGCCTAATTTCCGCCGTCTGGCCCTTGCCCATCTGGTGTTACGCCATCGCCTGCTCCCGGTCGACCCGCTAGCACTGGCAAGCGCCGCAGACCCCTCCGCTGCCGATATGCTGGCCCTGCTGGAATCCCAGCCACTATCGCTGGACGCAGCGATGAGCTATTTGCCGACAGGAGAAGCAGCATGAGCAGCGGATACGGCGCATTAAACGGCATCACCGTCGTCGATTTAAGCCGGGTGCTGGGCGGCCCTTATTGTACCCAGGCGCTGGCCGATCATGGCGCCAATGTCATTAAGCTGGAGCCCCCCACCGGCGACGAAACCCGTGGCTGGGGCCCGCCATTCTGCGAGGAAACCGCCTGGTACTTTATGGGCGTTAACCGTAATAAAAACGGTATTTGTGTCGACCTTGCCACCGATGCGGGTCGCGCCATTCTCTGGCAGTTGCTGGAACAGGCGGATGTACTGGTCGAAAACTTCAAACCCGGCACCCTGGCACGCTGGGGAATGGACTATCAGCGCGATCTGGCGCCCCGCCTGCCGCGTCTGATTCACTGTGCAGTCACCGGTTTTGGGGCCTCTGGCCCACTGGGTGGGCTACCGGGCTATGATGCGGCAATTCAGGCCATGACCGGCCTGATGAGTGTCAACGGCGAACGCGATGCCCCGCCGCTACGCGTCGGCCTGCCGGTTGTCGATATGGTGACCGGGCTGAACGCACTGGCCGGTATTTTGCTGGCACTGCACGAACGCGAGCGCAGCGGCCAGGGGCAATCTATCGATATCGCCCTGTACGACTGTGGCGTCTCACTGCTGCATCCGCATCTACCTAATTATTTCGGCTCCGGCAAGATCACCGCCCGCAGCGGCAATGCTCACCCGAATATCGCCCCCTACGACAGCTATCGCACCAGCAGCGAGCCGCTTTACCTCGCCGTCGGCAATGATCGCC
This sequence comes from Neisseriaceae bacterium TC5R-5, assembly GCA_020830965.2. Classification (GTDB taxonomy): domain Bacteria; phylum Pseudomonadota; class Gammaproteobacteria; order Burkholderiales; family Chromobacteriaceae; genus Chromobacterium. The sequence continues at coordinate 85,909 of JACCFC020000010.1, forward strand.
AATTTGCCAAACTGTGCAGCCACCTGGGTGCGGCTGAACTGGCCAGCGACCCGCGCTTTACCGATAACCGCAGCCGCTGCGCGCATAGGCCGGAGCTGAAACAGGCACTGGAAAGCTTGCTGGCGACACAGGATGCCAAGGTACTGAGCGAACAATTGCTCAAACTGGGCGTGCCCTGCGCTCCGGTGCAAGACATCAAAGAAGTGCTACAGCATCCGCATACGGCCTATCGCCAGTTGCTGGTGGAGTTAGGCAGTTATCGCGGCACGGCCTCCCCTATCAAGCTATTACGCACCCCGGCCCAATACCGCAGCGCGCCACCGGAATTGGGTCAGCATACGCAGGCGGTACTGGATGAACTGGGGATTGATCGTGACACCCAACAACGTCTGCTCGCAGCCGGGGTACTGATCAGTAAGCCGCCCGGCGACACAGACACACAGGAGAACGCCACCTCAGAATAAACGTTGGGGACAATTCGGCAACCACAATATCTCGCCATAAGAGAACGCCGGATGTCCCTGCTAAGCGCTGCTAACAACACCTCGAAGAGCACCTGAGCAAAGGCACAAGCATCACTGTCTACACCGGAGAAACACATATGCAAGCCACACCTGATGCCATCAATCACAAACGCTCGTTGCGGGCTGCGATTGCCGCTTTTATCGGCACCACCATCGAATGGTACGATTTTTACATCTACGGACTCGCCGCCGCGCTGGTCTTCGGCAAACTGTTTTTCCCACCCACGCTCAACCCTGGTGTGGCCACCCTGCTCTCTTTTGTCACCCTGTGGGCCGGGTTTATTGCCCGCCCGCTCGGCGGCATTATTTTTGGACACCTGGGCGACCGTATCGGCCGTAAGACCACCCTGGTCATCACGCTGATGATGATGGGGGTGGCTACCGTAGGGATTGGCCTGTTGCCATCTTACGAGCGGATCGGCCTGTGGGCACCGGCGATACTGGTGTTGTTGCGTGTGATTCAAGGGGTGGCCGTGGGTGGCGAATGGGGTGGGGCCGTGCTGATTGCTAGCGAGAATGCCCCCAAACACAAAGGCATTATCTATGCGGCCTTCGCCCAACAAGGCTCACCGGCAGGTAATCTGTTAGCCACCTTTGCCTTCTTCGCACTCAGCACCCTCCCCACTCCGGAATTTGTCAGCTGGGGCTGGCGCATCCCTTTCTTGCTCTCCGCCGTGCTGGTGATTATCGGCCTGCTGATCCGCCTGCAACTCACCGAGTCACCGGAAATGCAGCAGGTACTGGCGCAGAAAAAAGTAGCACGGGTACCCCTGCTTGAAGTGCTGCGCGAACACTGGGGCCTGGTGTTGATCAATATCTGCGTACCCACCGTGATTCACATCACCTATATCAAAACTACCTTCGCGCTGTCCTGGGCCACCAGCAAACTTGGCTACTCCAAAGAGACGTTTTTACAAATCATTCTGATTGCACTGGTAGTTCAGTTTTTCGTCCAGCCATTTGGGGCCATCCTGGCCTCGCGCATCAATATGCGCAAAGCTATCTACATGATTTTATTGCCGGAATTTCTGCTGATGCCCATCATGTTCTGGGCGATAGAAAGCACTAACTTCTGGTGGGCCGTGATTGCCATGAGCCTGGCTACCATCCCGCATTCGATGTTCTATGGTGCGATTGGCGGCATCCTGGCGCGAGCCTTTCCGGTACGGCTGCGCTATACCGGTATGTCGTTTTCCTATCAGATCTGCTCGCTGGTCATTGGCGGTGGCACCCCGGTGCTGGCGCAATGGCTGCTTAATACCACCGGTGGAATCGGCTGGGTAGCAACCATCTCCGCCTGCTACGCGCTGATCTCACTGGTCGCCACGCTGATGCTGCTCCAGCGTACCGGCATGGATGCCTCAGTACTTTCGCCAGCAGAACAAGCAGACGAAGACCAGCAACAGCTCGAAAGCGCGCTGGCCACCAGCAAAATCAGTACCCAAAGCTAGTCACACTGACAAATCGCTAACCCAAGCAAAGGATAACTATGCCCTCTGTACGCCAACACTTTGATGCCTTCGACCCCTTACTACTGGATCAGGAACTATCCGATACCGAACGCATGGTACGTGACGCCGCCCACGCTTATGCCCAAGAACGTTTACTCCCCCGGGTACAGCAAGCTTTTCGCCACGAGCAAGCCGACCCCGCCATTTTTCGGGAAATGGGTGAGTTAGGCCTATTAGGTAGCACACTTCCCGAAGCTTATGGCGGCACGGGCATGAATGCCGTGTGCTATGGCCTGATTGCCCGCGAAATAGAGCGCATCGACTCCGGCTATCGTTCAATGATGAGTGTGCAATCTTCGCTGGTGATGCTGCCGATTTACGAGTTTGCCAACGAAGCCTGCAAACAAAAATACCTGCCTAAACTGGCAACAGGAGAATGGATAGGTTGCTTTGGCCTGACCGAACCTAATCACGGTTCCGACCCTGGCAGCATGGACACCCGCGCCCGCAAAGTGGCTGGTGGCTACCAGTTAAGCGGCAGCAAAACCTGGATCAGCAATAGCCCTATCGCCGATGTCTTTGTGGTGTGGGCCAAGGATGATGCCGGCGAGATTCGCGGCTTTATCCTGGAAAAAGGCTGGCAAGGCCTCTCCACCCCAGCCATTCACGGCAAGATCGGCCTGCGCACCTCCATCACCGGCGAAGTGGTGATGGATGAGGTGTTCTGCCCGGAAGAAAACGCCTTCCCCGATGTACGCGGCCTAAAAGGCCCGTTCACCTGCCTGAACTCTGCCCGCTTCGGTATCGCCTGGGGGGCACTGGGCGCGGCCGAAGCCTGCTATCAAACCGCACGCCAATACACCCTGGAGCGCCAGCAATTCGGACGCCCGCTCGCAGCGAATCAGCTGATCCAGAAAAAACTGGCGGATATGCTGACCGAAATCACACTAGGGCTATACACCTGCTTACGGATAGGTCGCCTCAAAGAACAAGGCCAGGCACCGGTAGAGCTGACCTCCATCATCAAGCGTAACTCCTGCGGCAAAGCGCTGGAGATTGCCCGCACCGCCCGCGATATGCTAGGCGGCAACGGTATTTCCGACGAATTCTGCATCGCTCGTCATTTGGTGAATTTGGAAGTGGTCAATACCTATGAGGGGACTCATGACATCCACGCGCTGATACTGGGCCGCGCCATTACCGGCATTGCGGCCTTCAGTAACTGAAGCCCACCTCAGCAGAATAGCTGCGGACGCTCAGCGACATACTGGCAGATAAAGTGCTGGAAGCTCTCAGCAGCCGGTGTCAACGAGCGGTGCTGGTGCGTGAAGGTAAAAAAACGTCGGCGCACCACTGGGGTAATTAACGGACGCCATTCCAGCTGATAACGTTCAACGAGGGTGCGGGCGTAAGCGATACAAGCGGTGACGCCCAGCCCTGTATTCACCATAGCCAGCGCCGTGGACATGAAAGCCACCTCGCTGCTGGGGGCAAAATTCAATTCGCCACTGGCGGCACGCAAATCCATCAGCAGCCGTTCAGTAAATTGGCCCTGTAAGGCAATGAAGGGGTAGGCGAGCAGATCGCGCCAGTGCACTTCTGTTAATGCAGTCAGCGAATGCCCGTGTGGAAAGACCGCGATAAATCGGCCTTCGAACAGGGTTTCCGTCGCGATAGCGGAATTGGCATCCCGCTCAGGCCCGATCCCAAAATCCACCTCGCCGGAAAATACCCGCGACAGAATGCTTTCCACAGCGGAATCCACCAGCTTGACCTGAATGTCGGGGTGTGTGGCCTGATAGGCGGCGATCACTTCCGGTAGCAGGGTGGACGCCAGCAATTGCGGCGCAGCGATACGTACCAAGCCGGCCTTTAAAGCTTTGCGCTCTGCCACATCGCCAAGCACCCGGTCCAGATCCTGCACAATTTTCTCAAGCAGCGGATACAGTTCTCGCCCCATCTCAGAAAGATGAATGCGGCGTGTCGTCCGCTCAAACACACGCAGCCCAAGCACCTGCTCCAACTCTTTGATCAACCCGGATAAAGCCGACTGGGTGACAAAAAGGCTTTCTGCAGCCAAAGTAAAACTACCGGTGCGGGCCACGGCAATAAATGCACGTAGTTGCCGGAGAGTGACATTCATCGGATTTTCTTCTTAATCAATCATAAAAAACGGTTTGAATTATATATTGTGCCCGCGTTTAATTAGAGCCGCTGACAAAACCTCGAAGAATCCCTGAGTCGAGGCGCGCCGACGCAGACAGTAGCAGTAGTACGGCAAGGAGGTGCAGCGCTGGATCAGGAGGGTGTTAGCGGCTCTTAGCCATCCCTACTCAGCAATACGCGTTGACCTCACCGGGACGAACTTCCACCGCTTTGGAGACCATCATGAGCCTGATCAAAAAGATTCACCATGTCGCTTACCGCTGCAAGGATGCCAAGCAGACTGTCGAGTGGTACCAGAAATACCTGGGCATGAATTTCGTCCTCGCGATTGCGGAGGATCAGGTGCCATCCACACAGGAACCCGACCCATACATGCATGTTTTTCTGGATGCCGGCGGCGGCAGTATCCTGGCCTTCTTTGAACTGCCTACCAAGCCGCCCATGGGGCGTGATGAGAACACCCCGGTATGGACGCAGCATCTGGCACTCGAAGTGGCATCCGTGGATGTGCTGGCTGAGGTCAAGGCCAAGCTTGAAGCAGACGGGATTAGCGTCATCGGGCCAATCAACCACACCATTTTTCAATCTATCTACTTTTTTGACCCCAGTGGCCATCGGCTTGAACTCGCCGTCAATACTGCAACCCCGACCATGAGTCGTCGGCTGGATGCCGTGAAGTGGGAGATGTTGAACGAATGGTCACAAACCCGGCGAGCGCCGCAGCATGCACGCTGGATGCACGATGGCAGCGCCATCGAATAATCGTCAGCCTGCAATGAGATAGCCAGCAAATGGCAGGAGGGAAATGTGCATTCCAATACCAAAATTGACATCGTCCAACTGATTGATGGCAGCCCTATCGGCACCTTCCAATGGACGGTGCTGATCTTATGTGGCATCTGCATGGTTCTTGATGGCTTTGACGTCCAGGCTATGGGCTATGTCGCCCCGGCACTACTGCAGGAATGGGGGCTGGACAAGGCCTCGCTAGGGCCGGTGTTCGGGGCAGGTCTGTTTGGACTGCTGCTTGGTTCGCTGATTTTCAGTGTGCTGTCCGACAAAATCGGCCGCCGTCCAGTTCTGATTGCGGCCACCTTGTTTTTTGGGGTCTGCATGCTGATAACGCCTTTGAGCCGCACACTGCAACAACTGATGATTATCCGCTTTATCACCGGGCTTGGCCTGGGAGCCATCATGCCCAATGCCATGGCCTTATGTGGTGAGTTCAGCCCCCAGCGCAGGCGGATATTTATCATGATGCTGATCTCGTGCGGATTTACCGTTGGTGCAATGCTGGGAGGCCTTATTGCGGCGCTGCTGATACCCGCGTTTGGTTGGCAATCCGTATTTTACCTTGGCGGGGCTTTACCGCTGCTGCTCGGTATGACCATGCTGCGCTACCTGCCCGAATCGATTCAGTTTCAAGTGCTCACCAGTGCCGACCCCGCCAGAATGGCGCCGCTTCTGCGCCGTCTGCTCCCTGACCGGCAGATTCCCACCCATGCCCAATTTGTGATACGCGAAGCCAAAACAGGCGGCGCCCCGGTCATCGAGCTTTTCCGGGGCGGGCGTTCACGCGGCACCCTCACATTATGGGCGATGAGCTTTATGAATCTGCTTGCCCTGTATTTTCTTGCCAATTGGCTACCAACCATTGCCAAGGAAGTCGGCTTGAGTCTTGAACAGGCCGTACTGGTCGGCGCCACCCTGCAGTTGGGGGGAACGGTGGGGACACTGGCAATGGGATGGTTGATTGACCGGGCCGGGTTTAAACGGATTCTGCTGCCATGCTTTATTGTGGCGGCCTGTTCCATCGCCCTGATCGGCCATTCGGTTGCATCGCTAGCGCTGTTGTTTGCCGTGGTGTTTATCGCTGGCTTTACCGTTGTCGGTGGTCAACCGGCCATCAACGCCATGGCCGCCAGTTATTACCCTACTAGCTTACGTACGACCGGCGTGGGCTGGTGTCTCGGTATCGGGCGCATCGGCTCGGTAATCGGCCCGGTACTTGGCGGCGAACTGATCCGGCTTCACTGGAGCCAGAGCATCCTTTTCCAGGCGTTTGCGCTACCCTCGGTCGCCATCGTGCTGATTCTGATCTACGGTGCTGTCACCGCACGCCATACCGCCACTGTGTCCGCACCAGGATAAGCACCATCTACTCAGTCACGACTTTATTACCGGTTGCAAGATTGGCACTACTACTCAAAAGGAATGAATCATGAAACTCGCTACGCTGAAAAGAGGGGGGCGCGATGGCACTCTGGTCGTCGTCAACCGCGCATTAAGCCATTGCCAGCCGGTACCGAGCATTGCCGCCACCCTGCAACAGGCACTGGATAACTGGCCATCGCTGGAGGCAAAGCTACAAGCCGTTTATGCCGCGATGAATGATGGCGTACTCAGCGCTGCCGAACCTTTCAACCCCGCCGCCTGCCACTCCCCGCTGCCACGCGCCTATCAATGGGCAGATGGCTCGGCCTATGTTAATCACGTGGAACTAGTACGCCGTGCCAGAGGGGCCGAGCTACCTGCCGAATTCTGGACTGACCCGCTGATGTACCAGGGCGGCTCAGATGCCTTTGTCGGCCCTTGTGACCCGATTGCGGCACGCTCAGAAGACTGGGGCATTGATCTGGAAGCGGAAATTGCGGTGATCAGCGGCGATATCCCAATGGGAGCCGGGCCGGAACAAACTTTGGGAGCCATCCGCTTATTGATGCTGGTGAATGATGTCTCTCTGCGCAACCTCATCCCGGCAGAACTGGCAAAAGGCTTCGGTTTTGTGCAATCCAAACCAGCCTCAGCGTTCAGCCCGGTAGCGATTACCCCGGACGAACTCGGTGACGACTGGCAGGACGGCAAGGTGCATCGCCCCTTAACCGTCCACATCAACGACAAGCTGTTTGGACAAGCCAATGCCGGTCAGGATATGACTTTCAACTTCCCCCAACTGCTTGCCCATCTGGCCAAAACACGCGAACTGTCCGCCGGCTCTATCATCGGCTCCGGTACCGTTTCCAATAAACAGGGCAATCTGCACGGCTCGTCGATTGCCAATGGCGGCGTAGGCTATTGCTGCCTGGCCGAAGTGCGCATGTACGAAACCATCGAAACCGGCGCCCCGCAAACGCCCTACCTGAAATTTGGCGACACCGTGACGATTGCCATGTACGACCATCACGGGCATAGCCTGTTTGGTGCCATCTCACAGCGTGTGGAACCTTATTCCGCCTGATGCTGACGGCGGGCAGTGCTACGCAAATAAACCCGCCGCTCATGCCCAAGCATGTCAACACCTGGAACAGCCGCCGATGAAGCTTTACACTTATTTTCGAAGTTCCGCCGCATACCGCGTGCGTATCGCCCTCAATCTGAAAGCGATAGCGTATGAAGCGATACCGGTACACCTACTCAAAGACGGCGGTCAGCAGCATCTGCCAGCCTATCGCGCCATCAACCCGCTCGGCATCGTACCCAGCCTGGCAACCGCGTCAGGGGATACGCTAACCCAGTCACTGGCCATCATGGAATATCTGGAAGAAATCTGCCCTGAACCGGCGCTGCTACCCAGCAACCCTCTTGACCGCGCTCGCGTCCGTGCCCTTGCGCACACCATTGCCTGTGACATTCACCCACTGAATAATCTGCGCGTACTGAACTATCTGACTGGCACAATAAATATTTCGCCAGAGCAAAAAACCATCTGGTACCAGCACTGGATACGGGAAGGCTTGCTGGCCGTGGAAAAACTACTAGCAGACGATGCCCGAACTGGCCATTTTTGCCATGCCGACACTCCCGGCCTAGCAGACTGTTGCCTGATTCCACAAGTCTTCAATGCGCGGCGCTTCAACTGCGCACTGGATGAGATGCCGACGATTCAACGCATTGTGGCGCATTGCGAACAACTACCCGCCTTCCAGCAGGCCGCCCCCACCCATCAGGCAGATAGCGAATAAACTCGCCATCACATCGCTTTGTAATTTTCATGCCCGTCACCTGCTGCGTTTGGCATAATGAGCCAGCGTGCTGCCCAAATCTTGTCACTGGATTGTGCCGCCGCTTCCAACCATGCCACCAAGCAGGATGTACAAACCATGAACTATCACCCCGACCCCTCGCTGCTGCTCTGTAGTGGCCCGGAACAGGGCGTACTGGAAATCACGCTCAACCGTCCACAAGTACGCAACGCCCTTTCCACCCCGCTACTGAATGCCCTAGTCACCTTGCTGCAACAAGCCGAACAGGATGATGCCGTGCGGGTGGTTCTGCTCAGCGGGGGTGAAAAAGTCTTTGCCGCCGGCGCAGACCTGAACGAAATGGCCAGCAAAGACATGCCAGCCGTGCTGCTGGAACAACGCCCACAACGCTTTGCCGATATTGCCCGCTTTCCCAAACCACTGATCGCCGCGGTCTGCGGCTATGCGCTTGGTGGTGGTTGTGAACTGGCGATGCACGCCGACATCATCATCGCTGGCGAATCGGCTGGTTTTGGCCAACCGGAAATCAAGCTCGGCATCATCCCCGGCGCAGGTGGCACCCAAAGACTGATACGCAGTGTCGGCAAAGCACTTGCCATGAAAATGGTGCTCAGCGGCGAAATCATCCGCGCCACCGAAGCGCTGCGCGCCGGGCTGGTAGCAGAAGTCACCGCTGACGAACAATGCCTGAGCCGGGCACGCGAGCTGGCCGGCACCATCGCCACTCAAGCACCGCTGGCGCTACGCCTGGCCAAAGCGGCGCTACTCGCTGCGGCAGAAACCCCGCTAGCGGCCGGGCTGGCACTGGAGCGCGCCCACTTTGTCACACTGGCGGCCAGCGCCGACCGCCAGGAAGGCATTGCGGCTTTTCTGGAAAAACGCCCGCCACAGTGGCTGGGACGTTAAGAGCTGCTAACAAAAGCTCGCAAAGCCCCTGAGCCAAGGTGCGCCAACGCAGACAGTACCAGTAGTACGGCAAGGAGGCGCCACACGGGATCAGGCGGTTTGTTAGCGGCGCTAAGCCGTCAACTCAGTAAAGGATCAATATGCCAGCACTTCTCAGCACACAAAGCGTTGCCGTCATTGGCGGCGGCATCATGGGCCGGGGCATTGCCATGGTCGCCGCCCAGGCTGGGCACCCGGTGCAGTTATACGACGTCAACACCAGCGCCGCCAGCCAAGCGGTCAAGCATATTCAGCAGCAACTGGAGCGGCTGGTCAGCAAGGGCAAACTCACCGCCCAGCACGCTGCGCAAACCGCCGCACGGATCAGCAGTGCGGAAACCTTGGCGCAACTGGCCGATAGCAGCCTGATTATCGAAGCGATTGTCGAACGCCTGGACGCCAAACAAGCGCTGTTTTGTGCTCTGGAAACCCTGGTACGGCCCGACTGCCTGTTTGCCAGCAACACCTCCTCCCTCTCCATCACCGCGATTGCGGCAGCACTACAACAACCTGGCCGGCTGGCCGGCATGCACTTTTTCAACCCGGCCCCCGTCATGGCACTGGTAGAGATTGTCAGCGGCCTGGCCAGCGACCCGCCCACCCTGGCACGACTCCACGCCACCGCACGCCAATGGGGCAAAACCCCAGTCATGGCGCGCTCCACCCCAGGCTTTATCGTTAACCGTATCGCCCGACCGTTTTATCTGGAAAGCCTGCGCTTGCAGCAGGAAAATGTGGCCGACTGCGCCACACTGGATTGGCTGCTGCGCGAAAGCGGCGGCTTTCGCATGGGGCCTTTCGAACTGATGGATCTGATTGGTCTGGACGTCAATCTGGCGGTGAATCAATCCATCTGGCAAGCACTGTTTTACGATGCACGCTACACCCCGCTGCTCTTGCAACAGGAACAGGTAAATGCCGGTTGGCTGGGGCGTAAAAGCGGCCGTGGCTACCATCGCTACGATGCCGAGGCCCCGGCCTTCACCCCCAAGACCGTCACCGCACAACCCTGCCCTGACGACATCGCCCTCAATCTGAGCACGGCGGCTGGTCAGGCACTGGCACAGCGCCTACAACAACAAGGCATCGCGTTTACTCAACAGCAGGCACAACAAGCCTGGGTTGCCCGCAGCGCTGGCGCTTATCTCGCCGTCAGCGATGGCCGCTCTGCTGATCGCTATGCACTAGAGCAGGGCTTAAGCAATGTGGTGCTGGTGGATTTGGCGTTGGACTACCGCCAAACCGGCTATCTGGCAGTGCAGACCAGTAGCGCGATCACACCATCGGCACAAGCGGCGGCTTATGGCCTATTGCAGGCCGCCGGCATCCAACTGATACATTTACCGAACTGTGCCGGCCTGCCGCTTATCCGCACCGTCGCCATGCTCGTGAATGAGGCTTGCGATGCCTTACAGCAGCAATTGGCCAGCGCCGAGGATATCGATACCGCGATGTGTCTGGGAGTGAATTATCCACAAGGCCCGCTACATTGGGGCGAGCAGATCGGCTATGGCTTTGTGCGTCAGGTATTGCGCCACCTGGCCGATAGCTATGGTGAAAGCCGTTACCGCGTCTCCCCCTGGCTGGAGCAATGGCATTACCGGCATGCGGCGCCATAACCGAAATGTTCATCATCATCGTAGAGACAAGGCATGCCTTGTCTCTACGGGGCCGGGCGTTTATCGTTTTACGGTGGTGCGGTGGTGGGACGATGGGGTGGTGTATCCCTACACCATCGCTTCCAACTCCTACACCGCCCCATCCATCTGCCGTTCAAACGGCTCCAGCAATACCCTGACTTCGCAGGCTAATAGCTTGTCATCTTCCAGCTTGCGTAAACATTGCAACATCACTTGCAGTGCCGAATGGGTGTCGCTGAGGATTTTCACGTTCTCACCTAAGGTACTGGCGATAGCTTGTTGGTAACCGCGGGCACGCTGTAGATGAACATCCAGTCGCGGCTGTCCGGGCAGCAATTGCTGATGCAGACGGTGCAACGCACCTAATTCCAGATTGAGATCATGCACCGCCTGACGGGCGGCAAGAGGAGTGAGGTTATTGTCTAACGGTGTTGACATGGCATGGCTCCTAACTGATTTAGCTGGCCCCCATCTGCATTTGAGCAGATGGGGCAGACACATGACACAGTTAGACACCCGTCCACAAGAGCCGGTGGCCCGAAGGCCCAGCGCCACGGCCTGCCCGGTGGGCACGCAATGGCACAGTCACGAATAAGGCTGGCTTATCCGCTTGTGGCTCGGGTGTCTAAACCCGAATGCCGTTGGTATGACGGCACGCCGGCTAGCGTATTGGCTTGTGCTGGAGGTGTCAAGATGTTCATCGAATGGGCATCCCTGAGGATGTTCACCTTCCCACCTAAGGTGCAAGTAGCCACGAACGCGCTCTTTAGAGGGAAACACTTCGAAAAACCAAACCACTACATAAGCGATTGATTTTTGAACACTAAATTTTTGGTGGGCAAGGTTTTAGAGGCACCCACAGGCTTAAATGTTTGTATTTCTACTTCAGATGGCGGCTAGTGACAGGCTTCCCCTTTCTGCCCCCCCTCCACTTGCCTACTCTCACCACAACAACGTCATTTTAAATTCAAAAACAAAACCATTTTTAGCTTTTAATCAAGAAAGGTGGTGAATTTATAAAATATCCTAAAGCATATTATCTAATATGCTCACGCGCAAAAACTCAATCATGTGATCATGAATGCACAAAAACCCATTAATTAAATTTTGAAAGTGAATAAACATGCAAAACGCTAATATACTATCAAACGAGGCAAATACTATGCTCTCAAATCAAACACTATTTCAGAACAATCGTAAATCACCTTTATATTGGAGTCCCTACGAATATTGCTTTAGCCATAACAGCTTCATTCCTGAGGCAGAATGGAAAGCCAATATCGATTGGGTGGCTAATAATTTATTATCGTATGGCTACAAAATGGTTTGCATAGATGGTTGGGGTGATGTAGACCATAATGAATTTGGTTATAGAACTCGACATTCAGCAGAATGGAAAAACAACTATGCATGGTGGTCACAATATCTACACAATAAAGGAATGGAATTTGGAATATATGATAACCCCTTATGGATTAACAGAGCAGCCGCCAACAGCGGAATAAAAATCAAAGGCACCAATATTCCTCTGTCTAGTATTATGAATGTAACAGAGAATGCACGGTCATTCACCTGGGTGCAAGTAGATAGACCAGGAGCAGAGGAATATGTAAAAGGTTATATTCAGCATTACGCAGCGATGAATGTTAAATTTTTACGTGTCGATTTTTTATCCTGGTATGAAACGGGATATGATAAAAATTTCGGATACGTAGGTATTCAAAATCGCCCTCATTCACATTACGACATAGCACTCCGCTGGATGCGTGAAGAATGTGATACGCATGGCATTTTTTTAAGCCTCGCAATGCCTAATCTTACAAATGATGGTGCTACTGAATCAAAATATGCAGATATGATCCGCATAAATGAAGACTGTAACAAAGGGACTTGGGAACGTTTTAGTTATTTAAAAAGAGGCCAAAAATTTGATGGTTGGTCACAGTATGAAAATGCAATGGATGGCTTTGCCTATTTCTCTAAAATTTCCGGGCGTGGAAAAATTCTTCTTGATGGTGATTTTATACGTCTTCATACCTTTACCAATGATGATGAAAAAAAATCTGTCATCTCCATGCACCTTGTCGCAGGTGGGCCTTTGAGTATAGCCGATCAGGCAAATACGATCGGGGCTAATTTATGGTTTTATCAAAACCGTGAATTATTAGCCCTTAACGAAGATGGCTTTGTTGGCATGCCGCTATCGTATGATCCAAAATCCGTAAATAGTCAAATATGGAGAGGGCAACTCAGTAATGGCGATTGGATTGTCACTTTATTTAACAGAGAAAATACCGTACAAACAAGAAATATCAGTTTCTACGATATAGGGATAAAAGGCTATGCCACTGTAAGAGATTTGTGGCAACACAAAGATCTTACTGCTGAGATGGATAATTATAGTATTAATATTGCTCCTCATGCCTGTGTTGTCTTACGGATAAGACCTTCTACTAATCCTGAAAATATAATACCAGACCCTTGGAAAAGAATTGATATTGGGGTCGGAGGGGGTATTGTTTCGTATCAATCGTCGAATGCGCAATTTAGTGTTCAAGGCGCGGGTAAAGACATAGAGGGAACTCAGGACGAATTCAATTTTGTCTATCAGGAAATCTATGGGGACGTGGAGTTTTCGGCTCGAATAAAAAGCCTCGACTTAGTTAATCCATGGTCGAAGGCAGGCCTTATGATCCGCTCAAGCACGGCCAATAATGCGAGCAATGCAATGATCGCTCTCACCGCAGCCAATGGGGTTTCCTTCCAGTCCAGAATCACTTCCGGACAGGCGACAAAAGCCATTATAGCAAGTAGTTTATCCGCAGAAATTTGGTTGAAAATTCGTAGACAAGGCAATAGCATTAGCGCTTATTACTCAGAAAATAATAATACATGGCTGCAGATTGGTGCGACGACATCAATAAATATGCCAGATAAAGTTTATGTAGGTATGGCGGTTACCTCTCATGATGCAAACAAAAGCACTAAAGCTGTATTTCAAGAAGCTCAGATAAAAAGAGCCCTGCCTTTACCATGGAAAAAAGTGGATATTGGCAATCTACGGATAGCCAGTTCATTTTTATACGAAGACATTTCCAATACATTTACTTTACAGGCCGCAGGTGCTGATATAGAAGGGACAAATGATGAATTTTGTTTTATCTATAAAGAAATAAGCGAAAACATCACAATAACGACTCAAGTTGTGAGCCTTGACAATACCAATAACTGGGCAAAAGCTGGGTTAATGATACGCTCGAGTTTGGCTGCAAATACAAGCAATGCCATGCTTGCTATTACCGCAGGCTCAGGTATTTCTTTTCAACACAGAAAAGCAGATGGTCAGGGAACGAACTCTTTTATCACAGGCGGCCAAGCAGCGAGCATTTGGCTAAGGCTAGTAAAGGCGGGCAATTTATTTACTGCCTATTATTCTAAAGATAATATCAGCTGGCTACAATTAGGAACGAGTCAATTTATTACAGTATCTGATAAAGCTTATATTGGTTTAGCTGTCACATCGCACGATGTTAATAAATTAACTAAAGCGGTATTTAAAAATGTGGAGGTGAAATAAAAAACCTCTTCTTCAAACAAGCCGACAAAACCTGCCAAGCCTTTATCCAATAAGGCTGGAGCAAAGTAACGTACAGGCCTCATCTAGCAGCATTTGATTCATTTCCATTTGATGTCTGCTAGATGAGGTTTTTTGTTGATCGCAAATAAATAGTTGAGTTTCATGAAGAGCCCTGGAGCAAGGAGGTGCAACGCTGGATCGGGGAGGGTTAGCGGCTCTTAAGACCTGACACCACGACCTGCCCCGGGTAGGACATGCAATGACAAAGGCCAATCGAGCAGACTGATCCATTGCTGGTTTCGGGAGCTAGAATAAGAACCGTTCTAGCGTGATGACATACTTTAGAAACTAAGCCAAGTGGTATCAAGCACCCCACACAAGGCGGCACTAATGCGAATTTTTATCCAAACCACGCTCCACCGCATACACCGCTGCCTGCACCCGGCTGCTGAGGTTCAATTTGCGCAAAATATTCTGCACATGCACTTTTACAGTGCTTTCAGCCAATTCCAACGCACGGGCGATTTCCTTATTGCTGACCCCTTTAGCCAAATGGCTGAGCGTTTCACGTTCGCGCGGCGTCAGGCTGGCTAACTCGGCATTCTGCGGCGCAACATCCGGCTGGCGCAGCCGCGCCACCAGTTTGGCGGTCATTTCTGGCGACAGCACACTGTCCCCCGCCACGGCACGGCGAATGCTGGCAAGCAAAAAATCAGCATGGATGTTTTTCAGCAGATAACCACGTGCCCCCTGTCGCATACACTCAGCCAAGTCCTCCCCGTCTTCCGACACGGTCAGCATCAGAATGGCGAGCTGTGGCTGCGAGATCAGCAACTGCACCAGCGCATCACGGCCATGCATCACGGGCATATCCAAATCCAGCAGCACCACATCCGGCTTCAGCAGTTCGGCCTGCTTCACCCCCTCCAGCCCATCGGCCGCTTCGCCGACAATCTCAAAATCCTGCTGGCGTTGTAATAACGCTTTCAGGCCACTACGAAACAGGGTGTGGTCATCAATCAATAAAATACGAATGCTAGAACTCATGCTACATGTCTTTCGGTATGGGGTAAGGTAAGGGTGATACTGGTGCCGCCCTTATCAGCCTGAGCAAACTCAATACGGGCCTGAATACGTGCGGCCCGTTCCTGCATAATGGCCAAACCGACGTGGCAACTCGGCAGGAGCGCCAGGCGCGTGAGATCAAAACCGCAACCGTCGTCACGGATACGCATCACAAAATCTTCTCGATTTTCGATATCAATCTCTACTCGCTGTGCCTGCGCATGCTTGCGCACATTGGATAAAGCTTCTTGCAGGATAAAAATCACTTGCAGCTCCTGTTCGGGGCTAAGCGGCAGGCCCTCTCCGCGTATCTGGCATTGGGTGAGTACTTGTGCCTGCTGTTCAAAACGTTGCAGTAGCTTATGCACAGTCTCCGGGAAGTCTTCTTTGTTCAGGCGGGTGCGAAAGTTCAACAATAGCTCACGCACATCTTCATAACACTCCTGCACTCCGGTTTTGATAAAGGTCAGCGTTTGCTGCACGGTGTCGTTGTGGCTATCTTGCAATTCACTTTCCAACATTTGCACCTGCAAGTTCAGAAAAGACAGCGATTGCGCAATGCTGTCATGCAGGCCCTGCGCCAGCAGATTACGCTCCTCGGACACCGCAAACTGTCGATCACGTGCCGCCAGCCTGAGGTTCTGAATCGCGACGCCCAGTTGCTTGCAGAGGGTTTCTATCAACAGTTGTTCGGCAGCAGCAAACGTCCTAGGCTGACGAAAGTAGAGGGTAAACAAGCCGATATTCTGCTGGTTCAGGCGGATATGAAAGAGGAAAACATCGGCAAAACCGGCGCGGACACAGTGCTGTACGGTTACTCCATCTGACCGTTGTGGAAACAGGCGAATAACGGTCAGTTCCTGCTCCAGTGCCGCGCCGCAATAGCAGCTATCGATATGAGTACAGTCGTACGACTTACTCATCTCCTCCGGTAGCCCCTGCTGTGCCAGCGGTTCCAGCTTGCCGCGCTGCCGATCGACCAGACGAATGCTGGCCGCATCGGCCTGCGTCAGCGCAACCAGCCGCTCAATAAAACCAGCACACATCGGCTCAAGCTGCTGTGACTCGTGCAAAAACGCTGTCACGCTGAACAAAGCCGTCAACTGGCGATTTTTCTCATCCAACGAGCGGGTTTTTTGCTGCACTTTCTCTTCGAGGGTGCCGTATAGCTCTTGTAATCGTTCGGCCATCTGATTGAAGCCCGCAGAAAGGTGGGCAAATTCGTCATTGCCCACCACCGCCACCCGCGCCGACAATTCGCCATCGTGTATCTGCGCAATACCGGTACCCAAAGCCTTAAGCGGACGGATAACCAGCAAAAACAGCAGATACATCATCAGCATGGCACCCACAACAGCCATCACCATCAAGGCCATCTGAAACAGCCGCAACAGCCTGGTGTTATGAGCATTGTCTTCTTCGATCAACCAGACCAGTTGATCGATACTGTTGACCAGCTTCTCCAGTTGCCCAGTAGGCAATGTAGACGGCGAAGAGGTGGCCAGCAGCGGCAGGATATGTTGTCGCCACTGCTGCACAATATCTCGTGCCTGCGCATGCACCTCCAGCTTGTCCGGCAGAAATAAGGGGCGGGCGGGATCACCATGCAGCAAACGCGCTAGGGTGTTTTCAAAGCGTCGCTGTTCTGCGGCAATAGCCACTGGCGGGCTCTGCTGATTCAGTAATAGTGCCAGCCGATAGCTGCGCATGCGCAGGCTACCGGCGTCATTAATGGCTGCCGCGCCGCCTTCCTGCTGCCAGGACAGAATCAGCGTATAGCCAATAGAAGTCATCGCCAGTAACAGCCAGAGTATTGTTAAAGCCAGCAATTTACTGGACAGGCTTTTAAGGGGTAAGGCGGTAGCGGCTACAGGAGGTTGCTCGTGGAAAGGTAGGCTCATGGAGGTCAATATTACGCAAGGTGAGCGCACCTTAGCTTGCCATTGAGCAGATAGCAATCCACCAAAAGTAGGGGGTGCTGCTAGAGGCCACCAAACCAGCCAATGTGCGCAGGCAGCATGCCCAATAGGTAAGCACACCAACTCTACGCTACACTAGCCATCATTTTCCTTACCCTTGAATAATGGAACCACCCATGTCAAGCACACAAAGCCTGTCTCGTCCAGAAAAATGGATACGCTTAGCATCCTGGTTAGTAGCACTGGTCTTTGCTGGTTTTTTAATCGCTCTGGGCAATCTGGTAATTAGTGACCTGTTTTACGTCCCCCAAGGTGGGCCGCCGAAATTGAGTGTGTTTGAGAAACAGGCGGGCGTAGCAGCGCTGGAGCAGCAGCACACAGCACTGCAGCAGCAGACTAAGTCTTTACAAAACAAACAGGAGTTGCTGAGTGAGACCCGCGCGCAGTTGGAACGTCACTATCAAACTCAGCGCAAAGGTTTGGCCAATTGGCTAGCCAGCAGCGAGGTGAGCGGCGATGCCAATCAGCACATCGAGGTGAAGCGCCGCACACTCGCCTTGGACGAGTTGCAGGCACAGATTCTGAGCTGGCAACAAAAGGAAGATCAACTTAATCAGCAACTGATCACACTTCGGCAGCAGCAAACTAGCCTGACGCTGCGAATGGATCAACATAAAGAGCATGCCTATCAGCAATATCAACAGGCATTGCAAAGCTTTGAGCTCAAAGTGTTCGCCTTACGTCTGGCAGTAGTCTTGCCCTTGCTATTACTGGCAGTATGGTTGTTTATCCGTTACCGTCAGCACCGCTATTGGTTCTTCGTGTACGGTTTTGGTCTGTTCAGCCTATTTGCCTTTTTTGTGGAGTTATTACCGTACCTGCCGAGTTTTGGGGGGTACGTGCGCCTGATCGTGGGGATTGCGCTTACGGTTTTTGCCGGCATGCGAATGATTCAGGCATTTCAGCGCTATGCGGAGCATAAGCGCCAGGAGTTGCAACAAAGCCAAAGTTCGCGAGCACAGCAAGTGCTTTACACTGAGGCTCTCTCGGCTTATCAGAAGAAAAACTGCCCTTCTTGCGAACACCAATACAATATTGCTGGTGAAGATGCCGATTACTGTATTCATTGCGGGCTGCAGTTATTTAAAATCTGCGGCTGTAACGCACGCAATTTTGCCTTTTTCCCATTTTGTAAAAAGTGTGGCAGCCCGGTGAAGGCACAAGCAAGCACTGATCTGCCGAATTCAATAGATGAAAGAGCGAACCATGAAATTCGATAAGCTAAGCGAGCAAAATCTGAGCGGTAAACGAGTGCTGATTCGTGTGGATATGAATGTGCCGGTCAAGAACGGCCAGATCAGCGACGACACTCGCATCCGGGCCAGCCTACCGTCCATCCAGCATTGCCTGGCCGCCGGGGCCGGGGTGATGTTGATGACACATCTGGGCCGCCCCACGGAGGGAGACCCTAAACCGGAAGACAGCCTGGCGCCTGTCGCGGAGCGCTTGGCCAGTCTGCTGGATAAGCCGGTCAAGCTGGTAAATCACTGGCAGACAGGGGTGGCCTTAGCTGCTGGCGAGGTGGTGATGCTGGAAAATGTGCGCTTGAATCCGGGCGAAAAAAAGAACGATGACACATTAGGACGCGCTTACGCCAAGCTGTGCGATATTTTTGTTAACGATGCCTTTGGTACTGCCCACCGTGCCGAGGCATCCACTCATGCGGTGGCCAAATTTGCCCCGATAGCCTGCGCCGGAATTTTGCTCAGCGCCGAGTTGGATGCTCTGGGGCTGGCCTTGCAAGTGCCTGCACGCCCATTGCTGGCCATTGTTGCCGGCTCGAAAGTATCAACCAAGCTCACCATTCTGGAAGCCCTGGCGGACAAAGTAGATCAATTGATTGTCGGGGGTGGCATCGCCAATACCTTTTTGCTGGCCGAGGGCAAACCGATAGGGAAGTCACTGGCAGAGCCAGACTTGGTGGATCAGGCCAGACACATCATCGCCAAAATCCGCGCACGCGGCGGCCATGTGCCGCTACCCAGCGATGTAGTCTGTGCACGCGAGTTCGCAGAAACCGCCACAGCGTCGAC
The DNA here is from genome assembly GCA_020830965.2 of Neisseriaceae bacterium TC5R-5. GTDB lineage: Bacteria > Pseudomonadota > Gammaproteobacteria > Burkholderiales > Chromobacteriaceae > Chromobacterium. Next base: position 105,272 of record JACCFC020000010.1, read on the forward strand.
TAAGCCGGTGGATGAGGTCGGCGCCGACGAGATGATTCTGGACATCGGGCCGAATTCTGCGGCGGAATTAGCGGCTCTCATTACCCAAGCTGGCACCGTCGTGTGGAACGGCCCGGTGGGGGTGTTTGAGTTTGCTCAGTTCAGCGGCGGCACATGGGCTCTGGCCGAAGCCATTGCCAAAGCACCTGCCTTTTCTATTGCCGGAGGCGGTGACACCTTAGCGGCCATTGCCCAGTTTGGCGTCACCGATGACATCAGTTATATCTCCACTGGTGGCGGGGCGTTCCTGGAGTTTCTGGAAGGTAAAACCTTGCCGGCGGTCGCCATTCTAGAAGAGCGAGCGAACTAAACGCAGTCCTGTCAGTGCCAGCTTCTTTGAATCAAGAAAGATCGCGATGAAAACATGCAATACACTTCTGATCTGCTTGGCACTGGGGCTGGCACTCAGCGCTTGTGGCAAACGCTCAGAATCGTTTGAGCAATCCCCCTCCCCCAGTCAGCAGGACAAGTCCTCAGTCGCCGACCCCAGTGCGATGACTCGCTCCTTAGCAGTCAGTCATTCGCTGGAGCTGGAAACCGCCGATCAGGCAAGCAAAAAACAGGCTTGGACCCAGTTACAGCAGCAATGCCAGATGCCGGGTTGCTATATCATCAGCGCCTCTTTTTCCAACCGGGCCAGTAGTTCGGCAGAGTTGAAAGTCAGTGTGGCCAAGCCGGCATTGGCCACGTGGATGAATAGCTTGGCCCGCTTTGGTGAGATTACCGAACACCAGCTACAGTTGCAGGATCAAACAGACAGTCTGGCTGACCTTGGTTCACAAATTAAAACGCTGACCGATATTCGCGACAGACTGCGCAAACGTCTGGATGAGCCCGGCCTGGAAAGCAGCGAGCTATTGGCTGTGGCTCAGCATCTTACGGAGATTCAATTAAAACTGGATCAACTCACTGCCAGCAAGAACACCACTCGGCAGTTGGTCGTACGCGATACCATCACAATGCAGTTGAGAGCGAAGACTGGTGCTTATAGTGCAAGCACCTGGGAGTCGGTCACAGATGCAGCCCGCTCTGGCACCAGGCTCTTTGCTGACAGCCTGGCAGCGGCTATTCAGTTTCTGATCGTCGTCACGCCTTGGGTATTATTATTTATTCCACTGCTCTACTTGCTCACTTGCCTCCGCAACTGGCGGCGTAAACGCAAACAAGTTCCTGCCTTACCACCGGCAACAAAACCCTGATGGAGCGCGGATAAACTGCTAGCTAGCGGTTTATCTGCGTCGTGCCTTCTGCACGATGCAGATCAGCAATAGGCTGATTAGTCTTGACATGCATACTGATGCTACCGTATGGTTCCGTCACTTTTTTAAGTAGTCGTCTACACCGTCTGCTGAGCAGCAGGACTCCTGCCAACAAAGCACATCGTTGCGTACACGGCTTTTACTGCCCCGCCTTGATAGAATAGAAGTTCATGAAGCCAACTACTGAAACAGCACTCGGTGCTGCTCTCAAATCTGCCGTTCAAAGTCTCTCTAAAAAGAAGCAGACTGAAATGATTGCAGATCACGTCTATAGCAAGTTTGAAGTTTTCCGTCAGTTCCGCCCTTTGGCACTGGGAATACATGAGAGCCTGATTACCACTCTGCCTCAGTTTGAAGCGACGCTGATTTCACGGGTAGTTGCCAACCACTGCCGCAAACCACGTTATATCAAGTCTCTGGCCCGTGGTGGCAAGCGCTTTGATCTGACCAATAAACCGGCAGGTGAGGTGAGCCCGGAAGAAAAGAAAGCCGCGGAACTCGCTCTCGTACCGAAAACAAGCACCCCGCCAGTCAGCGCGCCAAACATTACCGATACGTCTAACACTATCGAAGCAGGCAACGACGAATAAACCACCTTATCCGTCAACTATCGACGGATAAGGTGGCGGCAGCTAAAACGGCCTCAGCTTGGCTGACGTAAAGAAGCCAGCACATCAAAGTAGTCCGGAAAAGTCTTGGCGACGCACTTGGGGTCATTGATGATCACCGGCACCCCCAGTAGCGAAACCAGTGAAAAGCACATCGCCATGCGGTGATCGTCGTAGGTATCGATTGCCGCTTGCGGAGTAAGCACAGCAGGCGGTGTGATACGGATATAATCGGCCCCTTCTTCCACTACGGCCCCCACCTTACGCAATTCCGTTGCCATAGCGCTCAGGCGATCGGTTTCTTTGACCCGCCAGCTGGCAATATTACGTAGGGTCGTGGTGCCGTCTGCGGCCAAGGCCGCTACGGCTATGGTCATCGCAGCATCGGGAATATGGTTCAGGTCAGCATCAATCGCCTTGAGCTTGCCAGTAGCACTGACTTCTATCCAGTTATCGCCCATCTGCACTGTTGCGCCCATCTGGCGCAGAGTCTCGGCAAATTTCACATCACCTTGAATGCTATCGGTGCCTACCCCCTCCACTCGTACAGGTCCACCGGTCAGTGCCCCTGCTGCCAGAAAATAAGAGGCGCTGGACGCATCACCCTCTACCTGTATGGAACCGGGAGAAACATAGCGCTGCCCTGCTTCAATGATAAAGCGCTCCCAGCCTTGCCGTTCTACCCGTACCCCAAAACGAGCCATCAGGTTCAAAGTTATTTCGATATAGGGTTTAGAAATCAGCTCGCCACTTACCTCGATAGTCCAGCGCGCGCCAGTCAACGGCAAAGCCATCAGCAGTGCGGTAAGGAACTGGCTGGAAACGTCCCCCTTCACCGGCACCACGCCCCCATCCTGCAAATCAGCTGCGGCAATCAGCAACGGCGGATAGCTTGGATTGCCTTGATAGCTGATTTGTGCACCAACTACACGCAGCGCATCCACCAGATCGCCAATTGGACGTTCATGCATACGCGGCACGCCACTTAACCGATATTGCCCCTGCATCACCGCCAACGCTGCTGTAAGCGGCCGAAACGCGGTTCCGGCATTACCCAGAAACAAATCAGCCTGTTTTACCGGGAACTGCCCCCCCTCCCCATACACTCGAAAATCGCGCCCCTCCCCCAATTGCTCAACACATACTCCTAGCAACTTAAGGGCATCCAGCATGTGCCGAATATCGTCAGAATCAAGCAAATCATTCACAAGCGTTGTGCCTTCACACAACGCGGCCAACAATAAAGTACGATTGGAAATACTTTTGGAGCCGGGCAGCTTGATGCGACCAGCCAAATGAGAAATTGGGGCGAGATGCAATTGTTCCATATAGAAGGAAAATTCCTGGCTAGATTTTTTTGAGAGAGAGTCATTAGCCACACACTGCTCAACGGAAAGCCTACACAGCGTTGTGAGCGACGAAATGTAACCGGCTGTCAGCCTAAAACGCAAATCGTTGCAATGCAAGCTAGCAGGATGTTGATGTACCAGCAGACGCCACTTACGATAAAATCAACACCTTAGTTAGGCCGCATGGCAACAGGAATCAGCATGACCACACCCATAATTACCATTGATGGCCCATCGGCATCCGGTAAAGGCACTATTGCCGCCATCGTCGCCCATCGTTTAGGTTTTCATTACTTAGACTCCGGCTCCCTCTATCGCCTCTTGGCTTTACACACCCGGCAACAAAGCATCGCCTGGGATGATGAAACTCGCGTAGCGGCCGCTGCAATCAGCCTGCCGGCAAAGTTTATCGATGGCCACAGCTGGCTGAATGGCAAGGAGGTCAGTGCCACGATACGCGCCGAGCACATCGGCAATGGCGCCTCTCAGATTGCTGCCTTACCGGCGGTACGGGCCGCCTTATTGCAGCGTCAGCGCGATTTCTGTGCCGAGCCCGGCCTGGTAACGGATGGACGGGACATGGGCTCAATCGTTTTTCCCATGGCTTTACTCAAGATTTTTTTAACCGCCAGCCAGGAAGAACGCGCAGAGCGCCGCTATAAGCAGTTGATCAACAAGGGGGAATCTGCTAACCTCCCGCAAATTAAGCTGGACATTATTAATCGGGATGTGCGTGACGCCACCCGATCAATTGCCCCCTTACGTCATGAGTCGGACGCCCTGTTACTCGACACCACACAGCTGAATGTAGACCAAGCCGTCGAAAAAATTCTCATGTGGTTTCAAGAAAAGCAAGCAAGCTGACTGTAATATTTTTTATGGACAGGCTCTATCTACAGAAACTGTCCTGTGTTCAACCCTAACCCGTATGCCGCAAGGTGTACACCGAGAGTACGCTTGATGACCACCCTCTCTATGGAAAACTTCGCCCAACTGTTTGAAGAAAGCTTGGCCCTTCACGATATGCGCGTGGGTGAGGTGATCACTGCTGAAGTGGTAGCAGTTGATTCTAATTTTGTTACTGTAAATGCTGGCCTTAAATCCGAATCGCTGATTCCAGCGGAAGAATTCAAAAACGATGAAGGTGTACTCGAAGTCGCTATCGGTGACTTCGTCACTGTCGCTATTGATGCACTAGAAAACGGTTTTGGCGAAACCAAACTATCCCGTGAAAAAGCAAAACGCTTGGCGGCATGGATTGATTTGGAAGAAGCACTGGAAAGTGGCAAGATTCTGTCTGGCCTCATCAGCGGTAAGGTCAAAGGCGGCCTGACTGTGATGATCAATGGCATTCGTGCCTTCTTGCCAGGCTCGCTGGTTGACGTACGTCCGGTTAAAGACACCACCCCGTACGAAAACAAGAATATCGAATTCAAAGTGATCAAGCTGGATCGCAAGCGCAATAATGTCGTAGTTTCCCGTCGCTCTGTACTGGAAGAAACCTTGGGTGAAGAGCGTAAAGCCTTGCTGGAGACACTCAAAGAAGGCTCCATCATCAAAGGTATCGTCAAGAACATTACTGACTACGGTGCATTCGTTGATCTGGGTGGCATTGATGGTCTGCTCCACATCACTGACCTTGCTTGGCGCCGTGTGAAGCACCCGTCAGAAGTGCTGGCGGTTGGCGATGAAGTCGAAGCTAAAGTTCTGAAATTTGATCAAGACAAAAACCGTGTTTCTCTAGGCCTGAAGCAGTTGGGCGAAGACCCATGGGTGGGCCTATCCCGTCGCTACCCTGCCAGTACACGCCTGTTTGGCAAGGTAACGAATCTGACCGATTACGGTGCTTTTGTTGAAATCGAACAAGGTATTGAGGGTTTGGTTCACGTATCTGAAATGGATTGGACAAACAAGAACGTACATCCGTCCAAGGTTGTTCAGGTAGGCGATGAAGTTGAAGTAATGATCCTAGAAATTGACGAAGATCGTCGCCGTATTTCTTTGGGCATGAAACAATGCCAGGCAAACCCTTGGAATGAGTTCGCCGACAACTTCAACAAAGGCGATAAGATCAAAGGTGCGATCAAATCCATTACCGACTTTGGCGTTTTCGTTGGTCTGCCGGGTGGAATTGACGGCCTAGTACATCTATCAGACCTGTCTTGGGCTGAAGTGGGTGAAGAAGCCGTACGCAAGTTCAAAAAGGGTGATGAAGTAGACGCAGTGGTTCTATCCATTGATGTTGAGAAAGAACGTATCTCTTTAGGCATCAAGCAAATGGAAGGCGATCCATTCAATAACTTCGTCGCCATGAACGACAAGGGTGCATTGGTAAAAGGCGTGGTTAAAGCTGTTGATGCCAAGGGTGCCACCGTTGTACTAGATTCTGATGTTGAAGGTTATCTACGCGCCTCCGAGCTTTCTCGTGATCGTGTTGAAGATGCTCGTAGCATTCTCAATGAGGGTGATCAAGTAGAAACGATCATTATCGCTGTAGATCGGAAGTCGCGCAGTATCAGCTTGTCTATCAAAGCTAAAGACGTGCAAGAAGAGACTAGCACGCTGAAAAATGTAGCGGTTGATAGCACTTCTGCAGGTACGACCAACTTAGGTGCCTTGTTAAAAGCTAAGCTGTCTGGCTCCAACGAGTAATTGCGCGATGACCAAATCTGAGCTGATCGCTAGGCTGTCGGAGCGACTTGCCGAGCGCAATTCTCAGTTGGTCTACAAAGACGTTGAGCTCGCCGTCAAAACCATTTTAGATATGATGGCGCGCAATCTGGCTGAAGGGGAGCGAATTGAAATTCGTGGATTCGGTAGTTTTGGTTTAAATTACCGGCCTCCACGAGTAGGTCGCAACCCTAAGTCAGGTACCAGCGTCTCGGTTCCTGAGAAGTATGTGCCACATTTCAAAGCCGGTAAGGAGCTGCGTGAACGTGTTGATCTGTCACTCCTAGAGCAGATTCAAGCCTAATCGCACTACCGCATGATTCTAGCAAAGTTAAAACGCCGCAATTTGCGGCGTTTGTTTTATCTGCCCTTATCACTTCCAGCTTGGGTTGCCGCTGGCTATCGTTTAAACTTGCACTCCAGCCAACCAACCAAGTGAGATAGCTGATATGCGCTACCTGCTTCGTATCATCGAACTAGCATTACTGATATTTCTGATTACCGTTGCTGTGCAAAACAGCCACACTGTAGAATTTAAGTTATTCTTCGGACAATCTTGGTCAGCTCCCCTTATTGTTTTCTTATTGCTCTTCTTTGTAGTGGGTGCTGCAGTCGGGCTATTAGCGACATTGGCCTATTATTTACGTAGTCGCAAAGAAATCTCTCAACTGAAAAAAGAATTACGCAACCGCCCTCCTCTTCCGCAAACGATAAATGACCCTAGTGACTCCGTTGCAAATTAAATCACCTTCCCCGGCAGAAATGGTTATGTCCGTTAACTTGAAAAGGATGACTATTGGAACTTGATTTATGGTGGCTGCTACTGTTTCCCGCCTTTTTTGGCTTGGGCTGGTTTGCTGCGCGCATTGATATGCGCACGGTACTAAAACAGGCAAAATCGATACCAGATGGCTTTTTTCAGGGCCTGGATGCTTTGGTAGAAGATAAAACGGACGTTGCCGCTAGATCGCTGGCAGAAGTGACTCGCCAGCAAACCTCAACTCCCGAACTACAGTACACCCTGGGCAAACTCTACCGTAAACGCGGAGAAAACGACAAAGCCATTCACCTCCATCAACAAATGCTGGAAACACCGGATTTAAACACTGAGCAACGCGATATTATTTTATTCGAGTTGGCACAGGACTTTCATAAAGCAGGGCTAGTAGATCGCGCAGAAGAAATTCTCCTCAAACTATTAGATGGCCATAAAGGCCTACTGGCCAGGCAACAGTTACTCAATATTTACCAGCAGGATCGCGATTGGCACAAAGCCATTAGTACCGCTAAGGAACTACGGAGTGATGCCCATTCTTTTCAGCATGAAGTTGCTCAATTTTATTGTGAATTGGCACAAAGAGAACTGTATCAGTCTCATATCAGCGAGGCCCGCCACCACGTCGCAGAAGCCATAACGGCCAATCGTAAATGTGTACGAGCAAGCTTAATTATGGGAGATATCGAATTTAGCGCCGGACAGATGGAAGCTGCCATTAGCGCTTGGCAAGAAATCGAAAAACAGAATTATGAATACCTATCAATGGCAGCAGAACGTTTATTCGATGCTTACGAACAATTAGATAAACCGCTAGAGGGTATCGCCCTGTTACGCGGCTATCAGAAAACCTTTCCACAACTAGAGCTGACGGATTTAGTCTATCAAAAAATCGCTACCTATGAAGGTGAAGAAAAAGCCCTAGAAGCTACACGAGAAGCGGTACATGCTCGCCCTAACCTACACGGCATCTACCGTCTCATCGAAGCCCAGATGGATATATTAAGCCCAGAAGGTCGCCTGGATGCCGAGGTAGCAAGAGCGCTAATCCTCAAACATGCTCAGCGCCTGAGTGTACATCGCTGCAAATGCTGCAACTTCCGTTCCCGTGCATTTTTCTGGCATTGTCCCGCCTGCGGAGAATGGGAAAGCTTTACCCCCAATCGTTCAGAAGCTCAATAAGATCACCATTATTCTGACAACACAGATACAAGCCCTATCTCCAGTGGAGCATACATGAACCCGCTCATTACAGCTGACTTAGCTCAGCCTACCTCACCCATTATTGTTGCGTTAGATTTTTCAGATGCTAACAGCACATTAGAATTCACGAGTCAGCTGGATCCTCTGGCTTGCCGCGTCAAAGTAGGTAAAGAACTATTTACCGCCTCCGGACGAAGCTTGGTAGAAAAACTAGCCGCGCAGGGGTTTCAAGTATTTTTAGATCTGAAATTTCACGATATTCCCAATACCGTGGCCCATGCCTGCAAAGTAGCGGCTGAGTGCGGCGTCTGGATGGTTGACCTTCATGCCTCGGGAGGCCGGCGTATGATGGAAGCCGCCAGAGACGCGCTAGCTCATTTTAGTCATCCCCCCTTACTGATCGCCGTTACGGTATTAACCAGCATGGAAGCCGAGGACCTAAACGAACTCGGCATCAAAGCCTCGCCTGCCGAACAAGTTCTGCGCCTGGCAACTCTCGCCCATGATTGCGGATTAAATGGTGTGGTTTGTTCGGCGCAGGAAGCGACACAACTCAAAATAGCATTGGGAGCAGACTTTCAATTAGTTACCCCTGGCATACGTCTAAATAACAATACAGATGATCAACGCCGTGTAATGACTCCAGTCGATGCTTTAGCCGCCGGAGCAGACTACCTCGTCATCGGCCGCCCCATCACTCGTGCGTCGGCTCCCTTAAAAGTATTGCAGCAAATCAATCAGGACATTCAGCATTCCCGAGCCGAGACAGAAAAATTATGAAAATTACCGTTATTGGATCTGGTTACGTTGGCTTAGTAACAGGCACCTGTTTAGCAGAAACAGGCTACCATGTTTGCTGCCTGGATCTGGACCCTAGGAAAATTGCCATCTTGCAACAAGGTGGGATGCCAATATTTGAGCCCGGTCTAGCGGAAATGGTTAGCCGTAACGTTGCAGCCGGTCGCTTAAGCTTTACCACAGATATCGCAGCATCTGTCGCTTTTGGTGATCTTCAATTTATTGCTGTCGGCACTCCACCAGACGAAGACGGCTCTGCCGATTTACAATATGTGCTCACTGCGGCACGGAATATTGCGCAGCACATGAGTAGCTACAAAGTCATTATTGATAAATCCACCGTTCCCGTTGGGACCGCTGATCTCGTTAAAAACGCCATCAACGAAGTGCTGGTTCAGCGAGGAGTTAAATTAGATTTCAGTGTCGTATCTAATCCCGAATTTCTCAAAGAGGGTGCAGCAATTGATGACTTCATGCGTCCAGATCGGGTCATTATTGGTGCAGATGATGAGCACGCCATTACCCTCATGCGCCGTCTGTACGCTCCATTTCAACGCAATCACGAACGTGTGTTGTTTATGGATGTACGCTCAGCGGAGCTGACCAAATACGCAGCCAATGCCATGCTGGCCACTCGAATTTCTTTTATGAATGAACTCGCCAATCTGGCGGAAGACTTGGGAGCCGACATTGAGCAAGTTCGTTTAGGAATAGGATCTGATCCGCGCATCGGCTATCACTTCTTATATCCCGGAGTCGGCTATGGCGGGTCGTGTTTTCCGAAAGATGTCAGGGCCTTAATACAAACTGCCCAGCAACACCAACACCCTCTACACGTCCTCAAAGCAGTCGAAGAAGTAAACGATAAACAGAAATTACGATTAGTCGAAAAAGTATTATCCCGATTTGGAGATAACCTTAGCGGCAAGCGCTTTGCAATGTGGGGACTAGCTTTTAAACCAAATACTGATGATATGCGCGAAGCGCCCAGCCTCACTATCATTGCTGAGTTAACCCGCAGAGGAGCGGAGATACTAGCATTTGACCCGGTAGCCTCTGACGAGGCACAGAGCTTAATGGCAGGTAATAATCGCGTCCATTTTGCCCCGGATATGACCTCCGCACTTGATCAGGCCGATGCCCTGTTAATTGTGACCGAGTGGAAAATGTTCCGTGCTCCTGATTTTGAACTGCTTAAACACACGTTGAAACAAGCCCTCATTTTTGATGGTCGTAATATGTATGATCCGGCCCTAATGCGAGAGCAAGGCTTCGAATACCACACGATTGGCCGCCAAGGATAGTCATGCGCTTAATACAAGAACTAAAACTGGATAGTCACAAACTAGCCACAGATCTATCGCAATCCAGGGTACTTGTCGTCGGCGACGTCATGCTGGATCGCTACTGGTTTGGAGATACCACCCGTATCTCACCAGAAGCTCCAGTACCCATAGCTAAGATCGAACGAACAGAAGAGCGAGCTGGCGGTGCCGCCAATGTTGTCCGAAATATTGCCAGCCTGGGCGGACAAGCCACCCTCCTCTCGGTAGTAGGAGACGATGAAGCAGCAAATGCACTAGAACAGCTATTAAGCTGTGCCAATATTAAGGTTTCTTTGACTCGAGACCCTGAAATCACCACCACCATCAAACTGCGTGTCGTCGCACGCCAACAGCAATTAATACGCTTAGATTTTGAGAACGCCCCCAGTCACGAAATACTGGCTGCAAAACTGGATGAATACCAACAGATCGTCGCAAACCACGACGCGGTAATTCTTTCCGACTACGGTAAAGGTGGCTTGGCTCACGTGGCCAGCATGATTCAATTGGCCCGAGCAGCAGGTAAGCCGGTACTAATAGACCCAAAGGGCGATGATTATAGTAAATATGCTGGTGCCAGCTTATTAACACCCAATCGTAGTGAGCTGCGTCAAGTTATAGGCGATTGGCAATCTGAGCAAAGCCTGGTTGATAAAGCGCAAGCACTCCGCCAAAGATTGAGCCTGGATGCTTTACTAGTTACTCGGAGCGAAGAGGGTATGACTCTCTTTCACCATGAAGGGACGTTACATCAAGCCACTTTAGCCCGTGAGGTATACGATGTCTCTGGTGCAGGAGATACCGTAATTGCCACCTTGGGCTTGGCCTTGGCCACAAAACTAGCGATGCCGATCGCTATGAGTCTGGCCAATGCAGCCGCAGGTGTAGTTGTCGGCAAGTTGGGCACCGCTGTTTGTAGCCAACAAGAATTATTTGCTGTTTAAACTTGCGGCAAAGTAGCACAAAAAACTGATATCGCAGACTCAAGCTTGACCACACTTTTAAACTTGAAAAACAGCATTGAATCTTCCCTAACTCACTGAAAACTTATTTCAGATACCGCTAAATAGTAAGCAGAAGGGTATATATATGACTATCGTCGTGACTGGCGCCGCCGGTTTTATCGGCTCCAACCTAGTTAAAGCGCTAAATGCAAAAGGGCATCACGATATTATTGCCGTTGATAACCTTAGTAACGGTGAGAAATTCCATAATCTGGTGGACTGCGGAATCACCCATTATTTAGATAAACATGAGTTTTTGGACTTATTACTAGCGGGAGAGTTTGAAGGCGAAATCAGTGCCATTCTGCATCAAGGTGCCTGCTCAGACACCATGAACCACGATGGGAAGTACATGATGAGCAATAACTATCAGTACAGCTTAAGCTTACTCGACTACTGCCAACATGAGGAAATTCAACTGCTATACGCATCTAGCGCGGCAACTTATGGCAAAGGCTCCATCTTTAAGGAAGAACGCCAGCATGAAGGCCCACTCAATGTTTATGGATACTCTAAATTTTTATTTGACCAGGTTTTGCGTCAACGTATACGCGAAGGCTTATCAGCTCAAGTAGCCGGCTTCCGTTATTTTAATGTTTATGGTCCCCAGGAACAGCACAAAGGCCGGATGGCCTCCGTTGCCTTTCATCATTTCAATCAATACCAAGCTAACGGTAAAGTTCAGTTATTTGGTGCTTGGGACGGTTGGGACGATGGTATGCAAAGTCGAGATTTCATCTCGGTCGAAGATGTCGTCAAAGTCAATCTCTACTTTCTTGAGCATCCGGAAAAAAGCGGCATTTTCAATTTAGGTACCGGCCGCTCACAGCCCTTTAATGATGTAGCTGTTGCAACAGTCAATGCCTGTAGACGCCACCAAGGTGCAACTGCTTTAACACTATTAGAAATGGTGACACAGGGTTTAATCGAATATATCGACTTCCCTAATTCACTTAAAGGTAAATACCAAAGTTTTACACAAGCTGATATTAGCAAATTACGTGAAACAGGCTATACCGCCGCTATGCTAACGGTAGAAGAAGGAGTTAACTCTTATGTTGACCATCTGATGAAAAAATAAAAATGAACCTCTAACAAGCTCGTCTTATTCTAATTATTCTAGAAAATAAAATACTGCTGCAGATTTCTTAAGCCTTATGTAATTGCTGCTCCAAACGATAAATTTCTTCTTCTAATTTTTTTAACTGCCCCCCCATCTCTTTTAATTCTTCGGAATGCTCAATACTTTCACAAGCCTTAATCAAGGGTTCAGCTGCAATTAATCTAGCAGCACCCTTGATCTTGTGAGCAACCCTAGCCAGTTCTGGCAAATTTTCGACAGCAACCGCCTCCTGTGCAGCGAGTAATTCTTTACGATTACTAAGCAGAAGGGTACTTATAAATTGCTTTGTTATTGCTGCATCACCATCAAAAAGCTTATAAAGAACATCCTGACTGTAGGCAAAGCCCTCATCTGCGCCCTCCTTATTATTTTTACTTTGAGTATCTAATTTAAGAAAGTTATCAATAGCATAAGATCCACGGCTCTCTTCTATATCCTTTGTCATCTTTTTAGCCCCTCACTTATTTGAAATATTAAAAACAACCCATCTTAAGCTAACTCACCCTGTCTTTTGAATGACAGCAATCGACAACAGAATACATAACTATTATTTATCAGCTTAAGAAGGTAACTGCTTAGAGCAATACTCTTGCAAAATCGCCCGTAAAGTATCTATGGATACCGGCTTGGCAAGATGTGCCGTCATACCGGCCTCTCGACAGCGCTGAGCATCCTCAGGCATCGCACTTGCCGTCACCCCAAAAATAGGCTGAACAGCCCCTTGGTTACGCAAAGTTCGGGTTAACACATAGCCATCCATAACCGGCATATTAATATCTGTAAGGATGCAATCAAACTGATCTTTTTCTAATGCCTCCAATGCTTCCTTACCATTATTAGTGATGGTAACGACACAACCTAACCTCTCCAATTGACTTCGCAATAACAACTGATTAGCCGGATTATCTTCAGCCACTAATGCACGTAAAGGCATTAACTGACTAGTTTCTGCTTCCAACGGCACATTTACTGCCGTACTTTTGTTTTGTGCAAAGTTAATTGCATCCAGAATTCCCTCAGCACTTAAGCTAGAAACGTACCACTCACCTTCAATACACTCGGGTTCCTGTGGAGCGTCAGACCGAACTCTCACCTGACCATCCACATTGGCAATATCGACTGTACTTGTTGCCATTTCGACCAATACCACAATAAGCCGATCGTCTTCCTGGCAAGCCTCCTCATCCACAACCCTGGCGCCGGCGTACTCAATAAGCGTTTGCAAATATCGTTTATGTTCTTGAACATCGCAAACAATTGTCACTGGCTGTGTAGTCAATACTTTTCGTAACCAAGGCTTATCGTCTGCCACGGGCAATGCCATAGTCAGACTGAAGCTGCTACCGTATCCCAATTTACTAGTAACCTGTAGCTCCCCTGCCATTAACTTAGCAAGACGCAAACAGATAGGAAGTCCCAAGCCGGTGCCATTGTAATGCCGATTGGCGGACTGATCAGCCTGCATAAAAGGCTCAAACAAACGAGCCTGATCTTTTGTGGAAATACCTACCCCAGTATCAACAACATCAAGTGTGTATAACAATACCTCAGGTGTCTGACGAACACTTTTCAAATGAATGGTTATTGCCCCCTGCTGAGTGAATTTAATTGCATTCCCCAATAAGTTGGCCAGAATCTGCTGTATACGTAAAGCATCACCAAGTAATAAATGCGGGAAACTAGGTTCAATTTGCAGATATAGCCGCAAGCCTTTGTTTTTGGCTGAACCGGCAAAATTACGTATCGTATTTTCTACAACGTGTGGCAGAGAGAACTCGTGTGACTCTATTCTCAATTGGCCAGCCTCTATTTTTGAAAGATCTAAAATGTCATTCAAAATATGCAGTAAACTTTGCGCGGAGCGTTGTATGGTTTGAACTTGCTGCTTTTGACTTCTATCTAGCTTTGACAGTGCCAAAAGTTCCAAATTGCCCAATACGCCATACAACGGTGTTCTTATTTCATGACTCATTCTTGCCAAAAATTCAGACTTGGCTCTATTCGCTTCATCTGCAAACTGTTTTGCTTCTGCTAGTGCATTTTCCGTTTGTTTTCGAGCACTAATATTACTAAGAGCACACAATAAAACATGCTCCCCTTGGAAACGAGTACGAGAAAAAGTAGCATGTAAATGGGTATCTCGATCCTGGTGAGCCTGTAGCTCAATATCTTTTAAATCACCTTGCTGTGCAGCAATTAATAATCCCTGATACTCACCATTCAACCACTCTCTAGCCATCACATTATCACGAACCAAAGAACCATCTGTGATTCGTAATACGCAAAGCCCAATTGGCGCCAGATCAATGACTTCCCGAGAAAAAGAGTCGCTTTCCCCTAATCTCTCTAAATGGAATTGGGCTGGACGCAATACTTGTTTATCCAGCAAGCGAACCAGATAGAACAACAAGCAGCTTAGCACCAAATATAAGATAAAACCGATTAGAATAACAAAACGCAGTGAATGAAATAAATCAGGTAGCTCCGCAAAATAACTCAGCGTCCAGCCGGCTTGATTGACTTGTTTTTTGAGCTTAAAACGAACAACACCATCTGTCGTTGTCACACTAAAACCAAGTGGCCCGGTCAGTACACTCACTTGCAGATTAGATAGCTCAGGAGATGAACTCATCAAAGTTTCTCCTTGCTTATTACGGAGTACAAATTTCTTACAGCAGGTATCGACTTGTGGTTTTATGGCTTGAAGGACGGCGGCAAAAGGAAATTTTAAAGCTAGCCAACGATTATCTCTAACCTCCGACTCTACAGTTGCGTAAGGCATGAGCAAATAAACACTTTGATCGACTATCTCCCACCTTACCTGCGCATACTGACTAAAAGACGCTTGCTGCAATATGGTAACAAGACGATTTTGCTTTGAGAGCTCAACAAAACTAGGGGAGCCTAGTTGTAAATTAATAATTTTTAACTGAGCCGGATCAATAAGCAGCAATTGCCCACCTAAACTCGACAAATGACGTGCGCGGGCAGGAGGAAAATCGATAGCAGAATGGCCCCCCTTTCCATCCAAACGTGGTGGAATGTAGAGCTCGTACCGTTTACCTGTTTCTCCCTGATAAATGCTATCTCTTATGCCAAGTAGAAAGGCCTCCCTAGCATCGAAAAAATCAAGCGCCTTAAGATAATTTTCATTGAAATCACGACGATAGTGTGAAACTTCACTACTACCAAAAATAAAGACATAAAATACAAACCAACCCAAAAGCAATAAGCTTAGGGCCACAGCAAGAGAAAAAAGTAGATGGTAAACGGCCCGAGGGCGGTTGAGCCACTTAGGGGCCCATTCCAGCGTAGAAATCGTCATCTTTAAATTGTACTTGCTGATAAGCAAATAAACCAGCATATAGCAAATGTGGCTATTTAGCGTAAAAACAGAATATACAAATAAATTATAATTGACACCTTCAGAAGGAAATTCTTTTTTAGAACACAAAATCATATTTCATGTTCTAACAATAATATTATTCCTATATGTGTAAATTATTACGTATTGTTAATAAAGATTTTTTCTGTACTCCTCCATCAGTAAAGTTATCTGGTTGTAACCAGCACTCCAAAACAGAACGTACAACCGGCCATTCCTTATCTAACATTGAGAACCAAGCAGTATCTCGATTACGTCCTTTATCAATCCGCGCTTGGCGAAAAAGCCCCTCAAACGTAAAGCCTAGACGTTGTGCGGCACGGTAGGATGGCACATTCAATGCATTACACTTCCACTCATATCGTCGATAACCTAATTCAAATATATAACGCATCATCAGATACATAGCTTCTGTTGCTGCAGGTGTCTTCTGTAATAATGGAGAAAAATATAAATGCCCAATCTCTATACATCCCATCGACGGGTCAATGCTCAAATAAGAAGCCAGCCCCACCGCCTGCTCATTAGTCACATTGATAATTGTATAAAATAATGGATCTAGCTCTGACTGTTTTTCTTGCAACCAGTGGCGATAGCTTGCCAAATCAACAAATGGCCCATATGCCAAATATGTCCAGTTGGTCTGTTTTACATCTTGCTGCATTGCAGTAAACAAACCTGCGGCATGTTTATTCGCATCCAATGGCTCGATACGACAATAACGACCAGACAAAACAATACGTTCTGGCCTAGGTGGTGCAACCCAATCCACTAGCATACAACCAACCGGCTGTCCAAACTCATTCTCGACTCCAGCAGACAATAATTTATCAAAATTAACGTTGAACATAGGCCTTCTTCTTAGTAAAAATCATTCTGTAGCAGTGATAAAAACCGACAGCACACATTATCACTACCTCCTATGCTGCCACTTGGGCATCACATTTAAAAATAGAAATACGTGATAAAGTTACTATGCAAGAATCAATCTAGCTATATGGTTTTACTTGGACAAACCATCTCAGCCGAGCCTGCAGCGATATCACGCTCGGTTACGACAATAGAAAATACCCAAATTATGAATAACAAACCAGTCTTATTAGTCAGCGCTTGTCTAATGGCGCAACCAGTACGCTACGATGGAAGTAGCAAGCCTATATCAACAATACACAAAATTGCATTAGAACAGCGCTACACGCTAATTGCAGCCTGTCCAGAATGCTTGGGCGGCCTAAGTACGCCACGGCCAGCTGCAGAAATTTATGAAGGAAATGCTATTGATGTGCTTAACAAAAAAGCCTTAGTTTTAACAAAAAACAACCAAGACGTCAGCACAGAGTTTTTGCGTGGTGCAGCAAAAACCCTCCAACTAGTACAAGAGCAAAATTGCCAATATGCGTTGTTGAAAGCTAGAAGTCCATCCTGTGGTAATCAGCAAATTTATAATGGTCACTTTAAGCAACAACTCATTCCTGGTAGGGGAGTAACGGCACAACTACTATATGAACACCACATAAGTATTTGGAACGAAGAGGAAGTAGAACAGTTGATAAACCTGCCTTGAGCGTGTGGCTTTTATAGAGGTCACGATAGCCAAAAGCCCCGGCTATCTAATGATTTAGATAGCCGGGGCTGGAATGGGTGTCTGGCAGTGTCCTACTTTCACATGGCGAATGCCACACTATCATCGGCGC
>JACCFC020000100.1 GCA_020830965.2 Neisseriaceae bacterium TC5R-5
GCCACGCCCGCGCCACCAATATGGATTTCTCCGCTCACCCCTAGTGGGACTGGCTGACCTTGACTGTCCAGTATGTAGATTTGCGTGTTGGCCAGTGGACGACCTATCGGTAGAAAATTATGACTCTCTACTCCACATTCATACATTGACGCACACACTGTCGCTTCGGTTGGGCCATAGGCATTGAAAAAACGGTGCTGTTCAGACCAGTGTTGAGCTAAGCCCGAGGAGCAGGCTTCTCCTCCGGTAATCAATGTAATTTCTTTGGGAACCGCAAGTCTATCCAGAACATTGAGGGCCGTCGGAGGCAACAGCACGTGGCTGATCTGAGATTGCTGTAAAACGCTTTGTAAAGGCTTGCCTGGAAATAAACTCTCTTTAGCCACAAGAAAAAGACAAGCCCCACTGCTCAGTGCTAAAGACCACTCCCAGACACTGGCATCGAAACTCAAAGAAGCAAACTGCAACACACGTGCATCCGATCCAACCGCTAAGCATTTGGCTTGCGCAACGATTAAATTACACAACCCCTGATGCTCAATCATCACGCCCTTAGGCAGCCCGGTCGAACCCGAGGTGTAAATCACATACGCCAAGTGCTTGGCATTGAGTCCTAAAGCCAC
>JACCFC020000101.1 GCA_020830965.2 Neisseriaceae bacterium TC5R-5
AATTCACGGGATCGCTCTGCTGTTGCCAACACTCCCGCCAAGTCTTTTAGACAAGGCTGGGCAAATAAGTCGCCAAGGACTAATTCAAGTCCTAAAACCTGACGGATACGGGAGCCCAACTGCACCGTTAATAAAGAGTGGCCGCCCAGTTCAAAGAAGTTGTCGTGACGTCCTACCCGCTCTATACCCAGCAAGTCCTGCCAGATCCCAGCTAGCTGAACTTCTAGCTCACCCTGTGGCGCTTCGTACTCGCGTGTTACCAAGGCACTGCCATCCGGTACCGGTAAGGTCTTCCTGTCCAGCTTGCCATTTGGTGTCAGTGGCAAGGCATCCAGCATCACAAACGCGCTCGGCAGCATGTATTCGGCCAGACTTGTACTTAAATGGCTGCGCAAATCAGCAGGTTCTAATGCAACGCCTGCATTGAGTACCAGATAAGCCACCAGTCGCTTATCTCCGGCCACATCCTCACGTGCCAGCACCACTGCTTCGCGTACCCCGGCACATGCCGCCAGTTTCGCTTCGATTTCACCCAGCTCTATCCGGAAACCCCGTATCTTCACCTGGAAGTCATTCCTCCCCAGATACTCAATATTGCCATCCGCCAACCA
>JACCFC020000102.1 GCA_020830965.2 Neisseriaceae bacterium TC5R-5
CTCATCGCCATAACGTAGTGCGATGGCTGCCGGGGCGCGTGCTGCCTGTTGTTCGAACAGTTGATGGATTAAGGCCTGTTGCGGGTATGGCGCTGCGGTCGCATTAAAATCCACCAGCACTTGCTGACGTTCCTCTGCCGATAACAGCGGCAGCTCCAGCACTCGCTGCTGCTCATCAGCCACCATTGCTGTCAGCACTCGCTCTAACTGGCCGGCCAGTCGCTGGATCGTCGTCTTATCGAACAAATCACTCGCGTATACCAGGCTACCACTTAAACCTTGTTCGCTTTCATTCAACGATAAGCTCAGGTCAAAATGCGTGGTCTTTAGCTCTGGCTCTAACGGCTCAATCGTCAAACCCGACAGCTCCAAGTTGTGCACCGGCGTATTGTCCAAGGCCAGCATCACTTGGAAGATCGGGCTATGCGACAGGCTGCGGGGCGGTTGCAGCGCTTCTACCACTTGTTCGAATGGCAGGTCCTGATGCGCATACGCATTCAGCGCATCAGCTTTCACCCTGCTCAGTAAGGCCGCGACACTGGGGTTGTCTTCTAGCCGCACCCGTAGTGCTAAGGTGTTGACGAAGAAGCCAATCAACGGCTC
>JACCFC020000103.1 GCA_020830965.2 Neisseriaceae bacterium TC5R-5
AAGCGCAGCGCGATGGCGGCCGGGGCTCGTGCTGCCTGTTGTTCGAACAGTTGGTGGATTAAGGCGTGCTGCGGGTATGGCGCTGCGGTCGCGTTGAAATCCACCAGCACTTGTTGCCGTTCCTCTGTCGAGAGCAACGCCAGTTCCTGCACTCGCTGCTGCTCATCAGCCACCATTGCTGTCAGCACTCGCTCTAACTGGCCGGCCAGTCGCTGGATCGTCGTCTTATCGAACAAATCACTCGCGTAGACTAGGCTGCCACTTAAACCTTGTTCGCTTTCATTCAACGATAAGCTCAGGTCAAAATGCGTGGTCTTTAGCTCCGGCTCTAACGGCTCAATCGTCAAACCCGGCAGCTCCAAGTTGTGCACCGGCGTATTGTCCAAGGCCAGCATCACTTGGAAGATCGGGCTATGCGATAGGCTGCGGGGCGGTTGCAGCGCTTCTACCACTTGTTCGAATGGCAGATCCTGATGCGCATACGCATTCAGCGCATCAGCTTTCACCCTGCTCAGTAAGGCCGCGACACTGGGGTTGTCTTCTAGCCGCACCCGTAGTGCTAAGGTGTTGACGAAGAAGCCAATCAACGGCTC
>JACCFC020000104.1 GCA_020830965.2 Neisseriaceae bacterium TC5R-5
AGACGCACAGGTCGCAAGCCTCTGCCTGCCGAACTCCCCCGAGTAGAACACCTGCACGAACCTGAATCCTGTACCTGTGGTCAATGTGGCCATAACTTGGTCAAAATCGGCGAAGATGTGAGCGAACAACTGGATGTTGAACCCGCCCGATTCTTCGTTAATCGCCATATCCGCCCCCAGTACGCCTGCCGCCACTGCGAAACCGTCACAGCGGCTCCCATTCCTGCGGCCATCATCGACGGGGGACTGGCGAGCCCTGGCTTACAGGCCTGGGTCTTAATCCAGAAGTTCGTGGATCACCTACCGCTGTACCGCATTGAGCAGATCAGTACCCGTCATGGTGTGCCGATTGCCCGCTCGACGCTTGCTCAATGGGTAGGTCGACTGGGGGTGGCTTTACAACCCCTGGCAGGTCGCTTGGCCGATCGACTGAAACAGCAAGTCGCCTTACATGCAGATGAGACACCGGTGCAGCAATTGGATCCTAAAGCAGGCAAAACCAGGCGAGCCTACTTATGGGCCTACCGTAGTAATGATCTGGATGGTAGCCCCCCCATTGTGGTATTCGACTACCAAGCTAGTCGCAG
>JACCFC020000105.1 GCA_020830965.2 Neisseriaceae bacterium TC5R-5
CCATTGGCATCGGTGGTGGTGTTGCGCCAGCCGCCGACAATGATGCCGCCAGCACCGGCAATCGCGGCATCCCACAGATAGCTGTAGCGGGTGCTACGGTTGGCAGCACTGACGGTTTCCAGTACCCGGCCCAGGCTGTCGTAGCGGGTGCTGTCGCGTAGGATGGTTTGACCATCGGCCGTGCTACGGTGGGCGATGCGCTGACCGGCACTGTCGTAGTCGTATTCGTCCCAGGCGCGCTGACCATCGCTGCGTTGTGGCCGGTCGATACGGGTGAGCTGATTATTGGCATCGTAGCGGTAGTCGGTACGGCGACCGATTTCGTCGACGCTGGCACGCAGATTGCCGAACACATCGTAACGGCGTTGTTTGATACCGCCATCAGCATGGGTTTCGTTGCCGCTGAGGCCTTCGCTATTCTCGCTACCGGCTAGCCAGCTTTGTCGATTGAGGTGGCCGTTGGCGTCGACGATGGCCACCAGATTACCCATCGCATCGTAGCGGTATTGGGTGCGTGGCGCTTGGGTGCTGGTGGTGCCATTAGCAAGGGTGATCTGCGTACTCGGGTCTTGCTTGGC
>JACCFC020000106.1 GCA_020830965.2 Neisseriaceae bacterium TC5R-5
CGTTCCTCAGCCGATAACAGCGGCAGCTCCAGCACTCGCTGCTGCTCATCAGCCACCATTGCTGTCAGCACTCGCTCTAATTGGCCTTCTAGTCGCTGGATCGTTCTCTTATCGAATAGATCACTCGCATACTCCAGACTGCCACTTATGCCTTGTTCACTTTCATGCAAGGAGAGCGTCAGGTCAAAGTGTGTTGTCTGCAGTTCTGCTTCTAATGGGCTCAACGTCAAACCGGGGAGGGCCAAGCTGTGATTCGGGGTATTGTCCAAGGCCAGCATCACTTGGAAGATCGGGCTATGCGACAGGCTGCGAGGGGGGTGCAGCGCTTCTACCACTTGTTCGAATGGCAGGTCCTGATGCGCATACGCATTCAGCGCATCAGCTTTCACCCTGCTCAGTAAGGCCGCGACGCTGGGGTTGTCTTCTAGCCGTACCCGCAGTGCTAAGGTGTTGACGAAGAAGCCAATCAACGGCTCCAACTCACGTCGCTGTCGGTTCGCTATCGGGCTGCCGATCACTACATCATCCTGCCCGCTCAGTCGCGCCAAGACTACCGCCCAAGC
>JACCFC020000107.1 GCA_020830965.2 Neisseriaceae bacterium TC5R-5
ATGGTCAAGTGGCAGAGCTGCAAGTGCGTGCTGCCATCTTGAACCGCTTCAGCATGCTGGGCCGTCCGTGCACGGTGGCTATGGCATAAACCTGTTTGGGGAAAGGGGAAGCTCGCCCTACCTAAGATTTATGCAACAGAGCCCCGCAGTAATGATCTGGATGAAGGCGCACCGATAGTCGTATTCGACTATCAAACCAGTCGCAGTGGCAAACATGCCCGAGCCTTCCTGCAGGATTGGCACGGACATCTGATGGTGGATGACTATGCCGGTTATAAAGCCCTGTTTCGGCAAGATGTCACCGAACTGGCCTGCTGGGCTCACGCACGACGCAAATTCTTTGATCTGCATGCGGCCACGCCACAACACACCGGAGCCGCTGAAGCGCTACGGCGTATCGGATTACTCTATGCGATTGAGGCCGAAATCAAGCATCTTGAACCTCATGACAGGCTTGCGCGCCGGCAACAGGATACGCTTCCTATATTGCAGGCTTTCCACGATTGGCTACAAACACAGAGCCAGCA
>JACCFC020000108.1 GCA_020830965.2 Neisseriaceae bacterium TC5R-5
CCTTGCGTAACACATCGGTATTCGATAGCCCAACAAACACATCGGTGGTGCGGGCAATGCCATCCATGGTGACATCATCTTCATTGACCTTGACACACATCATGTCCATGAAGTTATCTGCCCCCATAGTAATCATCGGCACGGGTGACGCGCTGGCCATCGGCAGAGACGCACCAGTCAGCCGAACCATAGGGGTCAAAGGACTCGCCATAGATCGCCTGGGCTTTGTCCAGCTCGACCCAGATGGATTGACTCTGATAGCGCAGCCCCTCAAAACTGCTATCCGCGCTCACGACGACTGATGGGGCCAGTTGCACATCGCCGCGCCAGACGGCCGAGAAACCGGTTTTTTTATGGTAGTGCTGGCCGAGGGTGGCCAGCCCCTGTTTCAGCGCACCGCCCAGCAGGCCGGGGCGTCTTTTAGCGACACTGGATACCCGCTGCATCGCATCGCTCAGCGCCGAGTAGGCCGCTAAGAAATCAAAGCCGGTTTCCTCGCCTAAGCG
>JACCFC020000109.1 GCA_020830965.2 Neisseriaceae bacterium TC5R-5
TTTTTTTATGGTGCCGGTACCACCACCGTTGCTTCGCTACTGTATTCCGGGCGACGTGAGGCGCGAGATCGACAAGTGATTTACAACAAATGGGCGCAGATGGAGTCTGACCCGATTATCTCGACGGCGCTGCTCTTGCTAGTGACGGGGGCTTTGGGTGGGCATGAAACCAATGGTGAGCTGGTGTTTATTGAACAGAAGGATAGTACACCTTTAAAATCAACAACTTAAGATCATGCTTTTTTAAACCTACGCTAAAACCTACGCTGCGGGCTTGGCGAGTATTCCAACCCTAATACCCTCGCCCCCAGTGCGCTCAGCATAGCGTCAGCTCACCGTTTTGTCATCTTATCCCTGCGGGCCCAAACCCGGAAAAACCCCCACACCTCTCAGATATTCACTTCCTAAACTATCAAAATAGATTGGCCTGGTTCTACCGATATCGTGAACATTCCAAAGAGAGGGACGTGACAATGCCAGCCAGCAGCGATACC
>JACCFC020000011.1 GCA_020830965.2 Neisseriaceae bacterium TC5R-5
GCCTTAACCAAGCACTTACACTTATCGGTTATTCAGTTTGTTAAAGAGCGTTTCAGCTAGTTCCCAGAACCCTTCCTGCTGGCCTGTCTCTGCTGAGGTGGCGAACTATACCCACACCAATGAATTACGTCAACAGGTATTTGCAAGAAAATCAAAAGCCCCACCAAAGATCACCGGATCTAGTGGGGCTTTAGCCACACTCTAGTGTGCGGCTTGCCAGGCTATAGCGGTGTCCAGCATACGATTAGAGAAGCCCCACTCATTATCGTACCAAGATAAAACCTTAACTTCCCTTCCTCCAATGACACGAGTAAGAGTGGCATCAAAGATACTGGAAGCGGGGTTATGCAGAAAATCGCAAGACACTAAGGGCAAAGTATTAACTGCCAAGACTCCTTTTAGCGGCCCATTCGCAGCCGCTGTGATCAGGGCATTCACTTCGTCCTTACTGGTATCTCGACTAGCGGTGAAGGTCAGATCAACGAGAGAAACATTACTGACTGGCACGCGTACTGCGAAACCATCCAGCTTGCCTTTAAGTGATGGGATAACCAAGCCTACTGCTGCGGCAGCACCAGTTTTGGTCGGAATCATAGATAGCGCAGCGGAACGGGCACGGCGCATATCGCTATGATCTGTGTCCAGCAGCACTTGATCATTGGTATAGGCATGGATAGTTGTCATCAATCCTCTTTCTATACCAATGGTGTCGATTAGTGGCTGCAAGACAGGTGCCAAACAATTGGTTGTACAGGAAGCATTAGATACGATCGTCATCGCACTGGTGAGCTGTTGATGATTAACCCCATAGACCACTGTGGCATCGACACCTTCACCTCCTGGAGCAGAGATCAAGACTTTCTTGGCGCCTGCCTGCAAGTGTGCGCCGGCTTTTTCACGTGAGGTAAATAATCCGGTGCATTCCATCACTACATCGACACCCAACGCTTGCCATGGCAGTTCAAGTGGATTGCGAATGGAGAGTAATTTGATTTTTTTACCATTAACGATCAGATGCTCTTCATCTCTATCTACACTGCCGGCAAATGGCCCGTGTATGCTGTCATAACGGGTCAGATGTTCATTGAGCTCTGCTTTGGCAAGGTCGTTAATCGCCACAATCTCTATATCTTTGTCTGCATAGCGCTCTTGCCAAGCCCGTACCACTAGGCGGCCAATACGACCGTAACCATTAATAGCAACACGTAAAGCCATGACCTATCCTCCAAGTAAATAACGCAAAGTAATCTTGTAGCATTGTGCGCTAGCACTTTCCGCCCATTCTGAGTTGTAATCAAGCGACTACATCAAAATTTATATCGCTAAGCTTAGCGACGCCAACTGATCAACACGACTGCCGTTACGATCACTAGCATGGCCAATACTTCGTATAGCCCAATATGCTCGTTAACAAATAATACGCCCAACAGTACCGCTATCACCGGGTTAACATAGGCATAGCTTGTCGCAGCGGCAGCAGAGACTGTTTTTAATAAATACAGATAAGCGCTGTAAGCCATTACCGAGCCGAACACAACTAGATACAGAAAAGCTAGCCATGCCGATAGGCTCGGGAGCACCTGCAAGCGCTCCCCACTCAAAAAACTGGCTGGCAATAAAAACAGGCCACCAAAAATCATCATCCAGGCGCTGCTCATTAGCCCTGTTGGTTGAGTAAGAAACCGGCTTGAAGCTGACCCCAATGCCCAGCCAGCCGATGCTAATAGCAGCAGAGTTGCACCATGTGGATTTGCCTGCAAGTTAGCACCAAGATTGAGCAGCAGTATGCCAATAACACCCAAAATAGTACCTAACCATTCTCGTCTGCGTACCACTTGCCCAAACACGCGCGAGAATAAGACGGTAAACAGAGGTACCGTAGCGACAACCAGTGCCGCAACGCCAGAGGAAACTTCTTTTTGTGCCACTGTGACTAGGCCATTACCAATCGCAGGCATTAATAAGCCCAAATAGGCAGATCCCTTTAATTGCATCAACGTAGGCATGGGAACTTTACGCACCAACAACAGCAATAGCAGCAGACCACCGGCCATCACAAAACGCAAACCACTCATCAGTAAGGGTGGCCAGGACTCTACACCTATACGGATGGCAAGATAGGTGGAGCCCCAGATCAGGTAAATGGCGCAGAAAGCCGCTAATGTGAGCGGACTTAAACGTGAAAACAGCATAATAAGTTTTATCATCGTGGCACACACTTCTCTGCCACGGAGCGGTTAATAAGAGCCGTCTAGCTTACTCTCGCCCGTCTTCTTCATCTACCATACTCTGACGAATAGCAGCAAAAAACTGGTACACCCCCTGTACCGCCGCCGGTATCTCCGCCAGGTATTGCTGGCGTTGTTGTTCATTAATCTCCACTACCTCACCTTGCAACTCCGGATTTTCCTGTCGCTCAAATGCCAGCCGGAGGATAGGCTCAAGCAAAGGGGCATGCTCGGCGGAGTCAAACAGCAAGTCCCAGTCCTCAGGCATCAACTCCATTGCCATCGCAAACCCCTCGGCCCAGTCATTTGCCCGAATGAGGCCTTGTGCGTCAGCTTCTAGCCAAGGCATAAACTCACCGCCTTTGTGCAAACTAGCTGCAATATCCAGCCAGTGACCTGTTAATAAGCGCACAAATTGCTCCAGGGTTTTCTCCGATGCGAAGGCTCGGTCATCATCGAAAGCATTACCCAAGATAATAGGTAAACATTCAACTGGTTTGACTATCTCCGGACCGCAAAGCAAACCAGCAAAAAAACCATCTACTTGCTCCAAGTTCATACATTGCTGCGTATGTAGACGTTGAAGAGTTGTAGCTAATCGCTGGTAATCACCATCACTCAGTGCTTGCTGCTTCATGCTTAAGGGCCTTTCAAAAGAATAATTTGAGCGACTGATAGATAGACCGCTGTAGGAGTACATAGGGCTCAAGCAGCTCTGCTACAATCCACTTTCTTTGACCGACTAATATGGGCCCTATCTCATGCTGACGCTATATAACACGCTAAGCCGCCAAAAAGAAGTATTTAAACCGATTGCTCCGGGCAAGGTGAGTATGTATGTATGCGGCATGACAGTCTATGACCTGTGCCATATTGGTCATGCGCGTATGCTGACCGCCTTTGATGTGATTTATCGCTGGCTTAAGACGTCGGGTTATGAGGTAACTTATGTGCGCAACATTACTGACATTGAAGACAAGATCATCCAGCGGGCAGCAAAACGCGGTGTCCTCCCACAAGAACTGGTGGAAGAAACGATTGCTGACATGCATCAGGATGCTGCGGCCCTGGGTTTGCTACCACCCAGTTTTGAACCGCGTGCTACGCAACATGTAGCCGGTATGTTGACACTGATCGAACAACTTATCAGTAAGGGCAAAGCCTATGCAGCAGCTAATGGCGATGTTTATTATGCCGTGCGCGAGTTTGCTAATTACGGCAAGCTATCGGGACGCACACTAGACAAATTGCGTGCAGGTGAACGTGTAGAAGTCGACCCTCATAAGCGCGATCCTCTGGATTTTGTACTATGGAAAGCCGCTAAACCGGGCGAACCACAATGGGAAAGTCCATGGGGGCCTGGACGACCGGGCTGGCATATCGAATGCTCGGTAATGAGTTGCTATCACTTGGGGGAACACTTTGACATTCACGGCGGCGGAGAAGACTTACAGTTCCCTCATCACGAAAATGAAATTGCACAGTCCGAAGGCGCACATGATCATCAGTATGTAAACTACTGGCTGCATAACGGGTTCATTAATGTTGATGGTGAAAAAATGTCTAAGTCATTAGGTAATTTTTTTACGATCCGCGATGTGTTGCAGCATTTCGATGGTGAAGTCATTCGCTTTTTTATTGTACGCAGTCACTATCGCAGCCCGGTCAACTACACGGATAGTATCCTGCAGGATGCCAAACATGGCCTGACTCGCTTATACACCGCTTTACGCGGCATAGTCTTGCCTGCTGCTACGCTTATCGACTGGCAACAGCCGCACGCAGCAAGGTTTAAAGCGGCGATGGATGATGATTTCAACAGTTCGGAAGCAGTGGCGGTGTTGTTTGAGCTAGCTGGCGAGATCAATAAAAGCAAAGACCCGTTACAAGCACGTTTGCTGAAAGACCTAGCCAATGTCCTCGGCTTGCTAGAACGCGATCCAGAAGATTTCCTGCAAAATAGTTCAGGTAGCGGCAACACAGCGCTCTCAGCCGATGAAGTGGAAGCCCTCATCCAAGCGCGCAAAGATGCCCGCGCCAGTAAACACTGGGCTGAGTCCGATCGTATCCGTGACGAATTGATTGCAAAAGGTATTGTGCTGGAAGATAGCCCCCAAGGCACCACTTGGCGTCGAGCCTGATTAATCACAAGCAATGTTTTAGCGCACTTGTCAAGTGATACTAAAGCGCGGATAATGCGCCACTTCACAAGTGGTACAGGCAAAATCCCTGTGCCCGGTTTAACAAGGAAAAATCATGAAAACCGATATTCACCCGAATTACCATGAACTGAGCGTTACCTGCTCTTGCGGTAATCAGTTTAAAACGCAATCCACTATGACAAAAGACGCATTCAGCATTGAAGTGTGCTCTAACTGTCATCCCTTCTATACTGGCAAGCAAAAAATTGTTGATACTGCCGGTCGCGTTGACAAGTTCAACCAGAAGTTTGGTGGTTTCTTCAAGCGTTAATTTTTTGCACTTGATATCAGTAATAAAAGGCAGCCACGGCTGCCTTTTTACTTAACTACGCTGATAACAGCGCCGACCACCTTACCCAGATTAGCCAATGCTGACTTACTCGCAACACACACAAACGCTGACAAAGCCAACAGAAAAGCCTTGGGTGTTATTACTGCTCTGCTTTGTTTGGTTGTGGCCTGGTATCATAGGGCACGATCCGTGGAAACCGGATGAACCTTATGTGCTGGCGGTAGTACAGCAAATGCTGGATACCGGTCATTTACTGCTCCCGAATATCCAGGGTGTAGCTTATCTGGAACACCCGCCACTGTATTACTGGGTGGCCGCGTTAATGGCACGTTTGTTCTCGCCATGGTTACTGCCTTTACATGATGCAGCACGTCTGGCAACCCCGTTGTTTATGTCTTTGGCCTTATTACTGGCAGGCATGAGCGGACGTCATCTGATTGGGCGACGCCATGGCCGTAGTGTGGTCATGGTTCTGATTGGCTGCATTGGGCTGATACAGACAGGCCATCACCTCACGCCTTCTGTGGCGAGTTTTACCGGCTTTGCCGCAGCATTCTATGCGCTGGTGCTCGCAATACGCTCTCCCGGCCTGGCTGGCGTAGTGCTGGCAGTCGCCAGCTCGGTGATTTTTCTTAGTTCCAGCTTATTAGAGCTGCTGCTGCTGTGGATCGTCGTATTACTGCTACCGATATTTTCAAGCTGGCGCAACAAGTACTACCTTGTCACCATTTTTATTGCCTTGCTGATTGCCATACCGCTGCTAATCATCTGGCCAACGATGTTGGCTAAAGCCTACCCGACTGTCTTTCAGCTCTGGTGGCGAGATTATGCGCTAGGCCCGCTAAATGGTTTCAGTGCTTCGCAAGTGCTACCCAACCTGGTTTACCACTGCATCAATATTGTGTGGTTTAGTTTCCCGGCCTGGCCCTTAGCAGCTTGGAGCTTATACCGCCATCGACACCAACTGGCTCAGCCACGCTTACAACTGCCTCTGCTGTTTTTTAGCGTATTACTGATTCTGCTCGTGTTGTCCAATCGCCCCAATATGGCGTATGCCATGCCCTTGCTATTGCCTTTGGCGATATTGTCTGCGGTTGAGCTGGATAGCTTGCGTCGTAATGCGGCAGCGTTTTTAAACTGGTTTGGTTTGATGACCTTCGGTTTGTTTGCTTTGCTGGTATGGGCAGGCTGGGCGGCGATGAACTTCGGCTGGCCGGCAAAGCTGGCTGGCCGTGCCCAGTACTTCAGCCCTTATTATCAGCCCTATGTGTCTACCATTGCTGCAGTGTGTGCCTTACTGGCAACAGCAGTATGGTTGTGGGCAGTGACACGTAAAAACTTGCGTGGCCGTCAGGCCATTACTAATTGGGCGGCAGGTCTAACGTTACTCTGGGGCTTAGCGATGACTTTATGGCTGCCCTGGTTTGATGCGGCCAAAAGTTATCGGCCCGTTGTACAAAAAATGCTGCGCAACCTACCAGCTGACGCCAATTGTGTGGCGGTTGCCGATGATCAACTGCTGGCCATGATTAGCTGGCGCTACTATGGGAATATTCAGCTCGTTCCAGTGGCAGCCAACACATCTTCATCCTGCGATTACCAATTACTAGTTAGGCCAGAAAGCCAGGGCATGGCGGAGCCAGGCTGGCAAGTATTGTGGTACGGCTCACGACCACGGGAACAAAACATGACTTTTGGCTTGCTTCGCCGTAGCTCGGTAAAGTAAGTAGCAGCACACACAAAAGCCCGGCTTGATCATCATCAAGCCGGGCTTTTTAACAGCTGCCGTTAACCGCTATCAATAGCGATAGTGATTCGGCTTATAAGGGCCGGCCTTGGATACGCTGATATAAGCAGCTTGTTCGTCGGACAACTCGGTCAACCTGGCACCAATTCTTTCCAGATGTAAACGTGCCACTTTCTCGTCCAGGTGCTTGGGTAACACATAAACCTTCTTGCCATACTGTTGGCCATTGGCAAAAATTTCTATTTGTGCCAATACCTGATTGGTAAAGGAGTTTGACATCACAAAGCTAGGGTGGCCGGTGGCACAACCCAGATTCACCAAACGGCCTTCTGCCAGCAGGATAATACGCCGACCATCCGGGAAGATGATGTGGTCAACCTGTGGTTTGATATTGTCCCACTGATACTGGCGCAGGCTGGCGACTTCTATTTCGCTGTCAAAATGCCCTATATTGCAGACAATCGCGTTATTGCGCATTTTCTTCATGTGCTCATGCGTAATCACGCTGACATTACCGGTGGTCGTTACAAAGATATCGGCCTGATCAGCAATCTCATCCATACGGACAACACGGTAACCTTCCATTGCCGCTTGCAAGGCACAGATCGGATCAATTTCGGTGACCCATACAGTGGCACCCAGCCCACGTAAAGACTGCGCGCACCCTTTGCCCACATCACCGTAACCCAGCACCACCGCCACTTTACCGGCTATCATCACATCGGTAGCACGCTTGATACCATCTACCAATGACTCACGGCAGCCATAGAGATTATCAAACTTGGACTTCGTCACCGAGTCATTCACATTGAATGCGGGGAAAGGCAATTGATCATCTTTTTCCAGTTGATACAGCCGATGCACCCCAGTTGTGGTTTCCTCTGTCACCCCTTGAATATGCTGTAAACGCTTGGAATACCAGTGCGGGTCTTTATCCAGATAGCGAGCAATTGCGGCGAACAAAGCGCTTTCTTCTTCATTCGTCGGCTTGCTGATAACACTGCGATTACTTTCTGCCTTACTACCCAACATCAGTAATAAAGTGGCATCACCGCCATCATCCAGAATCATATTGGCAGGCTCGCCTGCTGGCCACTCAAAAATCTTGTGGCTGAACTCCCAGTACTCGTCCAGGCTCTCGCCCTTATAAGCAAATACAGGGATATTGGCAGCAGCGATCGCCGCTGCAGCGTGATCCTGCGTAGAGAAGATATTGCAGGAAGCCCAACGCACCTCGGCCCCCAGCGCCACCAGTGTTTCGATCAGCACACCAGTCTGAATAGTCATGTGCAAGCTACCGGCAATGCGCGCACCGCGTAAGGGCTGAGTATGTTTATACTCCTCACGCACCGCCATCAAACCCGGCATTTCGGTTTCGGCAATCGCCAGTTCCTTGCGGCCCCAAGCCGCAAGCTTGATATCAGCTACAGAAAAATCAGTAAATTCAGCCATGATGAACAATCCTCAGTCACATGGCCGGGAGGAAAGCGGCCCACCCGCCCTCCCGTGCCCGGCACGGTCGTTGTCAGGTGAGCGCCGTTATCTTTGAGCAACTGCCCGAGCCTGGGGAAAATCCTCGCAGCGCCCCTCGGGGAGTTGTAATGCTGGCTAATCAGCTCAGCGGAATAGTGAAACTCTGTTTAACTTTATAGACCAGCGTCAGCACGCAGCGCTTCTACTTTATCGGTACGTTCCCAGCTGAACTCCGGCTCTTCACGGCCAAAGTGACCATACGCAGCGGTTTTAGCATAGATAGGACGCAGCAGATCCAGCATCTGGATAATGCCCTTCGGGCGTAAATCAAAATGCCTCTTTACTAATTCGACAATTTTTTCGTTAGGGATATTATTGGTACCAAAGGTATCAACGGCAATCGAAGTCGGCTCAGCCACGCCAATCGCGTAGGATATCTGGATCTGACACTGTCTGGCCAAGCCTGCTGCCACGATGTTCTTAGCAACATAGCGACCAGCATAGGCGGCAGAACGGTCAACCTTGGTCGGGTCCTTGCCAGAGAACGCCCCACCACCATGAGGCGCTGCACCGCCATAGGTATCGACAATAATCTTGCGACCGGTCAAACCACAATCGCCCATCGGGCCACCAATTACAAAACGTCCGGTTGGATTCACCAGATATTTAGTTTCCGCCGTCAGCATATCCAAAGGCAATACCGGCTTGATGATGTCCTCAATCACGGCTTCGGTCAGGGTTTTATGATCGATATCCGGGCTGTGCTGGGTAGACAGCACGACGGTATCAATACGCTTAGGTAGGCCGGTGGCGCTATCGTAAACACAAGTGATCTGACTCTTTGCATCCGGCCGCAACCAAGGTAAACGACCATCTTTACGCAACTCTGACTGCCGCTGAACGAGACGGTGTGCGTAATAGATAGGGAATGGCATCAAAGTGGGCGTTTCATCACAGGCATAACCAAACATCAGCCCCTGATCACCAGCTCCCTGATTCAGATCCAGGCCTTCTCCTTCATTCACACCCTGTGCAATATCAACCGACTGCTTGTCATAGCAGGCCATCACTGCACAACCGTGATAGTCAAAGCCCAACTCAGAACTATCGTAACCAATGCGCTTGATGGTTTCACGCGCGACCTTGATATAGTCAACATTGGCATGAGTGGTAATCTCACCGGCCAAGACCACTAGTCCGGTATTGACCAGCGTTTCAGCCGCTACACGCGCATATTTGTCTTCGTGCAAAATGGCATCCAGAATGGCGTCGGAAATCTGATCCGCCACCTTGTCCGGATGTCCTTCCGACACCGACTCTGAAGTAAACAGGTACTCACTCATTTATTTATTCGTTCCCGAAAAATATCAAACCCGGTTAATGATAAAATAGCCCGCTTTCGAGACCACGACAGCGCTGTTCATGTCCAAGCTAGTCCACTTATTTCTGTTCTGCTTAGCTCATCTGCCTTTGTCCTGGCTACAAAATCTGGGGGCCATGCTTGGACGTTTGATCTACTGCACTTCCCCACGCTACGCCCTGCGTTTGCGCGAAAATCTGCAGCAAAGCAAAACCGTGAGAAACTACCAGCTTTTAACACAGCAGGTCAAACAGAGCACGGCGGAAACCGGCAAAGGCACACTGGAATTGGCCATTGCCTGGTGCCGAACACCAGAGGATATCGCCGCCATGGTCAAGCAATGCCACGGCTGGGAATTGGTGGAACAAGCACGGCAACAAGGCCAGGGCATTATCTTCGTCACCCCCCACTTGGGGAGCTATGATATTGCTGGCCGTTATATCAGTTCACGGCTGCCATTTCCGTTAACCGCCATGTACCGCCCGCCAAAACTACGCTGGCTAGAGCCCATCATGCAAAGTGGACGCAGCCGAGATAAAGGCCGGACGGCGCCAGCCAATGCGAGTGGGGTGCGTATCTTGATGAAGGCGCTCAAATCCGGCGAGGCCACCATTATTTTGCCCGACCAAGTGCCTAGCAATGGTGATGGCGTGTGGGCGCCGTTTTTTGGTCGCCCGGCTTACACCATGACGCTGGTGTCACGCTTAGCGCAGATGAAGAAAGTCTGCACACTGTTTTTTGTGGGTGAACGCCTGCCGCATGGTCAGGGCTTCATCGTTCATATTGAAGCCGCCAACAAACCCTTCTGTGGCGATAAAGAACAAGATGCCGCTTTGCTCAATGCACAGATTGAACAGATGATTCAGCGTTTTCCCAGTCAATATCTGTGGAGCTACAACCGCTACAAATGCCCGGCTGGCGTTACTCAGCCAAGCCACACCGAAGGAAGTCCATGAAATTTCTGTTTGCTCTACTCTGGTTAATCCGCCTGCTACCGATGTGGGCAATCGGTCTGCTAGCGGCAGGGCTGGGCAATATGGCTTATTATCTGGCTCGTGATCGCCGACGGGTAGGACTGATCAATTTACGTCTGTGCTTTCCCGAGCTGTCACGACAACGACGCCACCGCATCATCCGCAAAAACTTTCAATATATGATACGTATGGCGCTGGAGTATGGCGTGGTGTGGTGGAGCAAGGCTGAGCGTATCGACCAGTTAGTCACCATCAAAAACCTGCGCTACGTTAGCGACTTACGCGCACAGGGCCAGGACGTGATTCTGTTTTACCCACACTTCATCGGCTTTGAAATGTGCGTGTACGCACTCAATCAATATATCCCGCTGGTCAGCGTCTACTCCCACCAAAAAAATCAACAACTGGATCAACAAATCTACGCCGGACGCCAGCGCTATAACAATGCTTACATCGTCTCGCGCCAAGAGGGCTTACGCCCCATCATCAAAGCGATGCGTCAGGATAACGTACCGTTTCTCTATCTGCCCGATCAGGATTTTGGCGTGCGCGACTCCATTTTTGTCGATTTCTTCGGCGTCAAAGCCGCCACTATTACTGGCCTGTCGCGTATCAGCAAACTGGCGCGAGCCAAGGTCGTGCCAACCATTGCCCGCCGCGTAGGCAACCGTTTTGAGCTAGAGTTCTACCCACCTTGGGAAGACTACCCGACGGAAGATGTGGCGGCAGATACTCGTCGCATGAATGCCTTTCTGGAAGAGCGCATTCGTGAAGTGCCGGAACAGTACTTTTGGCTACATAAGCGCTTTAAGAGCCGGCCACAGGGTGAGGCACGGTTTTATTGAGCCCCTCGGCTAAGAGCGAGCGCTAAACTACCGGTAGCCTTATTGCTGCTATTGTCTGCGTCGGTATGCCTTGCCGTAGAGGCTGCATTGTATTTTGGTAGCGGTGGTTTATCAGCCCATTAAGTCGAGGATAAAAGCATGCCCCAGCACTACGATGCCGTTCTGTTTGATATGGATGGCCTGATGATTGATACCGAGCAGATTTCTTGTGAGTCTTGGCGGCGGGCCGGCCAGGAGTTGAATATCCCGGTGGCGGAGGAAATGTTACTAGGCCTAGTGGGCTTGGCAATGGGGCGTTGTTTGGATTATGCCAGTGATTATCTGGGGGATCGTGAGCAGGCCCGTTTATTGCAGCAGGAGGGGCGACGCCATTACTGGCAGATGCTGGAGCAAGATGAGATTCCACTAAAAAAGGGAATTGAGGAGGTGCTGGATTGGGTGGTCAGCCAGCCCTTGCCACGGGCGGTGGCGACGTCGACACAGCGCCGTTTGGCGGATATCAAACTCAGTCGTAGCGGGCTGGCTCGCTATTTTTCTCATTCCGTTGCCGGTGATGAGGTGGCACGCACCAAGCCTGACCCGGATATTTATTTGGCGGCGGCAAAGTTGTTGGGGGTAGCACCGCAGCGCTGCATGGTGCTGGAGGATTCGGTGTACGGTTTGCAGGCAGCGCTTGCAGCAGGGATGCCGGTGATTTTGGTGCCGGATCTGGTGATACCACCGGCGGCGGTAAGCCGCCAGGCGCTGGCAGTCTGCCAGGACTTGCACCAGGCTTTGGTGGTGCTGCAGCAGCATTAGGCTTAACCATGACCACGAATGCGGGCAATCAGTTCGTCCAGTATGTCTTCGGCCTGGTCGTTACTGACTTGGCAGGTGCCAGCCGCTTCGTGGCCGCCACCGTTGTATTGCAGCATCAGCGCGCCGATATTGGTACGCGAGCTGCGATTCAGTACGGATTTACCAACAGCAAACACGGTATTCTGCTTGTTCAGGCCCCATAGAACATGGATGGAGATATTGCAGTCGGGGTAGAGGGCATAAATCATGAAGCGGTTGGTAGGATGGATGATGTCTTGGCGCAGCAGATTAAGCACGACCAGGTTGCCATAGACTTTGGAGCAGCGCAGGATTTGCTGTTTAGCTTGCTCGTCGTGCTCGCGGTACATGGTCACGCGTTCTTGCACGTCCGGCAGTTGCAGAATCTGTTCAATGCTGTGGTCACGGCAGTAACCGATTAAGTCCATCATCAGTTGGTAGTTGCTGACGCGGAAGTCTTTAAAGCGCCCAAGGCCGGTGCGCGCATCCATCAGGTAGTTGAGCAGCGTCCAACCAGTGGGGTTGAGCACTTCGTCGCGGGAGTATTGGGCGGAGTCCGCCTTGTCTACCGCGTCCATCATGTCCTCGCTGATCTTGGGAAAAGCATGCTTGCCGCCAAAGTGGTTGTAGACCACTCGCGCCGCTGATGGCGCTTTGGCATCAATAATGTGATTAGTGTTGTCACCACCATTGCGCAGGGTTTCCGACAGATGGTGATCTATCGCCAGATAAGCCCCTGCTACATAAGGCAGGTTAGTAGTGATGTCGTTTTCAGTAATCTCCACCTTGCCGTCCTGCATATCTTTGGGGTGAGCGAATTTGACTTCGTTAATCATGTTCAGCTCATTCAGTAACACGGCACACACCAGGCCATCAAAATCACTGCGGGTTACCAGTCGGTATTGTTTCTGCGTCATGCTCTCATTCTCCTTGCTCGACAAAAACGTGATGTCACAGTGCCCAGTGCAGAGGGTTCAACCTGTATTGCCGGCACAGGACGCTCGTCTTACTACGCTAATAGCTTAAAGTGTAGGTGCTGCCTGCGATGAGCGCACCCCGTTTAATGCCAGCAAAATGGAGGAGTGGGCGGCGATGGCCCGGCGGCCTGAATCCGTGCCTGCCGGGAATAAGCTTGTTATTTATATACAATCCGCTGAGAATGT
This sequence comes from Neisseriaceae bacterium TC5R-5, assembly GCA_020830965.2. Taxonomy (GTDB): domain Bacteria; phylum Pseudomonadota; class Gammaproteobacteria; order Burkholderiales; family Chromobacteriaceae; genus Chromobacterium. Next base: position 13,100 of record JACCFC020000011.1, read on the forward strand.
GAATATCTTTATAAAAGTGCGGGGTTCATTGCTTTGTCATCTCCTACTTTTTGGATCATCTGCGCGATGCTGGCTCTGGTGGCCGAATTTTATTCAGGAACTTTCTACTTGCTGGTTGTGTGCATTGCCATGTTGATTGGCGGCCTAGCGGCCTGGATGGGTTTATCCGAAAGCAGTCAGTTGTTGCTGGCGAGTATCGCCGGGGTGCTGGGTGTGTTTGTCGTGTACAGGTATAAACAACGCCAGCCTAGCCGCGTCGTGGCGCAAAAGCAGGATGATGCGGATTTGGGCAAAACGGTTCAAATTCTGCAAATCCCTGAGCATGGCCGCGCGCGTATTCATTATCGTGGTACCACCTGGGATGCGGTGCTGCTGGATGACGAGTTAACCGTCGACTCACAAGCTTATATTGTCGGGCGCGACGGCAATACTTTTAAAATTTCTTCATCACCACCAAAGGAATAAGTGCCCCTATGGAAATTGCTCTGATTATTTTTATCGCGGTTCTGATTTTTATTTTTAAGTCTATAACCATCGTGCCACAGCAAAACGCTTATATTGTGGAGCGTTTGGGCCGCTACCATGCCACTTTGCTGCCCGGCCTCAACATTATTATTCCCTTCGTTGATCGCATCGCTTATCGCCATAGCCTGAAAGAAGTGCCGCTGGATGTGCCCAGCCAAATTTGTATCACACGTGACAATACTCAGTTGAAAGTCGATGGCATTCTTTATTTTCAGGTAACCGATGCCAAGCTGGCTTCATATGGCACCAGTAATTACATCATGGCAATTACACAGCTGTCGCAAACTACGCTACGCTCGGTAATTGGCAAGATGGAGCTGGATAAGAGCTTTGAAGAGCGCGATGAGATCAATCAAACCATCGTCGCCTCGCTGGATGAAGCGGCGATCAACTGGGGAGTCAAGGTGCTGCGTTATGAGATTAAGGACCTGGTGCCACCACAGGATATTCTGCATGCGATGCAGGCGCAGATTACCGCCGAGCGCGAAAAACGCGCTCGTATTGCCCAGTCTGAAGGCGTGAAGATGGAACAGATTAATCTGGCCAACGGCGCACGTGAGGCGGCTATTCAAAAATCGCAGGGTGAGATGCAGGCCACCATCAATAATTCCGAAGGGGACAAGCAGGCGGCTATTAATAAGGCGCTAGGTGAGGCCGAGGCAATGCGGCTGGTAGCGGATGCAACGGCTGACGCGCTCAAACGGGTGGGGGGAGCGATTCAGGCCGACGGTGGTCTGGCAGCGGTTAATCTGAAAGTGGCAGAACAATATGTCGCTGCATTCGGCAAGTTGGCCAAGGAGGGCAACACCATTCTGCTACCGGCGAATGTCGCGGATGTGAGCTCGCTGGTCGCAACGGCGATGAGTGTCGTCAAACAAACACAATCTTAATGTTTTAACCCGGCTTGAATATCGGCCGGGCAGCCCCCATAATCTGCCGCATGAAATTTTTAGCCGACCTTTTTCCTATTCTGTTGTTCTTTGCCAGTTATTGGCTAACCCGCGATATGTTCATCGCCACCGGCGTAGCCATCGCCGGCACGCTGTTACAAGTGGCAGCGACCTGGTGGCGCCATCGCAAGGTGCCCATCATGCAGTGGGTAAGCCTGGGGCTGGTTGTGCTGCTCGGCGGTGCCACTATTTTGCTGCACGATAAGCAGTTCATCATGTGGAAACCCACGGTGTTGTACTGGGTGATGGCGCTTGCCCTCTTGGTCAGCGACTTGATCGGCAAAAATGGTTTGAAGCTGATCATGGGCCAGCAGCTACAGTTGCCAGCACCGATCTGGCGCAAGCTAACTTGGGCCTGGGTGGTGTTTTTTGGCTTGATGGGAGCGTTGAATCTATTTGTTGCCTATCGCTTCAGCGAAGATGTGTGGGTTAACTTCAAAATGTTTGGCACCTTAGGGCTGATGCTGGTATTTGTAGTGGCGCAGAGCCTGTTTCTAGCCAAATACGTTGTTGAGGAAAAAAAATAATGCTTTACGCCATCATCGGTCAGGATGTGCCGGATTCGCTGGCGCTGCGCTTGTCGGTGCGTCCTGAACATCTACTACGCGTGCAGGCTTTGCAAGACGCTGGCCGCTTGCTCTTGGCTGGCCCTTTTCCTGCGATTGACAGCGTCGACCCCGGCCCGGCCGGCTTTTCCGGCAGCCTGATTGTCGCTGAGTTTGATTCGCTGGCTAGCGCCCAGGCTTGGGCGGCGGCCGATCCTTATGTGACCGCTGGCGTATACAGCTCGGTCGAGGTACGACCCTTTCGCAAAGTGTTACCCGCATGAGTAACACGACTGAATTATTACAGCAGGCTTTACAAGCGCTCAGTCCGGAGCATCTGGACATCCAGGACGATAGTGCACAACACGCCGGCCATGCCGGCGCGCGTGATGGTGGCAAGCATTACCACCTGACTATTGTCAGTCATCGTTTTTCCGGGCTTAACCGGGTACAACGCCACCGTTTGGTCTACCAGACGGTAGGTGATTTAATGCAGCAGCAAATCCACGCGTTGGCAATACACGCACTTACTCCAGAAGAAATCTGAGTTCTCTAAACGGGAAAGGTTACATGATGAAACGTTCTTATCTGGCAGCTCTGCTGCTCAGCACAGCCATCAGTCTGCCAGGACTGGCTCTGGCCGAAGCCATTGCCACCGTCAACGGTACAGCCATCGATAAAAAAGAACTGGATGCCGCCGTCGCCGCCGTCATTCAAAACAGCCAAGGCAAAATGCAGGATAGCCTGGCTTTGCGTGAGCAATTAAAAGGCTCGTTGATTAATCGCGAGCTAGTGTTGCAGGAAGCACGTAAGCGCCAGTTGGACAAGCAGCCCGCATTTACGCAAAGACTGGAAGAGCTACGTAACGACATGCTGCGCGAGGCACTGGCGATTGATGTCATTAAAAAAGACCCGATCAGCGAGGCCGATATCAAGGCTCGCTATGATGAAATCGCCAAACGGATAAGCGGTACCAAGGAAATCAATCTGCGCCAGATCACCGTGAAGAGCGAGGCCGATGCGCAAAGCGTGATTGCCGAGCTAAAAAAAGGCGCCAAGTTTGAAAACCTAGTGAAGTCGCGCTCAGTTGATCCGAATATTGCCCAAAGTGGTGGTAGCATGGGCTGGGGCAATGTGTCGCAAATGGAGCCACCCTTGGCCGCTGCGGTCAAAGACTTGGGCAAAGGCCAGACCAGTAGCAAACCGTTCCAGTCTCCGCTGGGCTGGCATGTGTTCAAGGTAGAAGATATTCGTGACGCTAAGCTTCCGTCGCTGGATGAGTTGAAGCCGCAAATTGGCCGTCAATTGCAGGAAGAAGCCATCGCCAAGGCCGTGAGCGATTTGCGCGCCAAAGCCAATATCAAATAAACCCTAGCCAATAAAGGAAAACGACATTATGCGTAAACTCATCCTCAGCGGCGCTTTGATGACGGCGTTTGCCGCTAACGCGGTAGTCTCTGCCGCGACGGTTAACGGTCAGGCAATTTCTGATGCACGTATCAAAGCGATTACCACCCAACTGGAAGCGCAAAGCAAAAAGCCGATTGATGACAAAACGCTCAGTGCCATTAAAGATCAGATGATCACGGTCGAAGTTTTACGTCAGGAAGCGCTCAAGAAGGGGCTAGACAAGTCGCCTGAATTTATCGCCGAAATGGCAAATATGCAGGCAACGGCGTTGGCCAATCGTCTAATCAGCGATTTCCAACAGGCTAATCCGGTGAGCGAAGCCGATCTGAAAGCTGAGTACAATAAGGCGATTGCCGAGATTCCGGAGCGCAATGAGTTCCGTGCACGCCATATTCTGGTGAAGACCGAAGCAGAGGCTAACGCCATCCTCAGTTCACTGAAAAAAGGGGCCTCTTTTGACAAGCTGGCCAAGGAAAAGTCTTTAGATCCCGGCAGCAAGGCGAATGGCGGTGACTTGGGCTGGCAGGAATCCAGTACTTTTGTTGCGCCGTTCTCCGATGCGATGACCAAGCTATCTAAAGGTGAAGTTACCGCCAAGCCGGTTAAAACCGACTTCGGCTGGCACATCATCAAGCTGGAAGACAAACGTACTGAGCGCCCCATTCCGTCGCTGGAAGAGGTTAAGCCACAGCTGACCCAACGCCTGCAAGGTGCCAAGATTCAGAAATTTATCGAAAGTCTGAAGGCCAAGGCCGATATCAAGCCGTAATAGCTAATCAGCAAGATAAAGGGCGGAGCTTTCCGTCCTTTTTTATTGCTCTGCAATAAATGCCAACAACTTTGGCAGAACAGCACAACATCAGCCTGGCAAAACCTCCTACAATGCCAGCGCTGGCAAATGAAACACCCCAGCTCACCATTGTCCCCAAGCCCTATCACAAACGGAGTGCCGTAGCGTGTCCAGTTCGATGTTTTCTCATTCTCATGGTCGCCAATATCAGCACGGCAAAACCCATCCCCGCCTGCTGTTTACTCTTCTGATCCTGGGCTTGCTCTTGGCCGCCTGGTTTATCTTCAAGCCCTCTGGCAGTAAGAGTCGGCCAAGCAGAGGGACTCCGCCCACCGCCGTAGGCGTCGCCAGCGTGCAGCAGCAAACGGTACCACTGCAATTAAGTGCGCTGGGTACCGTGACCTCCACCTACACGGTCACAGTACACAGCCGAGTGGATGGCCAACTGGAAAAACTGCATTTCACGGAAGGACAACTGGTCAAACAAGGCCAGCTACTGGCCGAACTGGATCCCCGCCCCTACCAAGCCGCGCTCACTCAGGCCCAGGGGCAGTTATTACGCGACCAGGCACTGCTGGAAAACGCGCAGCTGGATCTGACACGTTATCAGCAATTACTCAGCCAGAACGCCATCGCCAAACAACAGGTCGACACCCAGCGTGCGCTGGTGCGTCAGTATCAGGGTACGGTGAAAGTCGATCAGGGCATCGTCGCCAATGCCAAGCTGCAGCTGGACTACAGCCGCATCACCGCCCCGGTCAGCGGCCGGGTTGGCCTGCGCCAGGTTGATCCGGGCAATATCGTCCACGCCGGCGATGCCAATGGCGTCGTCGTCATTACCCAGACCTCACCGATCAATGTCCTGTTTGCCATTCCGGAAGTGAGCTTGAGCTCGGTGCTGCAAGCCGTTGCCAAACAACCACAACTCAAAGTCAGCGCCTGGAATAGAGACAGCAGTCAGAAGCTGGCCGAAGGCGAAGTACTGGCGCTGGACAATCAGCTTAATACCGCCACCGGCACCATCAATATCAAGGCCAAGTTTGCCAATGAACAGCAACAACTCTTCCCGAATCAGTTCGTTAATGTGCAGCTGCAATTAGGCGATAGGGAAAATGCCATCATCGTCCCCAGCGTCGCCGTGCAATTGGGCAAGGTCGGTCACTATGTTTACACCGTCAACAAAGATGAGACGGTGAGTCTGAGCAAGGTCAAAATCGGGCCGGTTTCTGGTGATAGCACCATTATTGAAGAAGGCGTGCGCGTCGGCCAAAAGGTGGTGGTAGATGGGCTGGACAAGTTGCGCGATGGCGCACAGGTTAAAGTGGTCGATCGGGCGGCACAAGCCAAAGAAGCACTGAACGACAGCGGCAAGCCGGCGCATCGCGGCCAGGCCAGCGGTGCCAAATCCTGGGGCAAGCGTCACGCCTCAGCCAGCCGCTAAGCGCAAGGACACGGCATGAACCCTTCTCGTCCGTTTATCCTGCGGCCGGTGGCCACCACTTTACTGATGGTCGCTATTTTGCTGATTGGCCTGGTGGCCTGGCGCCTGCTGCCCATTTCTGCACTGCCCGAAGTGGATTACCCCACCATTCAAGTGGTCACCCTCTATCCCGGTGCCGGGCCGGAAGTGATGACCTCCTCGGTCACGGCGCCGCTGGAGCGCCAGTTTGGTCAGATGCCGGGCCTGGCGCAGATGTCTTCGTCCAGCTCCGGCGGGGCCTCGGTCATTACCTTGCAGTTCAATCTGGACTTGACGCTGGATGTAGCGGAGCAAGAAGTCCAAGCCGCGATCAATGCCGCCAATAATCTGTTGCCAGCCGACTTACCCAATCCACCGATTTACAATAAGGTCAATCCGGCCGACACCCCTATCCTTACGCTGGCCATCAGTTCCCCCACTCTGCCACTCACTAAACTGGCTGACTTGGTCGATACCCGCGTTGCACAAAAGCTATCCCAGGTTTCCGGGGTCGGTTTAGTCAGCATCAGCGGTGGCCAGCGCCCGGCGGTACGTATTCAAAGCAATCCGAAAGCCTTAGCCGCACGCGGGCTAACTTCAGAAGATATCCGCACAGCGGTCAGCAGTGCCAATGTCAATCAGGCCAAGGGCAGTTTTGATGGCCCACTGCAAGCCTCTAATATCGATGGCAATGATCAATTGCAATCTGCTGCCGAATATCAGGAGGTGATCATCGCTTATCAGAACGGCGCGCCAGTACGGGTGAAAGATGTCGCCAAAGTGGTGGACTCTGCCGAGAACGTACGCCTAGCCGCCTGGAGTGGCAGCACACCAGCCATTATCGTGAATGTGCAGCGTCAGCCGGGTGCCAATGTGATTGAAGTCACCGACCGCATCAAAGCGCTGCTGCCGCAATTGCAGGCGACACTGCCAGGAGCGGTGGATGTCAAGGTGCTGAGCGATCGCACCGTCACCATTCGCAGTTCGGTGCATGATGTCGAGTTTGAACTATTGCTGGCAATTGCACTGGTGGTGATGGTGATTTTTGTGTTTCTACGCAATGTGCCCGCCACCCTTATTCCCGCCGTGGCGGTACCGCTATCGCTGGTCGGTACCTTTGCTGTGCTGTATATGATTGGCTTTTCCATCAATAACCTGACGCTGATGGCGCTCACTATCGCCACCGGCTTTGTGGTGGACGATGCCATCGTGATGATAGAAAACATCGCCCGCTACATCGAGGAAGGCGAGCAACCACTGGCCGCAGCCTTAAAAGGCTCCAAGCAAATCGGCTTTACCATTATCTCGCTCACCATCTCGCTCCTTGCCGTCCTGATTCCACTACTGTTTATGGGCGATGTCGTCGGGCGCTTGTTCCGCGAATTCGCCGTCACCCTGGCAGTGTCCATTCTGATTTCTGCCTTCATCTCGCTCACCCTTACGCCAATGATGTGCGCTAAGCTGCTCAAGCATATTCCGGAAGAAAAGCAGAGCCGCTTCTATCGCAGCAGCGGGCAGTTTTTTGACCGAGTCATTGCCCGTTACGGCCGCATGCTCAGTTGGGTACTGGATAGACAGGGCCTGACACTACTGGTGGCGCTGGCAACGGTCGTGCTCACCGTCGCACTCTACATCATCACCCCGAAGGGCTTTTTCCCCTTACAGGACACCAATGCGATTCAAGGCATCAGTCAGGCCTCGCAATCCATTTCTTTCCCGGCCATGGCCAAGCAGCAACAGGCATTGGCCGAGACGCTGCTCAAAGACCCCGCCATCGATAATATCTCCTCTTTTATCGGCGTGGACGGCACCAACGCCACACTCAATAGTGGTCGCCTGCTGATTAATCTGAAGCCCAAGGAAGAGCGTGATGATATCCATACAGTGCTGACACGGCTGCAAGCCAAAGCCGATGCCATCCCCGACTTGTCGCTCTATTTGCAAGCAGTGCAAGACTTAAGCATTGATGCCCGCGTCAGCCGCACTCAGTACCAATTCACGCTGCAAGCGCTCAGTCAGGAAGAGCTCTCTAATTGGGTACCCAAACTGGTACAGCGCCTGCAACAGGAAAGTGCGCTGGCCGATGTCACCAGCGATTTGCAAGATCGTGGATTGCAAGCTTATGTTCACATAAACCGCGATACCGCCTCACGCTTAGGGGTGAGCACGGCGGCCATCACCAATGCCCTCTACAACGCCTTCGGCCAGCGGCTGATTTCCACTATCTTCACCCAGACTAATCAGTATCGCGTGGTACTGGAGATGGACCCGGAACTGCAACACGATCTGCAAACACTGAAGAGCGTCTACATCCCCACCGCCAGCGGCGGCCCCGTACCGCTGGATACCCTGGCAACGATAGAACAGCGCCCGACGTCTCTGGCCATCAATCACTTGGGGCAATTTCCTACCGCTACCCTGTCTTTTAATCTGAATGGTAAGGCCTCACTAGGCGAAGCCGTCAGCGCGATTCACCAAGCCGAAAGCGAACTGGGCATGCCAAGCAGTATCGAAACCCAGTTCCAAGGTGCGGCGCTGGCCTTCCAAGCCTCGCTCAGCAGCACACTATGGCTGATTCTGGCCGCCATCATGACGATGTATATCGTGCTGGGTGTACTGTATGAGAGCTATATTCACCCGATCACCATTCTCTCTACCCTGCCCTCAGCCGGCATCGGTGCGCTGCTGGCCTTACTGCTTTCCGGCAATGATCTGAGCATTATTGCCATCATCGGCATTATTCTGCTGATCGGCATCGTCAAGAAAAATGCCATCATGATGATCGATTTCGCACTGGAGGCGGAGCGCGAACATGGCATGGCGCCGCGTGAGGCCATTTATCAGGCCTGCTTATTACGCTTCCGGCCGATTTTAATGACCACGATGGCGGCATTGCTGGGAGCGCTACCGCTGATGCTAGGCAGCGGCATGGGTTCGGAGCTACGCCAACCACTAGGCATTACCATGGTAGGCGGCCTGCTGGTCAGCCAAGTATTAACGCTGTTTACCACACCGGTGATTTATCTGGCTTTTGACCGTCTGGCACGTCGCTTCGACACCAAACCCATGCCAGTAGCCGTGGACGAGGCCGAACAATGATTCCGTCCGAGCCCTTTATCCGTCGCCCGATCGCCACCACGCTGTTAACGCTGGCCATCCTGCTGGCGGGTTTTCTGGCTTTCAAACTACTGCCAGTTGCGCCACTGCCACAGGTGGACTTCCCCACCATTCAGGTCAGCGCCCGCTTACCTGGTGCCAGCCCGGAAACCATGGCGGCGACCGTCGCCACACCGCTGGAACGAGCGTTGGGACGCATTGCCGGCATCACCGAAATGACGTCGTCCAGCTCGCTGGGCTCCAGCAATATCACCTTACAGTTTGACCTCAGCCGCGACATTGACGGCGCCGCCCGCGACGTACAGGCCGCTATCAATGCGGCGCGTGCCCTGCTACCCACCGGCATGCCCTCCAACCCCAACTACCGCAAAGTCAACCCGGCCGACGCGCCTATCATGATTATCGCGCTCACCTCCGACTCACTGACGCGCGGCCAGATGTATGATGCGGCCGATACCATCCTCGGCCAAAAACTGGCACAAGTGGAAGGCATAGGTAATGTCATTATCGGCGGTGGTGCGCAACCGGCGGTACGCGTGGAAGTTAACCCGACCCAGCTCAACCATTACGGTATCGGCATGGAAACGGTACGCTCAACCATTAACACCACCAACTCCAACCGCCCGAAGGGCTTTTTAGAAAACTCGCAGCAACACTGGCAGATTCAGGCCAATGATCAGGCCAATAAGGCTAGTGACTATCTGCCGCTGATTCTTGCTTATCACAATGGTGCCGCCGTGCGCCTGGCCGATGTGGCCGAAGTGAATGACTCGGTAGTGGATTTACGCAATGCTGGCCTAGTCAAAGACCAGCCCGCGGTGATGCTGATTCTGTTCCGCCAGCCTGGTGCCAACATTATCGAGACGGTAGACCGCGTCAAAGCCTTGCTGCCAACACTGCAAAAAACCATTCCGGCCGCCATCAATATGCGCGTGGTGCTGGATCGCACCCCCACCATTCGCGCCTCCTTGCGTGAAGTAGAACGCTCGCTGTTGATTTCGGTGGCACTGGTCATCATGGTCGTGTTTCTATTTCTACGTAGCGCGCGCGCCACCGCCATTCCAGCCATTACCGTACCAGTCTCGCTGGTCGGCACCTTTGTGGTGATGTATCTGGCGGGATTCTCTCTCAACAACCTCAGTCTGATGGCGCTCACCATCGCCACCGGCTTTGTCGTCGACGACACCATTGTGGTGCTGGAAAATATCTCACGACATATCGAAAATGGCATGAAGCCGTTTGCCGCTGCGCTCAAGGGCGCACGTGAAGTCGGGTTTACCGTACTGTCGATGAGCTTGTCACTCATCGCCGTATTCATTCCCATCCTGCTGATGGGCGGCATCATCGGCCGACTCTTCCGCGAATTTGCCGTTACCCTATCTGTCGCCATCCTAGTATCGCTAGTGGTTTCGCTCACCACCACGCCGATGCTGTGCGCGCGCTGGCTCAAATCGAACGAGGAAAAAAAACCGCCAGGCCGTTTCTTTAATGCCAGTGAACGTTTTTTTAATCGCCTGCTAGCCGGCTATCAGCGTTCGCTGCAATGGGCGCTGCGCCATGGCCCACTCATGATGCTGATACTGGCGGCCACCATTGCGCTGAACATTTATCTCTATGCCATCGTGCCTAAAGGCTTCTTCCCGCAGCAGGATACCGGCCGCCTCAGCGGTATGATACGCGCCGACCAAAGCATCTCCTTCCAGGCAATGCAAGGTAAGCTGCAACGCTTTATCACCATCGTTAATGAAGACAAGGCGGTAGAGCTGGCCCTCGGCTTCACCGGCGGCGGCCAGCGCAATGGTGCCAATATGTTTGTGGTGCTCAAGCCGCTAGCCGAACGCAAGGAAAGTGCAGAAAAAGTAATCGCCCGCTTGCGCAAAACGCTGTCCAAAGAGCCAGGCGCCACTCTATTTTTACAAGCGGTGCAGGATATCCGTATGGGTGGACGCGCCAGTAATGCGCAATATCAGTACACTCTGCAAGGGGATAATTTAAACGAGTTGCGCGAGTGGACACCGAAAGTTCAGCAGGCGCTGAACAAGCTCCCCATGCTCACTGATGTGAATAGCGACCAGGAGGTACGCGGCCAGCAGACCACGCTGGTGTTCGATCGCGACCAGATGGCCCGCCTCGGCCTTACACAGGCACAGGTCGATTCGGTGCTTAACGATTCTTTCGGTCAACGCCAGGTCTCCACCATCTACAACGCGCTCAATCAATACCGCGTGGTGCTGGAAGTTGCCCCGCGCTACTGGCAAAGTGCCGAAGGGTTGCAAAATATTTATCTGCAAACCCCCAACGGACAAAGCACCCCACTCTCAGCCGTCGCACATTGGAAAACCACCAATACGGCGCTATCGGTCAATCATCAGGGCCAATTCACCGCCACCACCGTCTCCTTCAATCTGCCGCCGGGTGTTTCCCTCTCCACTGCCACCACGGCGATTGACCAGGCGCTGATCGACATCGGTCTGCCCAGCACCGTGCGTGGCAGTTTCCAGGGCACCGCTAAAACCTTTCAGGCCTCGCTAGACAGCCAACCCTGGCTGATTCTGGCCGCGCTGATAGCCGTCTACATCGTACTGGGCATGCTCTACGAAAGCGTCATTCACCCGCTCACCATCCTGTCCACCCTGCCCTCGGCCGGTGTTGGCGCGCTACTGGCGCTGATGGCTGTGGGCAGTGAATTCAGCATTATTGCGCTGATAGGCGTGCTGCTACTGATTGGCATCGTCAAGAAAAACGCCATCATGATGATCGATTTCGCCCTCACCGCCGAACGTGAACAACAGCTCAAACCGGAAGACGCCATCCTGCAAGCCTGCCTGCTACGCTTCCGCCCCATCATGATGACCACCCTGGCCGCCCTGTTTGGCGCACTGCCGCTAGCACTGGGCCAGGGCGACGGAGCCGAATTGCGTACCCCGCTCGGCATCTCCATTGTCGGCGGCCTCTTGCTGAGTCAACTGCTCACGCTGTATACCACCCCGATTGTCTACCTCTATCTGGATCGCTTCCGCCTGTGGTGCCTGCAATGGCGCGCCAAACCGGCACAGCCTAGCGACCAGCAGGAATCCTAGCCATGCGTCATACTCACCAATTCAAACCGCTCAAACATACCACCCTGCTACTGGCCCTACTGCTGGGCGGCTGTGCTGCTGGCCCCAACTATCACAAGCCACCGCTGGATATTCCCGCCAGCTACAAAGAACACAGCAGCGACAACAGCCAATGGCAAATCGCCGAGCCGCTGGACGCTAGCCAGCACGGCGCCTGGTGGACGGTGTACCAAGATGCCAGGCTTAACCAACTGATGGACACCCTCAACCAGCAAAGCCCCAGCATCGCCCAGGCCGAAGCACAATACCGTCAGGCCCAGGCCCTGCTGAAACAAGCGCAAGCCGGACTGTTTCCCAGCCTTAACCTCGGTGCCAGCCAAACTCGTGGCGTCAGCACTCCCGGACAAGGCGTTAACAACAGCTACAACCTCAATGCCAACGCCAGTTGGGAAGTCGACCTTTGGGGCGCGGTACGGCGCTCGGTAGAAGCCGGCCAAGCCAGTGCCAGCGCCAGCGCAGCACAACTAGCCGCCATCAAACTCAGCAGTCAGGCACAGCTGGCCACCGCCTATCTGCAACTGGTTATTGCCGAGCAACAACTGCAACAACTACGCAGCAGCGAGCAACTGCTCAACGAAACACTGCAACTCACCCGCCAACAACAACAAAGCGGCATCGTCAGCGATGCCAACGTCGCCCAGGCCGAAAGCCAATGGCAAAGCGCCCAGGCTGCCCGTGTCGATAAACAACTTAGTCGTGAGCAACTGGAACACGCCATTGCCGCCGCTTTGGGCAGCGCCCCGGCCAGCTTCCAACTCGTGGCCGCCGAGAGCACGCCGCAACTGCCGCACATCCCCCCCGGCCTACCCTCCACCCTACTGCAACGCCGCCCCGACATCGCCGCCGCCGAACGCAATATGGCCGCGGCCAATGCCCAAATCGGTGTCGCCAAAGCGGCCTACTTCCCCAGCCTCACCCTCAGCGCCAGCGGTGGCTACCGTGGAGACAGCTTTGCCGACTGGGTCAACCTACCTAACCGCATCTGGTCACTCGGCCCCGAACTCGCGCTCACCCTGTTTGACGCCGGTCTGCGCCAAGCCAAAACCGAACAAGCCATAGCCAACTACGATGCCAGCGTCGCCGCCTATCGCCAAACCGTGCTCGCCGCCTTTCAAGCGGTAGAAGACCAACTCAGCGCACAACAACTGCTACAACAGGAAGCCGGCATGCAAAGCGCGGCACTGGACGCCGCACGCCGAGCCGAAACCATCACCCTCAATCAATACCAGGCCGGCACCGTCAGCTATCTCAACGTACTCAGCGCCCAAAACAGCCGCATCGCCGCCGAAACCAATCTATGGAACGTGAAGAATCGTCAATACAGCAGCAGCGTCGCGCTGATTGCGGCACTGGGTGGGAAATGGTGAAGTGAAACAGCATGGTAGCCCTGACTTTGCACTACCGACTCAACAGCGGTAACAAGCCAGCGCCGCGCAGTGACTGGTACGATGTCAAACCAACATCAGCCACTGCAGCAGGCGCTGCCCTTGTGGCCAGTCCCTCACACCGGAAGCCACCCCCAAGTGTCCACAAGCCCCGGCATCGACCAAGCGGCAAGCCCATAAGACGGCCATGCGCTCAGATTCGGCATAGTCACAACTGGGGTCATTACGACTGGCAACCAGCAAAGTCGGCGCGGTGGGTCGACTACGACTGACTTCGCTGAAGCCACTAAACTGCGGTAAGGGCATGTCGGCAGCTAGTTCGCCACTCGCGCGCGCATAATCCGCGCTGATGGGCAAAGCGGGTGGCGCTACCAGCAATAAGCCTTTTACCCGCCGCTGCTGCAGCAGCGACAAAGTCTGCCACCACAGCAGCGTGGCATGACAGCCCAGGCTATGCGCGACTAGCAACCATTTCCCCTCCACCTGCTGCACTGTGCGCTCAATACCGGCAACCCAGGCGCGGCTATCCGGATACAGCCAATCATCCTGCTCTACTCGTAAGGCCAAGGGGTAATTACGCTCCCATAGCGTCTGCCAGTGCTGCGGCCCGGAACCACCCCAGCCGGGTACGGTAATTAAAGTGATATCGTCTTCTAGCATTATGACTCTGCGGCTACCTCGAACTCTTGCTGTACTGCGTTGACTATTTCAAGGAAATGGGGATGTGCTTGTTTCAAACAGGCCAGCGCTTGTGTGACTGGCGTTAAGGCCGCCGGAATATTGTCATCGCGATAACAACTCGCCAATAACTTAACGTCAAGTTGCCACGGCAAAAACCAGGTTCCTTCCTCATCCTCAAACTGAAAACCAATCTCTTGTATCTGCGTATATTTTTTATTTTGCCCGATGATAAAATCCTTCCATCTGGTTTTATTTGTTCCCTTTACATCTCCGTACTTTGTCTCAAATCTAAATCCGATTTTCTGTACGCCCACCGCTAAGGCTGTTGTTAGGCACCAGTGATCTTCCTTAGCCCTATTATTTTCCTTGCCTTCTAGGCTATACCAGGCTAGCCAATCAGCTTCCGTACCCTTTATCCACTCCACGGAGGCAAAGTACGTTGCCGCCCTATAAAAATCGTAACGGCCTTGCCACTCCTGCTTATCCACCCACTGCTGGATGAGCTCATCAATCGCCGCAAAAACTTTTTTCTCTACCTCGCCTTCCAGCAAATTTCTGGCCTCTTCCAGCATCGACAAGTTCTCGATAATCAGTGCGCCTGCTTCGATGCTATTCATGCTCTCTTGCTCCTGTATTAAAGGCTATCGATATGATCAATAAATTGCAGTAACAGGCTTTTGGCCGGGCCCTCCGCTAATGCCTGTGCCTGCGGTGACAGGATTTTGGCTAAGCCACGCCAGGATAGCGCCAATAAAGTTGGCTGTACGCTACGCTGCTCAGCAAAACGTTGTGGCAATTCTCCATAGCGGGTCAGATACAGGACTGCCACCTGCCGACCAGACGCACGCTCACCGACAATCTTAAGGTAACGATCTAGTTGATTACCGGTTTCTGCCGCATCCACTTTCGCTTCGATAAACAGCAGCAGATGCTGACCATTAATTTTGATGTCCACCCGGCTGACTGCTCCTTCGTGGACATAGCTTTGTTCTATCAAAGAGTGATACGAGTCCATCACCGCGTCCGTTGTAGGCAGGCCTAAGTGCTTCAGCAGTGCTGCCAGCAGATCTCCACCTAGACCATGATCACCATGACAGTCAAGCCACCAGCACAGCGCTTTGCTATTAACCCCCTCATTGCGCCCCGCCACATTTTTCCAGACATTCATCTCCGCGCCCAGCCTGCGCTGCTGCTGCCGATAGGCGGAAAAATCAGCAAAGCATTGGAAAAAACTTTGCAACTGGCTAATCTGCTGTCGCCAATCAAGCTGGCAACCGATGCTCGGCGTATACACTTGCGGCCAGCGAGCAAAAAACGACCGTAGTTGCAGTGCCAGCGGCTTATCACTCTGTTGCAGTCCCTGCTCTGACATAAGCTATTTGCTCCTCAATGACAACAGGTCAAGACATTGCCATAAGCCAGAGACGATGTATAGATTTTTGCTTGCTACAGCACCCAGTCGTAATCAACCGTTAACGGCATATGATCGCCGGGTTTTTCTGGCGGTGGACTCAACACGTAAGCACCACGATGTAGGTAAAGTCACTATCGGCAATCTATTTCTGCCGACTGCCAGCTCGCTAAACAAACAGCTTGTTTCCAGCACTAGTAAAGTGCTCAAAAAATCTATCTATCAACGTGATCGAATCGTCACCGATAACGCTCTAAATCATCTTGAATGGATTGATTTTTGAGATTGATAACGTTAAATTGCTATCGCCATTATGTATCATGATATTTTTCGAACAAAATAATAATCCACCGATAATCTTTAAATAGAGAAAATTGAGCGTTCCATTACCACCCCCGGTGTTTGCCCTCTATTCAGATCTGACTCACACAACAAGGTTACATAGAAATGAAAACATTATTCATCGCTTCGTTAGCGATTTTATCGCTAACTCAAGCATCACCATCCTTCGCAGATAATATGAATGGGAAAAACCTCTATTTACAGAGATGTGCTATGTGCCACGGAATAGATGTCAAAGGAACAGGGCCATTGGCTAATAAAAGCAATCCTCCTACACCTAATCTGACAACGCCTGCTTTCAAAAAACGATTAAATGATTATCCAGGCGTTATTGTGTCATCAATAATACTTCGTCCAAATGGAGACTTGATTCCAAAAACTTTACGAGAGAATGGTGTACGGTTATCGCCGCACTCTTGGAGCGTTAAGGATTTACGCGATTTAAATCAATACATGAGTGCTGTGATTTCAAAAAATCGGTGATATTACGATGAGGTGTGGTGAATCGAGAGAAAGCCAAAGCTCAAGCCTTGGCTAAGCTGACGGGAGGGCTACAGAATATAGGCAATCACTCTAAATGCTGAACAATGCCGTATATTTTCCATTCTTTAATATCTTTATCTCGCTTAAGGTGATAGGCATTTTGATAAACCCATGTTTCCTGGTCTTCGCGTTGCAGCTTCCATCCAACGACAACTGTCGCAATATTGTCAGATAAATGCGTAATATTGACAATGCGATGACTCAAGATAGCAAAGCCTTGTGAGCGATACCAATTGAATAGTGATTCTAAAAGTGTTTGTGTTAGCTCTTCTCCGTTTTTCCAGCTGCTAATTTCTTGATCTAAGATGGTCAAATTGGGCGTTGTGAAAAACGAGGCGAGCTTATCGGCGTTCAACTGGGCTAATTGTTTGGCATAGTCATCTAGGAATTTTTCAATGCTCATAATGTGCTCCCTTTTCTTGACTGGAGATGGAAAAATGCCGCATTGATCTGGTCATTGTCAAGAGATGTCCGTCAGTGAAGGTAAATCTGCAGCGACTTAGGTTTCACGAGTTCAACGAATACAAGCAACAATATCGGCACAGTCATTATCAGTGATCTATTGCGGATGACTGCCACTTACCCAAACGAACAGCGTGTTCCAGCATTCCAGCCGTTAAAGGCTGTCGCTCCAATTTTTTCCTTCTAAAAAGACCGACCATAATCAGCGTAATAATGTCCGAGCCTTCATCTAAAAAATATTTGCTATGGTCAAAATCACCCGCATCAACAACAAAGTGCTCAAAAAACCTATCCATAAACGTGATCGAATCGTCCCCGGTAACATCTAAATCATCTTGAATCGAAGTTTCAGGAGTGATTGGTGTCGATTTAAACACACCCGTTTCTTTACGTATGAAAGCTTCTACTTCTATCCAACGATTAGCCATTTAAAACACCCTATCTTCTGGTTTGACTATTCGGTTATAGGTATAAGTTGCATTCCTTGTAATGATATAGACGTCTTTTGCTAGTAGAACGTAACCCAAACCAGGAAGCGCCCTACCAACAAAAACACCAATATTTCTTGTAAAGATTATTTTACCTTTTTTAATACTGCCATAAGTCAAAGTAGGCAAAATTTTTACCTTAATTTCATAGGGTAAATACTTTCTAGCAAGCACTGAAGCAGGTGATGTTCCAGGTGTTGCGCCCCTAGGTTTTTGCCGGGTGGATAGCATGGGCTGTCCCGCAATAATAGCCCCCAATGCTGCTAAATCTTCTATGCCTAACTCTTTGGCAGCCTCATCCAAAAAAATCAGATAAAACAACTCAAGAGGTGTCTGATTCTTGTGAATACCGAAATTATATTGATTGCTCATGACAATTTATCCAACTCTGTTAAATCGAAGCAGTCTGGACCCCCCCAAAAAAACATATCAATTAGATAAAAATTAACTGTTTTTATAAGCCAATAGCATCGCACCAGTTTGACTTGCAGTCAAAAGAGCAGATTACATGCAGACATAAGCTACGCGCAGCACAGCCACTACGCACGACATACCCATTAGCTATTGCTACAGTACCCAATCGTAATCAACCGTTAACGGCGCATGATCGCTAAACTTTTCCTGCTTATAAATGGCAGCACTCTGTGCCTTTGCCATCAGTGTCGGCGTCACGATGTGGTAGTCGATACGCCAGCCCACATCCTTAGCATAAGCCTGGCCACGATTGCTCCACCAGGTATACCCCGGCTGTTCTGGATACAGCTGCCGCCACACATCACACCAGCCCACTTCTTGCAGCAATTGGCTCATCCAGGCGCGTTCTTCCGGCAGAAAGCCCGAGTTTTTCAGATTGCCCTTCCAGTTTTTCAGGTCGATTTCCTGATGCGCGATATTCCAGTCACCGCAAATCACAATATCGCGCCCAGCCTGACGCAGTTGTTGCAGGTGTGGCATGAAAACATCAAGAAAATCAAACTTCACTTGCTGCCGCTCCTCGCTGCTGGAGCCAGAAGGCAGGTAGAGCGAAATCACGCTGAGCGAACCAAAGTCGAGCTGCAAGAAACGGCCTTCGGCATCAATCCAGTCCACACCTAGGCCAATCTGCACCGCGTCTGGTTGGCGGCGGGTATACACTCCCACGCCGCTATAGCCCTTTTTTTCGGCGTAATGGAAATAGCCGGTCAAGCCATCCGGGTTTTGCATATGTGCCGACAAATCAGCCTGCTGCGCCTTGAGTTCCTGCACACAGACAAAATCGGCATCGGTGGTGGCCAGCCAGTCAAAAAAGCCTTTTTTATCGGCAGAACGGATGCCATTGAGGTTGGCAGATACGATTCGAAGCAAGGGTGTCTCCCATGGTATGCTTGCCGGCAATTTTTCGCCGTGCAATGGTGTCGATGATTTTTAAAGAGGTCTGTAATGAGCGATTTTCGTCAGGATTTTATTCGTTTTGCACTCGATAAGCAGGTATTAAAGTTTGGCGAGTTCACCACCAAGGCAGGTCGTTTGTCGCCTTATTTTTTTAATGCTGGCTTGTTTAATGATGGCCTGTCTACTTTACAGCTGTCACGTTTCTACGCGCAGTCTATTCTTAGCAGCCAGCTCAGCTTTGATATGCTGTTTGGCCCGGCCTATAAAGGGATTATTCTGGCCGCCGGCTGCGCTATGGCACTGGCCGAGCTGGGGCGTAATGTGCCATTTGCCTACAATCGCAAAGAGGTAAAAGATCACGGCGAGGGCGGTAGCTTAGTGGGTGCGCCGCTACAGGGCAAAGTCTTGATTATTGATGATGTCATTTCGGCAGGCACCTCGGTGCGTGAGTCGGTGCAACTGATTCGGGCGGCTGGAGCCCAGCCCGCTGGTGTCGCCATTGCATTGGATAGAATGGAACGCGGCAGCGGTGAGCTATCGGCGGTACAAGAAGTCGCACAGCAATATGGGCTGCCAGTAGTAGCCATTGCCAGCTTGCAGGATGTGCTGGGCTTTTTGGAGCATAGCCCGGAACTCGCCACTTATTTATCGGCAGTACGCGCCTACCGCGCCCAATACGGTGTTGACGCTGGCGCCTGATTTACTGGCCAGACTCTTTACGCCGCCATGCCTCGTTCAAGGCCTGCACGGCAGCCTGGGCAGCCTGCTGCGCTTGCTGTTGTGCCGCCTGGGCGGTGCTCAACTCACCATTGGCTCGTTCGAGTATCTGCTGAGCATCGGCAAGACGCTGCTGGGCCTGAGCTTTGGCTTCCTGCGCTTTGCTCACGCGTGCATCAGCATCTTGCTGTTGACCGCCTATTTGCTGGTAATACATTTGCGCCGCCAGTAACTGCTCGTCTGCGGTTTGTGCCAGCACCCAAGCTGGCAGCATGGTCAGTATGAGCGCCGCTCTGATCATGGATAATGTCATCAATCTTTCCTTTCTGAGCATAAAACCATTCTGCGGCAGCAGCTTAACCGCTCTGCACACAACAAGGCAAACGACGTATCAAAAGAGAAAAGCAAAAACCCCATTCATATTGAATGGGGTTGATGATCAGTCTTTAACAAACTAAATGCTGTTAACCGACTGATAAATATGTGTTTGAGTGGTAGGTCGTGCGGGATTCGAACCTGCGACCAACGGATTAAAAGTCCGCTGCTCTACCAGCTGAGCTAACGACCCTTACTCAAGTCTCTTGTGTGTTTCCATCACTGGAAACTGGTAGGTCGTGCGGGATTCGAACCTGCGACCAACGGATTAAAAGTCCGCTGCTCTACCAGCTGAGCTAACGACCCCCAAGAGAGAGTGCGCCACTATAATGAAACCCTTTTCGGTCGTCAACGTTTTTTTGCATTAAACTTCGGATAAGTACCGACCATGGCAAAAAACCGGCTTAACTGGCTGCTATGGGCCTCTTGCCCTCCTGTCTTAGTAACAAGCAATACGGTGAGCGCTCTTGAAACTTGTACAAAAAAGCCCATCTCTTTTCTCTACAACAAGAACAAAACTTTATAAAACGGATGCATTAGGCATTCAATACTAGACCCTTTAACGACTAAGCTTTTAACTGAAAGATTTTTTGCTCAATATGCGCACTTTTTTAATCTTGCTGATTCTGTATCCATTCGCCGAAGTCGCTGCGTTGGTCGCACTAGCGGATCGCTTTAGCGGCATGGCGGTTTTTCTGTTTGTCGTCGGCTCTTCTTTGCTTGGGCTGTGGATGCTGCGCAATCAGAAACTCGGCGCCCTATTTGCCATCAGTAGCATGATGCGACAAGGCGAACGGGTGTCGCTCTATTCCTTGTTATGGCCATTACGCTATATGCTGGCTGGGGTGTTATTGCTGATTCCAGGTGTGATTAGCGACTTATTGGCGGTGTTGCTGCTATTGCCCTTCAAAGGGCCCAGCATTCAGGTGAATACCCAGCACAACCGCCCGACTAACGCTGAGACCAAGCAGGATGACACCATTATCGATGGCGAATACTCAAGAGTGCCGGAGCCGCTAATCAAACACCAGCACGATGACAAACCACCTCAGTGAAGCTGCAGCAAGGCCAGCACATCGGCAGCGGTCAAGCCCGACTCAATCAAGATGACTTTATGGCGGCTCTTGTCCCCGGACAGTAACAGCACGTCCCGTTTGGCTACCTTGAACAGCCCGGATAAATAGGCTAACAACACTGCATTCGCCTTGCCATCCACCGGCGGAGCCGCTAGCCTGATTTTGAGGCTGTCCCCATGCTCGCCGGCCAGTTCAGTTTTTTTAGCACCCGGTTGGATATGTAACGTCAACTTAACGGTAGTACCGTTGCACACCAGCCAGGGTTTCATGATCTTTCTCCGTAAAAGGGGGGGTAGTGTAATCCAAAATACCGTTACCTCTCCCCCACCCAACCATAAGGATATCAACATGGATATTGGCATCAATGAACAAGATCGTCAGGAGATTGCGCTGGGTTTATCCCGCCTGCTGGCTGATTCTTATACCTTGTACCTAAAAACGCATAATTTCCACTGGAACGTCACCGGGCCGATGTTTAACACTTTGCACCTGATGTTTGAAACACAGTACAACGAGTTGTCGTTGGCTGTAGATGCCATTGCCGAGCGTATTCGCGCGCTGGGTCATTACGCACCAGGTAGTTATGCCGACTACGCCAGACTGACCGCTATCCCGGAAGCCGTAGGCGTGCCCAAGGCCGACGAGATGATTCGTCAATTAGTGGAAGGGCACGAAACGCTGTGCCGGACGGCGCGCAGTATTTTCGACATAGTGGGACATGCTGCCGACGAACCCAGCGCCGACTTGCTCACTCAACGTCTGCAAGTGCATGAAAAGACAGCCTGGATGCTACGCAGCCTGTTGGAAAAATAGGCACGGTCAGCTAACAAAACGCCGCAGAATTAATGCGGCGTTTTGGCTATTGGCCATGCTAGAATCTGGCCACATTCGGGCAACTAGATATCCTCATGGCATCCCTCCTGCTTCCGCATACACAGACCAGCATCCAGCGGCCACGGCTGGCCTTGATGTTATTCATCTCCTCATGCGCGCATCTGCTCCTGCTTAGTATCGGCCTACAGTTTATCCAGGCAGAAGCTGACCGGCCTACCGATCAGCTCATTACCATCAAGATCGCCAAGCCAACCCTAAACACACCACTCGATACCAAACGGCTAAGTCCGGCCAATAGTGAGGGAGGCGGCAATAGCTCTCACCCGCAACAACTAGCCAGCTACCAGGAAACACTCTTAGCCTTGCCGCTACCCGCTAACGACAACGCTAGCAGCACCTTAGATACCCATGATCAGACCTTCATCACCCGTCTCGGGCCAAGCGCACAGCCAAGCCTGTCTAGCGTCCACGCGGCAGAATGGCAACAGCAAACTGGCAAGCAAGCTGAGCCAATAGGAGATAGCGCACTCAAAAATCAACGGGAAGAAAGCGGTCAGCGGCAGGAACCGCTAGGTGAGCGCAGCCGCCAATATAGCTGGGCACAGTATCAGCACGATTGGCGCCTCAAAGTGGAACGCATTGGCAATTTGAACTACCCAGCCGCCGCTCGCCAGCGCAAGCTGTACGGCAACGTAGAACTGGCGGTTTTAGTGGCCGCCGATGGCAAGGTGCTTAAAGTACACATCAGCCGCAGCTCAGGGCATCCGGAACTGGATCAAGCGGCCCAATATATTGTTACACTGGCGGCACCTTTTGATCCATTTCCTGCCACTCTGATCACACAGTTTCGTTCACACTGGATAAAGCAAAGTTTTGTCTTTACGCGCGAGAATCAGCTTAGTAGTCACTGAGCACCGCACACCAAGGAAATTTGATGCACGAAGTCAATCGCAGCACCGCCATTCTCCGCCCGCAAGCGCCTTTCCTGGCTTGGGTGCAGCAACTGCCTGGCAACGAGAGCCTGCTGGTAAAACTAGAAGATTTACAGCACGACTGTAATGTACTGCTGATTCCCCCCTGTGATGACCTCAACGATGGCCACGCTTTTATCATGCAACACTACCAACAGTTATTTGCGGCCGAGCTGGCTGACTGGTGTGAGGATGAGCAACGGTGGCCTCAACCCTTAACACCGAAGCTATTCCAGCAGTGGTTCAACATAGAAATTTACTCGATCGTGACTGATCTGGCAGAAGATACACTGGCACGGGAGACTTTTGTTCCACTGCATTTAGGCCCCATCTAGCACGCAAAACAAAGGAAAACCATGCCACACATTACCCTAATTAAAGTGAGAGGCTATCATCTGGACGTTTACGGCCATGTGAATAACGCCCGTTATCTGGAGTTTCTGGAAGAAGCACGTTGGGGCTTTTTTGAGGAATACGGCGATTTAGACTGGTTCATGCAAACCGGTCTGGCACTGCTTGTGGTCAATATCAATATCAACTACCGCTACCCCGCCAGTATGGGCGAACAACTGGCTATTCAAACCTCAGTCAAATCCACCAGCCAACGCAGTGCCGTCATCTATCAACGTATTCAACTGGCCGGTAGTGAACAACTGGTGGCAGAGGCCGATATCACTTTCGTGGTGTTTGATGCCAAGCAAAACAAATCGGTACCGCTGGAAGGCCGCCTAAAGGAACTATTGCAAAACATGCTGGCCTCAAACAGCTAAGGGCGACCACCATACAGGATGGCGCCCACTATCAAGGAATGCAGAAAATGAAAAAAAGATGGTTCGTCCTTATTGCCGTGGCGGTACTGCTTAGCTCTGGCTATGCCTTGCTTTACCGTGATAATCAAGCACCAAGCATCCACTACACCTCACTAAGCGGCCAAAGTGCGACTACCGATTCGCTAAAAGGTAAAGTCGTGCTGGTCAATTTCTGGGCAACCAGTTGTAGTGGCTGTATCGCCGAAATGCCGGATCTTAAAAAACTGCACCAGGAATTTGCCGGTAAAAACTTTGAAACCATCGCGGTAGCCATGAATTATGATCCGCCCAACTACGTCCAAAACTTTGCCGACAAAGAACAGCTACCTTTCTTTGTTTCCTTAGACCCGCAGGGCAATATTGCCAAGGCTTTTGGTGATGTCCAGCTGACCCCCACGGCCTTTTTAATCGATAAACAGGGCAAGATCATCAAGCGCTACGTTGGGGTGATGGATTTCAAAGAAGTACGTCAGTTGATTCAGCAGCAGCTATAAGCCCTTAGCGTCGCTAACAAAACCCCTGATCCCGCGGTGCGCCTCCTTGCCGTACTACTGGTACTGTCTGCGTCGGCGCGCCTCGGCTCAGGGGCTCTTCGAGGTTTTGTCAGCGGCTCTTACTCACAGCACAAACCGGACAAGCGGGGTCGCGTGGCACTTTAACGTGGCGAAAGTCCCCGCTTAAACCATCATATAAGGTCAGGCGCCCCAGCTTGGGTGGCAAACCCGTGAGCAGCTTGAGTGCCTCTACCGCCTGCAAGCTACCGATCACACCGACCAGTGGCGACAACACGCCAAACGTCGCGCAAGGCCCATCGCTGACCTCGCCCTCTTCAGGAAACAGGCAGTGATAACAAGGCGAATCAACATCACGGCTATCCACAAGCAGCAACTGTCCAGCAAAGCGAACTGCTGCGCCCGACACCAGCGGCACTCGCTCGCTCACGCACGCACGGTTAATCGCATGTCGGGTCGGAAAGTTATCCGAGCAATCTAGCACCAGATGATGGCTGGCCACCTGTGCGCGAAGATCCTCGCCACGTAAACGCCGAGGTAAAGCCGACACCGAAATAGTCGGATTCACGCGCAACATATGCCTAGCAGCCGACTCAGCCTTGCCACTCTGTAAGCTAGCCATATCATGAATAATCTGCCGCTGTAAATTAGACAGCTCGACGATATCATCATCGGCAATGCTGATGTGACCGACTCCGGCACTCGCCAGATACAGCGCCACCGGCGAACCTAAACCACCGGCACCAATCACCAACACCCTTGACCGGGCTAAACGCTGCTGCCCGGCCAAGTCTATTTCCGGCAATAAAATATGTCGGCTATAGCGCAATAGCGCCTCATCATTCAATTCATCCATAACACTCACTATGTCACAGTTACTTCGGCTAAAAAGATAACGCCAGCCTGAGGCTGGCGTTCACGACTAAAGCCGATAAACCGGATTAGTCCTCGGCACCCTTACGGGCAAATTTAATCCCTAACTGCTTGAGCTTACGGTACAAATGGGTACGCTCCAAACCCACTTTCTGCGCAACCCGGCTCATATTGCCGCCTTCCAAATCAATGTGATACTCAAAATAACGGCGCTCTACCTGCTCACGCAACTCGCGCAGCGGGATATCAAAATCAAATCCCAGCTCTTCCACCGGCTTTTCATGGCGAAACTGCGCTAGAACCTTATTCACCTCAGCAGAATCCACCTCATCCGACTCAGAAGTTAATGCCAAGCTTTTGATAATACTGCGCAATTGCTCCAAGTTACCTGGCCAGTCGTACTGTCGCAATGCATTCAACGCAGCCGTTGTTAGGCGACGTGGGGGCACCTGCTTTGATTCAACTAATTCAGATAATATTTGTTCGGCTATGAAAATAATGTCTTCCGCATGCTGACGCAGAGGTGGAATAGGGATAATCACGCTGGATAAGGCAGACAGCAGGCGGCTATCACATTCAGGATCGACCAGCAGTTCCTGCAATGGCCGACTACAAGAACAGACTAAACGCACATTAAAACGATCCAGCTTTGCCAGTAGGAATAACAAACCCTGCTGAGCACGACGGCCATATTGACCAATTTCGGGTAAGAACAACACCCCATTATTGGCCTTCTGTAACAACTCTAATGGCGCATCGGCCAATTGCTCTGGCTTGGCAGGCTCCACCCAAGGCGTATTAGTTTGATGGAAAAACCGCGCAACCAATTCGAAACTGGAACCTGACTCACCAGTTAACAACACCGGTGACTTCAATTTTAATACCCGCTCCAGTTGTCGCTTGAGCTCCTGAATCGGTTCTGCCCGACCAAGCTTGTCCAGGCTAAGCGAGGTATTGATCTGCATCTCGCCATATTTCAGCGCTCTTTGTACCGTATTCAATAACTTCTGTAACGCAATCGGCTTTTCCAGAAAATCAAAAGCGCCAATACGGGTCGCCTCGACTGCCGTATCAATACTGGCGTGACCAGACATCATCACCACCGGCATATTCAACTGCCCCAGCTTGGCCCACTCTTTCAGTAGTGTCACGCCATCACAATCGGGCATCCAGATATCCAGCAAAACTAGGGCAGGTCGAGCCTGATTACGCAGTTGCCTAGCGACTTCAGCGTTTTCTGCCAAGGCGATGCTATACCCCTCGTCCTGTAATATCTCGGAGAGCAGTTCACGGATACCCACCTCATCATCAACAATTAAAATATCGCTGCTACGCATTAGGCCTCCAGCAGTGGCAAGGACAGAAGAATACGCGCTCCATGCGGGTCGGCATTTCCTACTGTGACTTGTCCATGGTGTTCTTCCAGTATTTTTTTAACCACGGCCAGACCAAGACCAGTTCCTTTGATCTTACTGGTCACATACGGCTCGAATACACGCGGAAGAATATCTTGAGCAAAGCCCGATCCATTATCTTCAACGCTGACAAGCCCATTTCCTTCTTCTTTACGACTGTAAATTTGAATGAGCGGAGCACCGACATCCAATACTGCATCCTGTGCATTTTGCAATAAATTATGTAATACCTGACGCAATAAAGCAGCATCACCCATAATGATTAGCGGTTCATGGGCAAGGCTCATCTTAACAGCCGAATTCGATTCGTAAAGCGTCACCACCTCATGAATCACTTGATTAAGATCTAATCTTGTCAACTGAATGCGCGGTGCCCGTGCATAATCACGGAAAGCATCCACCATAGACTTCAGTGCCCCAACCTGCTTAATAATGGTATGAGTGGCGCGCTTCAGCATTTCTGCATCCGTTCCGTCCAGCTTATCCGCCAACTTCATCGCTAGGCGCTCCGCAGACAATTGAATAGGTGTGAGCGGATTGCGAATTTCATGTGCCAGCCGTTTTGCTACCTCGCCCCAGGCCGCATCACGCTGCGCCCGCGCCAATTCAGTAATATCATCAAACACCACCACATAGCCATCCCCCGAGCCCTCGGGCAAATGGGCACCGCGCACCAGCAGAATACGCTCGCCTTGACCTGTAAGGTAGTTCAGTTGCGCCTTCCACTCACTTTCTCTATCCGTGGCGGCATGCTCCATCACACACTCCACCAAAGGGGCAACAGCGGAAACCTTAGTCGCCCAATGAGGGAAGTCTTGCCGTACCAGCTCCGCAAAATCCACGCCCAGAATTCTTGACGCACTGGTATTAGATGCGCGCAGTTGCCAGTCATGACCAAAAGCCATCACCCCAGCAGACAAATTGGCTAGGATGCTTTCCAAATAAAGCTTACTGCTCTCCAACTCACTACGACTCTTGTCCGCCAGTAAACGAGTATCCTCTAATTGACGCGTCATGCGGTTAAACAAGGTGGTTAGCATGCCCAACTCATCGCGACGATATACCGGGTGCCGGCGGGAAAAATCCCCCTGCGCCACCGCACGCGTACCCGCCGCTAACTCGGATAAAGGCGCCGACAACCGTTCGGACAAAAACAAGGCAAAAGCCAAAGCGGCTGCCAATGCCAATAAGGCCGCCAGTGCCAGGGTCAACATATAAAACGTTTTTAACCCATCACGCCCTAGCAATAACTGCCGGTACTCACTGCGCGCCAATTCGATCTGTTCTGCATCCTGCGCAATGCTAGCAGGAGCAGACTGCATTACCTGTAACACCCGCGCCTGACTATCCAAGGTTCGATAAAGTAGTAACACATTCAGAAACAAACCCAGGCGGTCATTTTCTATCGATTCCAGCGGCTGCTGCGGTTTGAGTTTGGCCAGTGTATCCCGTACCAAAGGACGTGGAGCAGCTTTGTTCGGGGGCCCGGTAAATGCCAATAACTCTCCACTGGCAGAATACACAGAGACTTCACTTAGACCCAACTGCTCACGCAAGCGCTCTAGACGAGCCGGCAACATCTCTTCCGGCAGCGACGAGATATCTGCCTGCACCACCTTGCTCTTACGGCTTAAGTCCTCCAGCACATAATTTAATGCACTACGTCCCAAGCCCAAACCACGATCCAGTGCCAACTCCACCCGGACATCGAACCAGCTTTCGATACTGCGCGTCAAAAACTGGGCAGACACCGTAAACACCAGAATCCCTGGCACCAGGGCAACAACCGTGAACATCATCACCAGTTTCTGCGTCAGCTTGGCACCAAATACCCTGTCCTTTACCCGCTGCCGTAAACGTAGCAACTGGCGTAACACGACCGCCAGCAGAGCAACCAGCAGCAGACTATTCAGGCCAAATACCCACCAGTAATAGTCGTTAAGCTTGGACGCATTACCCGTAGCCAAAGCCAGTAGATACAGCAGGATGGCGCCAAGCGTCGCTAAGGCAACCGAGGCATAACGCATCAAGTTCCGTCCTTCATTTCCAACTTGATCCAATCTGACGACAAAGACCAATCATCAGAACCCAAGGCATTCAGCTGGAAGGGTTTAGGCAATTCACCAATATCTAATATTAATCTGATTTCACCGGCCACGCCGTCAGCCTTGAGCGGGTTCAAGGTCTTGAGTGGCAGCACTTGCCAGCCCTGAATGGCACCGATGGCAGCCAAGGCTTCGCGCAAACTGGAATAATAGTTAGCTAAGCCGCCGATAGTGACGCGATAGCGACGCGTTAACGACTGATAGGACAACTTAAAGTCAAGGCGAGCATGCGGCTCGAACCACTCTTTAACATTCAGATAATAAGCAGTGGTGCGCGGCCGGGTAAGCTGGAACTCTAGGCGAAAGGGCAAAGTCACCCCCTGCTCCAGCACATCACTCAAAGCTGGGGGTAACTTCACCTGGAAACGTGAGCTCAGCGCCAACTGACCATCGGCCGTCACCTCCGCTTTTGCTCGCTGGGCAACAATGGTTTCAGCCTGCGCCGCAATCATGGGGCAGGCCATTAGCCATAACAGCAGGCTAATGTTTCTCAAGCAGCGCGTAGTAAAAGCCATCATGGTGTTCACAGGGCAACAACTGTTCCTGCTCTAGGCAGCTCGCATTGGCATGCGCCGCTAGGAACGCTGTTAATTGCTGTTGGTTTTCTTCAGGAAAAATGGAGCACGTAGCGTAAAGCATTTTCCCACCAGAAGCGAGCAATGGCCATAAAGCTCGCATAATCTTAGCTTGTTGTCGTGCCAATTCGGCAAAATCACCTGGGCGCCGTAACCATTTGATATCAGGATGCCGACGCACTACCCCACTGGCTGAACAAGGTACGTCTAATAAAATGCGATCAAACTGGCATCCATCCCACCACAGCTCCGGCTGTGCCGCATCTGCGCGCAACAACTGCGCCTGCAAACCGATACGCTGCAAATTATCCGCCACTCTTTGCAAACGGGCATGATCAATATCCAGCGCAGTGACCTCTACATCGGCTATTTCTA
Source organism: Neisseriaceae bacterium TC5R-5 (assembly GCA_020830965.2). Lineage (GTDB taxonomy): Bacteria > Pseudomonadota > Gammaproteobacteria > Burkholderiales > Chromobacteriaceae > Chromobacterium. The sequence goes on from JACCFC020000011.1 coordinate 42,335, forward strand.
GCAGATGACCGGTTTTGCCGCCTGGCGCAGCACAGGCATCCAACACTCGTTGACCTGGCTGGACAGCCAAACGTAAAGCGGCTTGCTGCGCCCCCCAGTCCTGCACCGACACGGCCCCATCGGCAAAACCAGGCAACTCTTTCACATTGACCGGCCGCAACAAATGAATGGCATCAGCAGCAATCCACTCGGCGGCAAGGCCCTGCTGCTGCAAACGCGCCAAGTAACTGGCCGCATCACCCTGCCGACGATTTACCCGCAATACCATCGGCGGATGGCCATTATTGGCGGCAAGGACCGTCTGCCAATCATCCGGATAATGGCGCTGCAAGGCCTCTACCCACCAGCGGGGATGATTCCAGAGCGCTTCCAGATCTTGAGCGGCCGCCTGCTCTAATGACTGTCGCTGACGGATAAAATTACGCAACACCCCATTGACCAAGCCCTTGAACTTACCTTTTGCCAAGCGACCAGCCAAGGTAACCGCCTCGTTCACAATTGCATACTCAGCAGCCCGAGTGTGTAGCAATTGATAAAAGGCCACGAGTAACACCTTCTCTAACACAGGCTCAGGCAAAGGCTTGGGCACCAGTTGGCGCAGATAAAAACGCAAACAAGCCAAGTGTCGTAAACTGCCATAACTTAAATCCTGCAACGCCCCCCGCTCAGCGGCAGAGAGATCCGGCGCTTTAGCGTGAGCCTGTATCAGCGCTTCGGTCAGGGTGGTACCCGTTTCAACTTGGGTCAAAATGTCAGCAGCGAGTTGCTGAATATGATGCATGCACTTGCTTTCAATAAAAAAGGCTAAGACCAATAGGCCTTAGCCGAAATAAATAGACCATCAACCCTCAGTAAACACCACGTGCCATATCCTGTAATCGTGCAATACGCTCTGCCGTTTGTGGGTGTGTACGGAATAAATTACTGATGCCCCCGCTACCTGATAGCGGATTAATAATCATCATTTGCGCGGTTTCCGGATGAGCCTCTGCAGTCGGCATACTAATGCCCTGCGCATAGTGTTCAATTTTCTGCAAAGCCGCTGCCAATGCCAGCGGATCACCCGAGATTTCCGCCCCACCTCGATCAGCCTCAAATTCGCGAGAGCGAGAAATAGCCATCTGAATCAGACCGGCTGCCATCGGCGCCAACAGCGCCACCGCCAAACGCGGCAACATTCCCATCGCCTGACCATTACTATCGCGACCACCAAAAAACATCGCAAAGTTCGCCAAGGCCGAAATGGCGCCAGCCATCGTAGCAGAAATGGTAGAAATCAGCGTATCGCGATGCTTAACATGGGCCAGTTCATGCGCCATCACACCACGCAGCTCACGATAATCCAGCATGCGCATAATACCGCTGGTCGCCGCCACGGCAGCGTTTTCTGGATTGCGGCCAGTTGCAAAAGCATTCGGCTGCTCCTCGTGAATCACATAGACCCTGGGCATGGGCAAACCGGCACGTTGCGCCAGCTCCGCTACCATGCCATAAAACTCCGGCGCACTCTGTGCATCCACCTCCTGCGCGTTATACATGCGCAGCACCATTTTGTCAGAGTTCCACCAGGCAAAGACGTTCATGCCACCACCAAACAACAGAGCCAGCAACATGCCACTTCTGCCGCCTATCATGCCGCCTATCGCCGCAAACAAGGCGAGGATAGCCGCCATCAATATCGTTGTCTTCAACCAGCTATTGCTCATCGTTATCCCTCCATGTTGGTATTCGCTAGCGGGCTGGCAAACTTACTCGCCCAATTTCACACCCACTAACTGAGCGCGCCCAGCCACAAAGTCGCGCGCTGATAAACGCTTGCCGCCCGCAGCCTGCAATACCGGCACGCGCAGCAGACCCTCGCCACACCCCACCAGCAAACCATCGGCCTCAGCCGCTACAACTACGCCAGACTCCGCCCTGCCCGACTCCGCACTGGCCAGCCATAATTTAAGCGCATCACCCGCTAGTAAAGTATATGCACCGGGCACCGGATTATAAGCACGAATCGCCCGCGCAACTTGCTCAGCGGGAAGACTCCAGTCAATCAGAGCCTCCGCCTTGCTTAGCTTTTGTGCATAGCTCACCCCCTGCTCGGGCTGCGCCTGTGCCGGCAGACCATCCAGACACGCCAGCGTGGCCACTATCGCCTGCGCGCCTTCTGCCGCTAACTTATCATGCAGCGTCGCCGCCGTTTCATCCACAGCAATCGGCACCGGATAAACCGTCAGCATCGCCCCGGTATCCAGCCCAACATCCATCTGCATAATCGTGATACCAGTCTGCTCATCACCAGCCAGCAGCGCCCGCTGTATCGGTGCCGCACCACGCCAGCGCGGCAACAATGATGCATGGATATTCAAACAGCCGCGCGCCGGGATGTCCAGCACCGCCTGCGGCAGAATCAAGCCATAGGCCGCCACCACCATCAGTTCGCTGTCAACAGCACGCAACATGGCTTGTGCGGCCTCATCACGCAAGGACAAGGGCTGCTCAACCCGCAAACCATGCTGCAACGCCAACGCCTTCACCGCACTAGGCTTCAGCTTCATCCCTCGCCCAGCAGGCCGATCGGGCTGCGTCAGCACTAGCGCAATCTCATGCCCGGCAGTGATCAAAGCCTGTAAGGCAGCAGCCGCAAACTCCGGCGTACCGGCAAATATCAATTTCATTACTGAATTCCGTATTTAAAGCGACACACGCTCAAGGTATCGCAAGAGCACTTATAGATTTTGTTTTTCACGTTTTTTAAGCTTGCTCTTGATCCGGCTCTGTTTGAGCTGAGACAGATACTCAACAAACACCTTACCATCAAGATGATCAATTTCATGCTGGATACAGATCGCTAACAAACCATCTGCCTCAAGCTCGAAAAACTCGCCCTGCCCATCCTGAGCGCGTACCTTGATGAATTCTGCACGCGTGACATTGTCGTAAATACCCGGCACTGACAAGCACCCCTCCTCGTAAACCGTCTCTCCTTCTTTTTCTAGAATGACCGGATTAATAAACACCCGCCGCTCATTCTTGTGTTCAGACACATCCATCACGATCAGACGGCGATGAAAATCGACCTGTGTCGCGGCCAGGCCAATCCCTTTGGCCTGGTACATAGTTTCAAACATATCCTCAATCTGCACCTGCAAAGCCGTATCAAACAGCTCCACCGGCTTGGCCACAATGTGCAAGCGTGCATCGGGATAATGCAAAATGTTCAACAACGCCATTGACTTTATTCACTCCGAGTTGTGGTATTAGGGTTTAGCCACCGATAATAGATAAACCCTAACGGAATATCGGAAAACAATACTGCTTCCGCCACTATTAATATTGGGACACTTTTCATGCGCAAAACCATTATATCGCTTGCACTAGGCCTGAGCGTGCTCTTACCTGGCTTTGCTCTGGCTTTAACTGTAAAGACAGATGCCCCCACCCGCTATCAAGTCGTTAAAGGTGACACGCTCTGGGGCATTGCCGGACGCTACCTGTCTCAACCCTGGCAATGGCCGCAATTGTGGCAGATGAATCGCAATGAGATCAAAAATCCGCACCTGATTTATCCGGGCGATGTGTTATTGCTTAGTTATATCAATGGCCAGCCACGTCTGACACTGGAAACCGGTCAACAGCGTGAAGTCAGACTGTCACCACAGGTACGTAGCGAAGAAATAGACCGCTCGATCGCCAGCATACCGTCGACCACGATTGAGCCATTCTTACAGCGTCCGCTCGTCGTGGATATGGCAGAGTTTTTGCGCGCACCCAAATTAGTCGCCGGGCCGGAAGATCGTATCGCACTGAGCCCAGGAGACCGCAGCTATGCAACCGGCCTGACAGAAAAAGGCAGTTGGCAGGCTTACCGTCTGGGTAAACCACTGACCAACCCTGGCAGCAAACAAATACTAGGCTACGAAGCCTCTTACAGCGGTGATCTGATAGTCGACAAACTAGGCGACGACATCCAGACGCTGCGGGTTAGATCCGTGGTCAGCGAAATACTGGTGGGTGACCGCCTGATACGCGCCCCCCAACAGCGCTTCGTCAACTACGCCCCCAGAGCACCAGAACAAGAAATGAATGGTCAGATTATCTCCATCTACAACGGCGTGGATGGAGCGGCGCAGTTCTCTACCATCGTGCTGAATCTTGGGTACGAACAGGGTGCCGAAGTCGGCCATGTTCTTGATATCAACCAACAAGCACGGCAAGTCAGCATTAACGATGGCAGTGGTCGCGACAGAACAGTCTCCTTACCAAATCGACGCGTCGGCAGTGCTTTTATCTACCGGGTATTTGACAAGGTATCCTACGCGCTGGTCCTCAACAGCAGTGGCGCCGTCTATGTCGGCGACCAGCTCAGTCGTCCCGAAACAGAATGAGCCACTACTCAGCAGACTGGCTGCTGCTGGCGCTCACCCCCGGCATAGGCCCCGCCGGCTTCCTCAGGCTGATTGAGCACTTTGGCTCTGCCGAGGCCGCCGTTAGCGCCTCGCTACGCCAAACCGAAGCGCTGATTGGCCAGGCCGCCGCACAAGCACTGCACGAAACCCAAGCAGCTGCCTCCGTCAGCGCTGCCCTGGCTTGGGTGCAAGCGCCAGATTGTCAACTCATTACCCTACTGGACGACGACTACCCGTCACAACTGGCCGAAGCCAACGCCCCACCACCACTGCTGTTTGCCCGAGGCCGTCGCGAACTGCTGCGGCAGCCCATGCTGGCCATCGTCGGTAGCCGCGCAGCCACCCCACAAGGCAAGCAAAATGCGCATGACTTTGCTCAACAATTAGCCCAACACGGCTACAGCATTGTCAGCGGCCTGGCCAGCGGCATCGATGCCGCCGCCCATCAGGGTGCGCTCAATAGCGATGCCTCCACGGTGGCCATTGTCGGCACCGGTATAGACAGAGTCTACCCGGCCAGCAATCGCCAACTGGCTCACCACATCGCCGAACAAGGCCTGATCTTGTCCGAGTTTGCACTGGGCCTGGGCCCACTCGCCAGCCACTTCCCACGCCGCAACCGCATCATTGCCGGCCTGAGTCGCGGCTGCCTGGTAGTAGAGGCCAATATCGCCTCCGGCTCGCTGATTACCGCACGGCTGGCAATGGAAAACAACCGCGAAGTGATGGCCATCCCCGGCTCTATTCACAACCCGCAATCCCGTGGCTGTCACCGCCTGATCAAGGAAGGCGCCAAACTGGTGGAAACGGTAGCGGATGTACTGGAAGAGGTAGGCAAACTGGGCAGTTCACTAACAGCAGTGCCAACGCCAGCGCCCCCTAATAACAACTCACCACTACTGGAGAGCATGGGCTCAGAACCCATCAGCATCGACCGCCTGGCCACCATCCTTGGGTTGACGGCCGGGGAGCTTTACGCGATGCTGCTCGAGCTTGAACTCAGCGGTCAGGTCGCCAGCCTGCCGGGTGGGCGCTTCCAGCGCCTGCATCATTGCTAGTACATTTAATAGGCTTTGGTGATGACGGACACAATTGAAAAGCAGGTGTTTGAATTAATCGAAGATTACAACGGTTATAACCTGCTAGGCAAAAGATTCAAGCTCACTCTGGACACCGATCTTTATAAAAATTTTAGAATGCTGCTAGAAGACGCCATAGAACTAAGTGAGCGCTACTTAGAATTATTTAAGATTGACCCCAGAGATTTTAATATCGTGGACTATTTTCCAAATGAAGGCGGCTTTTTAATTACTAGATTTCTGCTCCCGAAAGAAATTCGCCCGACGGGTAAAAAGCCAATCCCCTTGACGATACGAATCGTTAGTTGAATCGGCCAAGACCGGATACTGGTTGTATTAAATGTATTGACGCAGAAAGATAGTCAAGTATAAGTTTTAAACAGCCAGCAACGAGCAAGCCATTTTTTATCGCAAGACTTTAAAAACAAAAAATACTAATCCTAGTTATATTAGCTTTTTAACCACTTAGCCATTCCCACTGAAAAATACTGATGTTTGACGTACTCGCCTTTTTACTTGAACAATACCGCGCAAGCGATGTGCTGAGCAATCGTGGCCCGCTCAAGCGCCAGCTCATTTCCACCGGATTTGAAAATGAAGAAATACAGGATGCCTTCGCTTGGCTGGAAAGCATCTGTGCCAGCAGCAGTCATAATCAGGCCGACTTGGCAGAGGGCATGCGGCTCTACGCTGCGGCGGAGCAGAAGCATCTGGCGGTAGAGATTCGGGGGTTTATCCAGTTTCTGGAAGACCATGGGGCCTTATCGCCGCTACAGCGCGAAATAGTTCTTGATAAACTGATGGCTTTACCCCAAGAAGAAGTAAACATTGATCACACCAAGCTGATAACTCTACTGGTGTTATGGACGCAGCAAGTTGAATTACCGATTTTACTAGGCGAAGCGTTATTGGATGCGGTGCATGGTGAGCCCACCTTGCAATAGTCGTTGGATGCGGCAACAACAATCAGCGTTTTGCCACTCCAACACTGGCCAACAAACATCCGAACAAGAGCGCCAATGCGCTCTTGTTTTTATTTAACTGAAATTGACGCTATACCGGAAATGGCTTAAAAGCCGCTAACAACTCTCAGCAGAGCGTTGATTGGTGACACGATGCCCTTAGCCGATGACTTAACTAACGACTGAATACACTGAAAAGACCATATGGCTTCCAAGCTCTTAATCGTTGAATCGCCGTCAAAAGCGAAAACACTCAAAAAATACCTAGGCCCGGACTTTGAAGTACTGGCCTCTTATGGCCATGTCCGTGATTTGATTCCCAAAAATGGTGCGGTAGACCCGGAAAAAGGGTTTGCGATGAAGTACCAGCTCGTCGCTCGCAATAGCAAACATGTGGACGCCATTGTCAAAGCCGTCGGTGAAGCCGACCATATCTATCTGGCAACAGACCCGGACCGCGAAGGTGAGGCGATTTCCTGGCATTTAGTACAAATTCTAAAAAGCAAAAAACTATTGCAGGGCAAAACGGCACAGCGAGTGGTGTTTCAAGAAATTACCAAATCTGCCGTGTTAGAGGCCATCGATAACCCACGTGAGATTGCACAGAACCTGGTCGATGCGCAACAAACCAGACGAGCGCTCGATTATCTGGTCGGCTTCAATCTTTCACCGCTATTGTGGAAGAAAATCCGTCGTGGCTTGTCAGCAGGGCGAGTACAAAGCCCAGCCTTGCGCTTGATCTGTGAGCGTGAAAATGAGATTCGCGCCTTCGTCGAGCAGGAGTACTGGTCGATACATCTGGACAGCCACAAGAGCCGCACCAAGTTTTCCGCCAAGCTCAGCACCCTGGCGGGCACCAAACTCGATCAGTTCGACATTCCTAACGAAGCTGAACAAAATACCGTGCTAGCCAAATTGGCGGGCCATCCCGCCGTGGTTGCCAGCATTGAAAAGAAGAAGAAAACGCGCAATCCGGCAGCACCGTTTACCACCTCCACTCTGCAACAGGAAGCGGTGCGCAAGCTGGGCATGACCACTGACCGCGCCATGCGCACAGCACAGCAACTGTACGAAGGGATTGATATCGGTCAGGGTACAGTCGGTTTGATTACCTATATGCGTACTGACTCGGTAGCGTTGGCAAACGAAGCCGTAGAGGAGATTCGCGCCTATATCGGTGATAAATTTGATAAAGACTATCTGCCGAAAAACCCGAACACCTACAAAAATAAATCCAAGAATGCCCAGGAAGCGCATGAAGCAGTACGTCCGACCTCGATTCTACGTAGCCCGGAGATGGTCAAGTCCTTCCTGAGCAGCGATCAGTTCAAGCTGTACGATATGATCTGGAAGCGTACTCTTGCCTGTCAGATGGCGGCAGCCAAATTCGACACCACCAGTGTTGACATCAACGTTGGGCCGGGCATTTTCCGCGCTAGCGGCCAAGTACAGACTTTTGCGGGCTTCCTCGCCGTCTACGAAGAAGATGTTGATGATGCGGAAGATGAAGACAACGCCAAGCTGCCCTTGCTGGAAGAAGGCGAAAGCCTGCCGATCGACAAACTTTACGGCACACAGCATTACACCCAACCGCCCCCGCGCTTCTCAGAAGCGTCTTTGGTCAAAGCCTTGGAAGAGTTTGGCATTGGCCGCCCTTCCACTTACGCCAGTATTATTTCCACACTCAAAGACCGTGAGTATGTGATTCTCGACAAAAAGCGCTTTTTGCCGACCGACACCGGCGATATCGTCAACAAGTTTCTAACCCAGCACTTTGCGCAATACGTTGACTACAACTTCACTGCCAAGCTGGAAGACCAGTTGGACGAGGTAGCCAATGGTCAGCGCGAGTGGATACCGGTGATGGACAACTTCTGGAAAGGGTTTTCCAAACAGGTTGCCGAAAAAGAAAGCATTCCACGCGCAGAAATCACCACGGAAAGCCTGGACGAAGCCTGCCCTAAATGTAGCCAACCGCTATCCATCAAGTTCGGCAAGCGTGGGCGCTTTATTGCCTGCACCGGCTACCCGGAATGTGATTACACCCGCAATCTGGGCGAAACGGCCGAACAGGCGGCCGAAGAGGCAGAGGCACCGACCATTGTTGAAGGACGTACTTGCCCGGAATGTAATAGCGAGTTACATATCAAGAAAGGCCGCTATGGTAAATTTATTGGCTGCGGCAATTACCCTAAGTGCAAGCACATCGAACCCTTGGAAAAACCGCGCGATACCGGCGTGGAATGTCCAAGTTGCAAAGCAGGCCAGTTAATTGAGCGTAAGAGCCGCTACGGTAAGCTATTTTACAGCTGCAATACCTATCCTAAATGCACTTACGCCACTTGGAACCCGCCACTAGCTGAGCCCTGCCCGAAATGCCAGTGGCCCATACTGACCCTCAAAACCACCAAGCGCCGAGGCACAGAAAAAGTGTGTCCGCAAAAGGAATGTGGTTATAGTGAGGTGGTAGAGCCGCCAGCCGCCAAGGAAAATCAGCAGGAATCTTGATCAAGCACCAAGGTTTTGATAACAGCAGCGGCTACACTGATAACTTGATCGCTAAGCTAATGTAAGCTGAAAGGAAAACCGTTATGCCTATGATGAAAGCCGCTGCCTTTATTGAACCTGGCCGAATTGAATTAGTAGAAAAGCCAATCCCCGCCGTCGGCCCCAATGACGCGCTGATTCGTATTACCACCACCACAATCTGCGGCACCGATGTTCACATCCTAAAAGGAGAATATCCGGTAGCCAAAGGACTGACCATCGGGCATGAGCCGGTCGGTATCATCGAAAAATTGGGCAGTGCCGTGGTTGGCTATCAGGAAGGGCAGAGAGTAATCGCTGGTGCGATTTGTCCGAATTTCAACTCCTATGCCGCCATGGATGGCAACCCCTCGCAAGACGGTAGCTATCTGATTCACAGCGGCCAATGCGGCTGCCATGGCTACAAAGCCACAGCAGGCTGGCGTTTTGGCAATATGATTGATGGCACCCAGGCGGAGTACGTCCTAGTGCCGGATGCCCAAGCCAATCTGGCCCCTATTCCCGACGGCTTAAGCGACGAACAAGTGCTGATGTGCCCGGATATCATGTCCACCGGCTTCAAAGGCGCAGAAAATGCCAATATTAAAATCGGTGACACCGTTGTAATCTTTGCACAAGGCCCGATTGGCCTGTGCGCCACCGCAGGTGCTCGCCTGCTCGGTGCCAGCACCATTATTGCGGTGGACGGTAACGATGAACGCTTGGCCGTGGCCAGAAAAATGGGCGCTGATCTAACACTGAACTTTAGAAACTGCGATGTGGTGGATGAAGTGATGAAAATCACCAAAGGTCGTGGCGTAGACTCATCCATTGAAGCCCTGGGCACTCAGCAGACTTTCACCTCTGCGCTACGCGTGCTGAAACCAGGTGGCACCCTATCTAGCCTAGGCGTTTACTCCAGCGATTTAACGATCCCGCTTTCCGCTTTTGCCGCTGGGCTGGGCGACCACAAAATCAATACCGCCCTATGCCCTGGAGGCAAGGAACGCATGCGGCGCCTGATGAGTATCATCGAATCGGAACGTATAGACTTGGGCCCCTTGGTTACCCACCACTACAAGCTGGATGATATCAGCGCAGCCTATGACTTATTTGCCAACCAACGCGATGGCGTACTCAAGATTGCCATCAAGCCACACTAAGTAGCGACAAGCAGGCGAGGCAGGCTGGTCGCCTCGCCGGTGCTATATTTGGCTACACCACTTCACGGTTTCTTTAGTGTTCTTGCAACGACAGCTCACCTGATAGCTTTTTCTGAACAGCATGTCACGCCGCGCATGAGCAGCAACCCAAAGGATGAATACTGCCATCGAGAGTATCTAGTCATGCCATCTATTCGCTTATTAGTAGCACTGCATCAGCTCAGCCCGGCTGCCAATCATGGTAGGGCCCGTGTATTTTGCTATACATAGCAGCCAGTCTGCCGCTGCTGCGCAGCTTATTGATCGCTCGTGTCAACATAGCATCTACAACATCACCACGCGGCCCTTTGGCGATGATGAAAACATCATCGTAATCGCCAAAATGCTCCCTGTGGATATTAGTCAACGCCAACTTTTTCAATGTCAGATCCGTTTCCTCCTGCGCCCACAGAAAACCGTCGATACGTCCTCGTGCCAGCATTTTCAATGCCAGATCAACATTCTGTTCCTGCTGCACTGGGAAAGGCCAGAAGTTGGTTATTCCAACAATCACCAAACGCGGTCCGCCCGGCTTGCCAGAGCGCAACACCATCTCCCGAGTCAACGGCTTACTGGTGTTGCTATATAACACATGTGCCACCTTACCAAATGCCGTGGCACTAAAACGGTACGGCAGGCTCTCAGGCTTAACTTCGGCGTTTCGCAATGCCGGCAAATTAAGATCAGCTACCCCAGAAATAATGCCATTAACCGCTCGTTGCATTGGAAATGCCCGAATACTGATATGCACCTGCGGACTCACTTCAATGATTGCCTGCAACAAATCAATAAACGGCCCCCGACTTTCTGACTCAATCAATCCCGGCAGCAGGCCAACGTGAGCAATCAATTCGTGACGGCCAGGCGGCAGGGAGGCAATAGACTTAAACGATGCAAGAGGCGTTATTGAGTGGGCTTCTGCACAGATTAGCTTGGTAGACAATACTGCGCCCAAGATCAGTACGGCCAGCCATAGTCTGCAATGTGTACACTTAATCTCACACACTCCGTACCTCCACCAAAATGGCCGACTGCTTTGTGAACTACTAAGAAAAGTTAGCGAATCATCAGCGGCAAGCCATCACAATGCCGCAACAGAGGTTTTTGCAAAATCAAGTCATCAAGCCTGCCGAATCTGCAAGCCATGCATCCTGTTATAGCCGATTGCACCCATGCATGCTTCATTCAAATAAAACAGAACATTCACCACTAAAACGCCATCGCCTCGCCCATACGCACAGAACGCGCCGGCTGCCAGACAGGATTAAACGCTGGCGCATCCGCCGGCAGTAACAGCACCACGGTTGAACCCAGCAAAAAGCGGCCCATTTCCTCCCCTTGCTGCAAACGGATTTGCTGCTGACGATAATCCCAGCGTTGCACACTCTCATGACGCGGAGGATTCACCACCCCATGCCAAACCGTCGCCATACTGCCAACAATCGTGGCCCCGACCAACACCATCACAAACGGCCCATGTACCGAATCGAACACACACACCACCCGCTCATTGCGGGCAAACAAACCATCCACCCCACGCGCTGTCGCTGGATTAACTGAATACAACTCACCCGGCACATAGCTCATCTCCAGCAACTGTCCCTCACAAGGCATATGGATACGATGGTAATCACGCGGACTCAAATAAATCGTCGCAAACTGACCGCCATCAAACTGACGCGCCAACTCAACATCTCCCGCCAGCAAAGCCTGACTGGAATACGACTTACCCTTGGCCTGAAAAATCTGCCCACGCGTAATCTGGCCGAATTGGCTGATCGCACCGTCCACCGGACACACTAGCGGAGCCGCCGCTAATGGCCGCACCTCAGGACGTAATGCCCGCGTGAAAAAATCATTAAAACTATGATACGCCAGCGGGCTACTCTGCACCGCCTCCGACATATCCACTTGATAACGCGCGATGAAACGACGAATCAGCCATTGCGTCAGCCCACGTGCCCGTAAGCTGGCAATCAAACCAAATAAGCGCGTCAATTCCCGCTTGGGTAACACATGCTGTAACAGCACGAACAAACGCTCAGACACGGGTAGCCCTCTGACGGATTGAAAAACGCTGATTATAGCCTATCTACGCGAAGCTTCCTGCTCACTCCAACACACAAAAACAGACAAAATGTCTAACAATTGCGATTGGACATTGCATTTTTAAATAAATTGCTATTTTTATTTGACTAAACGTCGGAAAAAACATAGGATTAATGTGAATTTATTGCAGGAGCACATGATGCAATTAGACATTGAACGCCTGATCTCAGATTTTGGCGGGCCAAGCAAACTGGTTACTGATCTCAATAATCTGTTCAGCGACGAACCAGTCAGCCGGGCAGCTGTTTATAAATGGCGCGAACGCGGCACCTTACCCTTGGCCCAACTTAATAAGCTGGCCGGTCTGGCCGCCAGTCAAGGCAGAAACTTTAATTTTAACGACTATCTGATCAACAACAGTGATAAGGAAACAGCCATGTCAGCAGCAGGTAACAACCGCAATATGGGTGACCGCCTTTATATTTTTGATACCACCTTGCGCGATGGTGAACAATCACCTGGCGCCGCCATGAGCAAGGAAGAAAAAATCCGTATCGCCCGCCAGTTGGAGCGCCTGGGTGTAGATGTGATTGAAGCCGGCTTTGCCGCCGCCAGCCCCGGTGACGCCGATGCCATTCACGCTATTGCTGAAGTGATCAAAGAATCCACCGTCTGTAGTCTGGCGCGCGCTAATGAACGAGATGTACGCGCTGCTGGCGAAGCCATTCGCCCCGCGGCACATGGCCGCATCCATACCTTCATCGCGACTAGCCCTATTCACATGGAAAAGAAGCTGCGCATGACGCCTGATGAAGTGGTCGCCGCCGCGGTAAACGCCATCAAGATCGCACGTGAATATACCGATGACGTCGAATTTTCAGCCGAGGACGCCTTGCGTTCCGACATCAATTTTCTGGCCAGAATCTTTGGCGAAGCTATTAAAGCGGGTGCCAGCACACTGAATGTTCCCGACACGGTTGGCTATGCGGTACCCCAAGTCACTGAAGCCTTCTTTCGCGAACTCATTGCCAAAACCCCTGGTGGAGATAGCGTAATCTGGTCGGCCCACTGCCACGACGATTTAGGCATGGCGGTCGCCAATAGCTTGGCAGCAGTACTCGGCGGGGCACGCCAGGTGGAATGCACTATCAATGGTCTAGGCGAACGGGCGGGCAATGCCAGCTTGGAAGAAATTGTGATGGCAGTTAAAACCCGTAAGGATATTTTTAAACTGGACTCCCGCGTTGATCCGACACAGATTGTGCCAGCCTCCAAGCTGGTTTCTACTATCACTGGCTACCCGGTACAACCTAACAAAGCCATTGTTGGTGCCAACGCGTTTGCACACGAGTCGGGTATTCATCAGGATGGTGTGCTCAAACATAGGGAAACCTACGAAATCATGTCAGCTGAATCAGTAGGCTGGAGCGCCAATCGCCTCACCTTGGGCAAACTGTCTGGCCGCAATGCCTTCCGTAGCAAACTGATTGAATTGGGCATCGTACTTGATAGCGAAGAAGCCTTGAACGCCGCGTTCGCCCGCTTCAAAGACCTGGCTGATCGCAAGCGTGAAATTTTTGATGAAGACCTGCATGCCCTGGTATCAGACGAAATAGTCGGCCAGCAGGACGACTACAAATTTGTCTCGCTGAAAGTGCAGACCGAAACCGGCGAAGCGCCAGTAGCGAATATCGTCTTCATTCATGATGGTGATGAACAACATGCCGAATCCAGTGGTTCCGGCCCAGTGGACGCCGCCTTCAAAGCGATAGAAAGCGTCACACACAGCCAGGCAGAGCTACAACTGTACTCGGTAAACGCCATTACCAAAGGCACCGAATCCCAGGGAGAAGTCACCGTACGACTGGCCCGCGATGGCCGCATCGTCAATGGCCAGGGTGCCGATACCGATGTCATCGTCGCCTCGGCCAAAGCCTATCTGTCAGCGCTAAACAAGCTGCTGAGCCAGCAGCCTAAAGTTCAGGCACAAGGCATGGTTTGATCTGTACGGCAGCGCTTGGCCCGTTGTCGGCAAGTTAGCGAATAAAGCGGGTTTTCCATCCCGTCCCGGTTTATTCGCCACCTACCGCACAGCAGCCAGGCTAGCCACCCCTGCGTTGACCTGAACCCAGCGACAACGCCAGCGGCTGACCCAGCTCGCTACCCTTTGGCGCACAATGCCAAGCAATAAAAATGCCGACCCACAAGGTCGGCATCGTTGTTGGCACTACCAGTCAAAAAGTAAGTAACCATCATGCGGCACAAGAACCTAACGAAGCAGGGCCAGCAAATCAGAACTTCATCAAGCCCTTTAAAGCCAGACGCACACCCTCACTCACACTCACTTCTGCCGGCAAGCTCTTTACCGCTGCCGCTGCTTCTTTATCGTTGTAACCCAGTGCCAGCAAAGCATGGGTAATATCAGCCTTATCATCAGGTATGACTGGCATACCCGCTCCGCCCATCACAGCAGCACCACCACTAGACACCAGCTTGCCACGTAGCTCTAACACCAATCGCTCAGCAGTTTTCTTACCGATACCCGGCACCGCACACAAGCGCTTCACATCCTCACCCGCTACCGCGACAGCCAACTCATCCGCCGTCATGCCAGACAATAAAGCCAGCGCAATCTTGGCTCCGATCCCTGTCACTCTGATCAACTGCCGAAAAGTCTGTCGCTCTTCTTTATTGGCAAAGCCAAACAGCAAATGTGCATCTTCACGGATAATCAAATGAGTAAACAAAGTAGTAGGCTGCCCTAGCGCCGGCAACTGGTAAAACGTGCTCATCGGCACATCCACCTCATAGCCCACCCCGCTGACATCCAGCACCACCTGCGGCGGCAGTTTTTCTATTAAATTACCGCTTAAGCGTCCAATCATCATCCATCCTGTCTTTTAACAGCAGACATCACTGCGCTTACCATGCCATCACGGCAAGCCACCTCACTAAAAAAGCCTCACTGTTGTGAGGCCACCCATCAAACTGCACACCAGCGCTTAGCGATCACTACGAATCGGGCCATACTCAATCGGCACCCAGGCATAACTATCGGCATCAGCCCGTACATGCCCCAGACCAGGGAAAGGTAGGTGCGCCCCTCCCACCCACAGCTTGCTGCGTGCCGCATCAGCCAGCACCTTACGACGGGTTTCGATTGCCTGCGGCTGGTTAGAGTCGAACTCCAACGCTACTTCGGGATGTGAGAACTGCACCGAATGGCTATGCACCAAATCGCCCCACAACAACAGGCTTTGATCTTTGGAAGTAAACAGATAAGAAGAATGCCCCGGAGTATGCCCTGGTGTAGCGATCACTTGCACTCCGGCCAGCAAAGCATCTTCCTGCTGATAAAACTTCAGCTTGTTAGCTGCCTGATAAGGCGCAACCGCCGCCTGTGCCATTGCAAACAAACCCTGACGGGAGGCATCCACCGTTTTGCTATTGGCAGGATTTAGCCAGAAATCAGCTTCGGCTTTACCCACATACACGGTGACATTAGGAAAAGCCATTTTGCCATTCTGTGCAATGCCACAAGCGTGATCCGGATGCAAATGTGTCAACAACACTGTGTCAATATCTTGCGGCCGATAACCCGCTGCACGGATATTCTCAAGAATATGCCCGGTGCTAGACCCAAAACACTGCGCGGTACCGGCATCCACTAACACCAAGTGACTACCGGTATTCACCAGGAAAGCATTGACCGAAGTCTGCACCCCTGGCGTCGTACGCAAGAACATGCGAGCCAACAGGCTTTGCAAGTCTTTCTCATCCATGCCCTTCAGCAGGCTCGTAGCTAAATCAACATAACCATCGTACAGCGCAGTCACTTCAAAATCGCCGAGCATCATCCGGTAGTAACCCGGCACCTGGGTTTTCTGTTGTGCCGGAGCCTCGGCCAGAACGGGCGAGGCAGACAAGGCTGCTACACTGCCCAGACAGGCAGCAACCATTACACAGGACAGTTTTTGGCGTAACGCTATTTTCATAACAAACCTCGAAATCAGGGGTGGATAAGCAGATAGAGCTTAAGGAATATTATCAAGCAAGGACGACGAAATCATACAACAGCATAAGCGATTTTCTGCAAGAAGTGACAACTGAACGCCTCAGCCTGCAAAGGTTTTTGCCACCTACCTAAGAGCTGCCAACAAAACCGCTGATCCAACCTTGCACCTCCTTGCCGTACTACTGGTGCTGTCTGCGTCGGCGCGCCCCGGCTCCGGTGCTCTTCGAGGCTTTGTTAGCGGCTTAAATGACTAAAAAATCCTTAAGTGCCGTTTTGATACATTTGCAATAATCAAACAAAAAATCATGCCGAAAGAATAAAATTCACTTTACAAAAACGGCATCACACCATAAAGTCAGACAATAATTTGTTAATTTAGCTGTATTGATTATGAAAAATCAAAATTTTAACAAATTATTATTAATGGAAAGCTGATTTTTAAATTTAAGTTTTAAATAGTCCGCAGTTGTTTTGTTGTTTATTTTAATAAAATACCAAACTTGTGGAGAATCAAAATGAGCGCTATCCAATTTATTCCAAGCCCTACTACCCCCGTACCCAATACTAAAACTGCTGTCGCAATCCGCCATCTGGTTTGCCGGGGTTTAATCGCAGGGGTTTTGTCTATTAGTGCAGGCAGTTCTTTTGCTGGCATGTATGAATTCAACCAGAGCGATCAAATTCCTACCGAAGTTATCTTTACAAGATCCATGACAGCTATGGGTGCTGTCATTGGCCCAAGCATGGGCCCATATCTAGAAAGAAGAGAGCGTTATCCTGGCGGACAGCTCTATCCGGCTAGCTATAAAAACCAGGAAGGCTCAACCTACAATGGCCCATCACACGCCCGTAATAGCACCTTATATGGCAACCCCTATGGCAGCACGATGTGGATGAGCTTCAAACTGAAAACCACAAATTTCTTTGGCCCCAGAATAGGTAATGCGCTGGTGTTAATGCGTAGTTTTATACAGGTGCAGCCAGGGGTACAAGGAGGGGGGTTATATGGTCGCGGCTTGGCCATCTTCCCCGCAAACCCAGGCAGTCCACAATGGAATGGCGTCAAAGTCGCGCGCTTTGATCAAGTTGTTTCGCCCTCCAACGCCAGTTATGCCGGTCAGAATGTTTTGCAGGATGGCCAAGAATATACTTTTAATATTCATGCTGGCTATCAGAATATTTCCTATTGGATACAAAATAGTAGTGGCGCCCAAATCGCCAGTGGTCAATGGGCAGACTCTTCCCCCATCAATCATACCGGCTATGCTTTTGCGATTACCTGTGAGGGCACCCCTAATGGCTCTTGTGAGTTCCCATCTGGCAATAAAACTCTATTTGAAGTGCGTTACTCTAATATCTCTATGGGCTGGTTTTAATTAAACCTTAAATAAAATCCCCGCAGCTTACTGCGGGGATTTTTAAATACTGTGATGTTTCACATGATCTACACACTCGAATACCATAATAGGCTGACCTCAATATACTGGCTCCCATACCAAACCGCCGCTTTGTGCTTTAGCCGCATGTCCATTTCCCCACTTTTACCCCTCACCGCCGGCCATCCGGATTCAGCACGATCTTTCTGAACAAAGATAAACTCCACTACGCATAATCCTTGCAAACCGTGATGACGACCGCTAGCGCGACTATTCCTGCGCCACGATGCCTGGTGGGTTTCCGGGTGGTGAGCAAGGTATGATCTGCCTGTCATCGACCATCACATCAGCAGAAAAGGCCGTATATGGACTCCAAGCAGCTTGAATACTTTGTGCAGGTAGCAGAGTTGGGTAGCTTTACCAAGGCTGCCAATACACTCAATATCGCCCAACCAGCGCTCAGCCGTAAAATACGGCAACTGGAAGTGGAGTTGCACCAGACTTTATTGTTACGTAATGGCCGTGGCGTAAGTGTGACCGAGGCCGGTAAGGTATTGCTGGAGCATGGACGCGGGGTGTTACATCAGTTGGAGCGCACCCGTGAGGCAATGGGTCGGGTGCGAGGCACATTGGCTGGCCATGTGGTACTTGGCTTGCCGCCCAGTTTGTCCCGTATTCTTTCGGTACTGTTGGCCCGTGCTTTTCGCGAAGTTATGCCCCATGCTTCATTAAGTATTTGTGAGGGGCTGTCAGTGGATATGCAAGAGTCGCTACGCAATGGTCGCCTTGATCTGGCGCTGCTGTACAACCCGGTACCTTCACCGGATATTGATATCATTCCGCTCTGCGAAGAACCACTCTATCTGGTAGAGAGGGTGGTTTCTACACACACTGCGGCGGCGGTGACGCTCAGTGAGCTGGCACAAACACCCTTGGTGATTCCATCGCGGCCTCACGCTATCCGCATGCTGATTGAGGCGGCGCTGGCGGCACAGGGTTATCACCCGCAGATCGCGTTTGAAATAGATAGTGTTCCGGCCATTTTGGAACTAGTCGCGGATGGTTTGGGTGGCGCAGTCCTGTCTCGCCTGGCGGTGATGTGTTTCGAACCTTCGCGTGCTTTACAGATGCGTGCTATCGGTATGCCGGCGGTGACGACTTATCTGGCTCTGGCCAGTAGCTCGCGGCGGGCGATGACACTGACACAGCGAACCATGCTGGATTTGGTACAGCGACTGGTACAGCAGGCATTTGCTGTCGAGAGTGTTTTGTCGACCTAAGAGTGGTGCCGATAAAGGCTTGTGAAGGAGTACGGAAGGTAATCGATGGGTGGATTTGAAAAATGTGCTGCCGGGCACAAGCCGGGCAGCACGGTAGGACTTATTTACCAGTGCGTGCTTCCATACGTTCACGCATTTCACGGGCATTATTGGCACCGTTGTCGCTAGCCATAACAGCGCTGGAAAGTAGAACGGCAGCCAGAGTAGCAAGTACAATTTTGTTCAACATGATGTAGTTCCTTCAAAAGAGGTGAAAAAGTAATGGGAGCTGAAACATGGGTACATCTCTTATCTCATCAAAAAACGACCTACTTTTTAGCATTGACGTTTCTTTAAAAATAATTAAAAAGCATTGAAATGCAAGCTTTTCCCCAGATGCTCAGCTGATGTTTCAAATAGTAAATGTTTGAAATAAAACATGAAATCGAAAAAAATAGCTGATGTTGTTCAGTAAATCAGAACTCGGTCACACGAAGAATTTCAAATAAATAAATAGTGCCACTAGAATCAGCTAAACAGCTAGATATGACGTCTACCGCCCAGCAAACAAAGATAAAGGTTTGCCGGGCGAAGTGATTAGGCTTTAGGGCTTAACAGCAAAGAAGACAAAAGACGCAAAAATCACCAGATGTACAATTCCTTGCAGGATGGTAGTGCGGCCGGTGGCTAGTGACATTGAGCCTACTAGCAAGGTGAGTCCCAGAAAAATAGTTTCTTTATGCTCCAGGCCCAGAATAAGCGGCTTATCCAGCATCACAAAAATAATAGCGACAGTTGGGATGGTCAGACCAATGGAGGCTAAAGCGGAGCCCAGGGCTAGATTCAGGCTGGTTTGTACGCGATTGGCGCGAGCAGCTCGCGCTGCGGCGACACCTTCCGGCAGCAACACCAGTGACGCAATAATAATACCGACCACCGTTGCTGGTGCGCCAGCGCTGGCGACCATGCTTTCTATCGTCGGCGATAATAGCTTGGCCAGGATAACCACGGCCAGCAGACAAGTGATCAATAGCGCCATACTGCCCCAAGTAACGCGGTTGGATGGCGGAGCGGCGTGGACATCTTCATCATCACTATCATCTGCCAAAAAATAATCTCGATGCCTTATAGTTTGAACAAAGACAAAAGCACTATATAACACGACCGAGACAATGCCGGTAAACGCCAGTTGCGTTGAGGAAAGCAAGGGACCAGGTGCACTGCGACCATAATTCGGCAAAACCATGGCGAGTACCGAAATGGCGATCAGCACGGTGAAGGCCACTTTGGCACCGCTAAGTTGAAATTGTTGCTCGTGATGACGCAACCCACCCATTAATAGACAAATCCCGACAATGCCATTACAGGCAATCATGATGGCGGAAAAAATAGTGTCTCGCGCGAGTGACAGTTTGGCATCGCCACTACCCAGCATGATGGAAATAATCAAGGCAACTTCGATCACGGTAACGGCCAAGGCCAGTATCAGCGTGCCGAACGGCTCACCCACCTTGTGGGCGACTACCTCGGCATGATGAACGGCAGCAAAAACTGTCGCAGCCAGCACACCGCCGAGCAAGAGGCTAAAGACGGCGTAGAAGCCAAGCAATGGAGAGATCGCAATGGCTGCCCAGCCAATAAGTGGGGCCGCGATAGTCCAGCGGGGAATAGTGTTGAGTGACAAGGTGGTTTCCTTATTCATTGTTGAGTTAATAGGCTAATACATACAGCATAGTGTAGTTACTGTGCTATTTAGTGTTCGTCGTGCGGAAATGGTTTCCTCTGCGCTTTTCTATGTACGGGTCTGCGGTGCGCGGAGCACAGTGGTAACATTGTCGATCTGCTTTTCCTCTCGGACGGACATGATGATAGAAACCGATAATTTGTTTGGTGCGGCACCAGAGGTGCGTCTGGTAACACAACAAAGCCTGTCCAGTCAGGAGGAGGCACTGGAACGGGCACTGCGCCCCAAATTATTGGATGAATACGTCGGTCAGAAAAAAGCCCGTGAACAGCTGGAAATTTTCATCGAAGCGGCCAAGCGGCGTAGCGAACCGCTGGATCATGTGTTGCTGTTTGGCCCACCTGGCCTCGGCAAAACCACGCTGGCGCATATTATTGCCCGGGAAATGGGCGTGAACTTACGACAGACTTCCGGGCCAGTGTTGGAACGGGCCGGTGATCTGGCCGCACTGCTGACCAATCTGGAGGCCAATGATGTGTTGTTCATCGATGAAATTCACCGCCTTAGCCCAGTGGTAGAGGAAATCCTCTACCCGGCCTTGGAGGATTATCAAATCGACATCATGATAGGTGATGGCCCGGCAGCACGTTCGGTCAAAATTGATCTGCCACCGTTCACCCTGGTAGGGGCAACAACTCGTGCCGGCATGCTCACCAACCCGCTTCGGGACCGCTTTGGTATTGTTGCACGACTAGAGTTCTACACCGCAGAAGAATTAACACAAATTGTCAGCCGTTCTGCCAGTTTATTGAAGGTGCCACTGGCCGAGGGCGGAGCGTTTGAGCTAGCCCGGCGCAGCCGTGGCACACCGCGTATTGCCAACCGTCTGTTACGGCGGGTGCGAGATTATGCCGAAGTAAAAGCCGATGGTGTGGTTAGCCTGGCGGTGGCCGATGCGGCTTTAGCGATGCTGGATGTCGACCCGATGGGCCTGGATCTTATGGATCGTAAGTTATTACAGGCCATTTTAGAAAAATTTGCCGGTGGCCCGGTGGGGCTGGACAATGTAGCCGCCGCAATCGGTGAATCTACCGATACCATTGAAGATGTGATCGAACCTTTCCTGATTCAGCAGGGCTATTTACAACGTACCCCGCGTGGCCGCATGGTCACCCCACTGACCTATCAGCATTTTGGCTTGCCAGTGCAGGACTAAATAGCTTTGCCAGCGTAATCATTAACTATTCGGAGTTAACAACTGAGATGAGCACCTCTCCCAAAACCTTCAGTTTTGAGTTCTTCCCGCCTAAAACCGCCGAGGGGATTGCCAAATTACGTACCACCCGCCAACAACTGGCACAATTCAAACCACAATTTTTCTCGGTAACGTTTGGAGCCGGTGGCACTACGCGGGATGGCACGCTGTCGACCGTACTGGAAATTCGCCAGGAAGGTTATGCCGCCGCGCCACATCTTTCCTGTGTCGGCTCCACTCGTGACAATATTCGCGCCATTTTGAATGAGTACCGCGCCAATGGTATTCGCCATATCGTCGCTTTGCGCGGCGACATGCCCTCCGGCATGGTGGAGGCTGGTGAGTTTCGCTATGCTAATGAACTAGTAGCCTTTATCCGTGCTGAATACGGTGATCACTTCCATATTGAGGTGGCTGCTTATCCGGAATTTCATCCGCAAGCGCGTTCTGCCGAAGAGGATTTGAGCAATTTTGTGCGTAAGGTAGAGGCCGGAGCGAACTCGGCCATGACGCAATACTTCTTCAATGCGGATGCTTATTTCCGCTTTGTTGACCAAGTGCAGGCGCGTGGTGTGACCATCCCCATCGTGCCGGGCATCATGCCAATTGCCAACTTTGGCCAGCTCTGCCGCTTTTCTGATATGTGTGGTGCTGAAGTGCCGCGCTGGTTGCGTTTACGCATGCAGGCTTATTACGATGATGCCGCCTCAATTCGCGCACTCGGCCTGGATGTAGTGACAGAGCTGTGTGACCGCTTATTGCAAAACGGCGCACCCGGCCTGCATTTCTATACACTGAACCAAGCCGGAGTAGTATCTACCATCTGGCAGCGACTGGGCTTATAGCCCAAGAAGGCTAGCCTGGCTCAGGCGTAAGTGCTGATGCCGCTTGAAGGAGTTGTTGGTATTGGCGCTTGTGCGGGGGCGGGGGCTGGCGTTGGTGCAGGTCCAGGTGCAGGTCCAGGTCCAGGTCCAGGTATAGTTACAGGTCCTAGTCCAGGGATCCTGATAGCGCTAACGCCACCAATGAAACCCACTCCAGTAAGAGGAGTTGCTATTGCGGGGGCTAAAACCGGTGCGTTTTTTGTTCCGCTGTTGTAGGTCTGGTTGGGTGAGGTCGGTGAAAGTGGTGTGATTTTCATCTTAGATTCCCATAATATGGTAAAAATGATCGCTACCTATGTAGAAATTAAGTGTTTCTCTATCAAGGCATTAGAAAATGCTTATAGGCTTATTATTTGTCAATGTCCATGCCTATGGGCTATTTTTTCGACCGGATCGCCAAAAAACCACTCCAACGCATCCAAATACCATACAAGCATCTAGCCATGATTTCTTTGCTGGTAGATAGTCATCACCATTAAACTAAGCGGCTGCTTTAAGCCATCTTGAAGAGCATAGACAGGAGGAATATGAAAGTTCTCGTCGCGGTGAAGCGTGTAGTTGATTACAACGTCAAAGTCAGAGTCAATGCCGATGCTACTGGTGTTGATATCGCCAATGTCAAAATGTCGATGAATCCGTTTGATGAAATTGCCGTCGAAGAAGCGGTTCGTCTAAAAGAAGCAGGCAAGGTCAGCGAGATCATTGCCGTCTCCTGCGGTATGAAACAATGTGAAGAAACCCTGCGTACCGCGCTGGCGATGGGGGCAGATCGTGCGATTCTGGTAGAAACCGAGGTGGAGCTGCAACCCTTGGCGGTCGCGAAACTGCTCAAGGCCATTGCCGTGCAAGAACAGCCACAGTTGTTGATCGTCGGCAAGCAGGCTATTGACGACGATGCCAATCAAACCGGCCAAATGGCCGCGGCACTGCTGAACTGGCCGCAAGGCACGTTTGCTTCCAAAGTTGATCTGGCCACCCAAACAGTAGACGTGACGCGCGAAGTGGATGGCGGCCTGGAAACCATTAAGCTCCAATTGCCGGCAGTCATCACAACCGATTTGCGTTTGAACGAACCACGCTTTATCAAGCTGCCGAATATTATGGCGGCCAAGAAAAAGCCGCTGGACAAAACCAGCCCGGATGAGTTGGGGGTGGATGTCACGCCACGTCTTCGCACGCTCAAAGTCGCCGAACCGGCCAAGCGTACCGCAGGTATCAAAGTTGCCAATGCTGCCGAACTGGTAGCCAAACTCAAAAACGAAGCAAAGGTGCTGTAAACCATGGCCATTCTCGTTATCGCTGAACACGACAATCACAGCCTGAAAGCAGGCACGCTTAATACTATTACTGCCGCAGCACAACTGGGCGAAGTGCACCTGCTGGTTGCGGGGGATCAAGCCGGTGCGGCTGCCCAAGCGGCGCAAAAGGTCAGCGGCGTCAGCAAAGTTCTGCTGGCCGATGCGGCTCATTATGCGCATGGCCTGGCTGAAAACCTGACGCCGCTAGTGCTTGAGCTGGCTAAAAACTATAGCCATGTGCTGGCACCCGCCAGCTCCTTTGGTAAAAACCTGCTGCCACGTATCGCTGCCTTGCTGGATGTGGCACCGCTTTCTGACATCATCGCCATACAGTCTGCTGACACTTTTGTCCGTCCGATTTACGCCGGTAATGTGCTGGCCACGGTACAATCCAGTGACCCTATCAAGGTGATGACGGTGCGTACCACTGCGTTTGATGCCGCCGGGCAAGAAGGAGGGGCGTCACTGGAAAACATTGCTGCCAGCGCAGCTAGTTCCTTGGTTAGTTTTATCGGCCAGGAATTGACCAAGTCGGATCGCCCTGAGTTGGGGGCAGCTAAAGTGGTGATTTCCGGTGGGCGCGCCTTGGGCTCGGCTGAGCAATTCAAAGCCCTGCTGGAGCCGCTGGCCGATAAGTTGGGCGCGGCGGTAGGTGCATCGCGTGCGGCGGTGGATGCCGGTTATGCGCCTAATGATTATCAAGTAGGACAGACCGGCAAAGTGGTGGCGCCGCAGCTTTATATCGCCATCGGTATCTCCGGTGCTATTCAGCATCTGGCCGGGATGAAAGATTCCAAGGTGATTGTGGCGATCAATAAAGATGAGGAAGCCCCTATCTTCCAGGTAGCCGATTATGGCCTGGTGGGTGATTTGTTCACGGTTATACCGGAACTATTAGCCGAATTGTCCAAGTAGACCCGTTGTCTCACGCTGCGTCGCCATCGGTGGCGCAGCTTTGGCCTTGCTAAGAGCCGCTCTTGCTATGGCCTTCAGTCCTGTTCGCGGCTTTCCTTCCTCTCTCACTACGCTGTTTCTATCTGCCCCCACTGTTAAATCGTCATCTTGTTATTGGTTCCATAACGTAAAGTCTGTAATATCTTGCGCATTCTATAAGAATACTAATTCTTGGCTTTTTTACTAAAGAGCATAATTCATGCTGAATTTGGTGGCGGCTACTTTGCCAAACGAGCATTTTTTATGTGTTTTCTAATCCGGTCTAATCCGATAGATAGTCTTATGATTCGCTTTTATCCTTCTTTGCTAATGTTTCCCAGCACACGGGCCGGCCTGCTCTGCCTGACGGTATTGGCCAGTTGTATCGCTAATCTCGGTCTGGCGGCGACCGTACCGCCAGAACAGCGTCCAGATGTTGGGCAAGTTCTGCGTGATATTGGTAATAGCCGCCCGCAACTGCAAGCTGCTCCCGCGCTGGATCTGGAAGTGCCTGCCAAACCCACCCCCGCACCACAGGCTCCTGCCACTGACGGGCAGAACGGCGTACGGGTGCAAGGTTTCAAACTGAGTGGCACCAGCGTATTTAGCGAAGCCGTTTTGCTCGCCTTACTACAAGATTTGCATGGGCGCACCTTATCACTGGCCCAGTTGCAAGAAGCCACGCAACGTATTTCTTTGTATTACCAGCAACACGGTTATGTACTAAGCCGAGCGTATTTACCAGCACAGGAAATTGATGATGGCATCGTCCACATTGCCGTGCTGGAGGCGCGTTATGGTCAGATTGAAATAGAAAACCACTCACGTCTGTCCGATGCCAGCATGCAGCGTTTACTTGGCCGTCTTGAACCCGGCACGGTGATTGAGGCCAACCGTTTACAGCAAACCTTATTGTTATTGAATGATGTTGCCGGCATTCAGCCCAAGTCGGTATTACGTGCAGGCACGCAAGCCGGGACCAGTGATCTGCTGGTACAGGCGGCAAGCAAACCTCTGCTGAGTGGTAGTGTAGATATAGATAACTATGGCGGAAAATATACCGGCAAAAACCGGTTGAATACTGCCTTGGCGGTCAGTAGCCCATTAGGCTTGGGTGATGAACTGCAACTACGTGGCCTGCTTAGTGATTATCGGCAGAACTACTATCTGCTCAGTTATGAGCTGCCGGTGAACCGCTGGTTTACTCGAGTGGGCGCGTCATACTCCAAAATGGCTTATCAACTAGGTAAAGATTTTGCTGATCTGGGGGCAGAAGGTAGTGCGCGTACCACCAGTGCACATATCACTCAGCCCCTGCTGCGCAGCCGTACTCTTACGATTAATGCTCAACTGCAGTTCGATGATAAGCAGCTTAAAGACGATATCTCCTATTTCTCCAGCAACAATCACAAGCACTCCCGCTTATGGACGGCCAGCCTTAGCGGTAATGGACAGGATGGCTGGGGCGGAGGTGGCCTGAGTTACGGCACGCTTAGTTATAGTAGCGGCGATCTGAATATCTCTGACTACAGCACGTATTTGAGCGATAGCCGTACTGCGCGCACCCAAGGCAGCTTCAGTAAAGTCAATCTCACCGCGCTACGTCTGCAAGCGCTGACACCTAAGCTCAGCCTGTACACACAACTGAGTGCGCAATGGGCATCGAAGAATCTGGATTCGTCAGAAAAGTTCAGCCTAGGCGGCGTGTATGGTGTGCGTGCTTACGCCTCTGGTGAGGCTAGCGGCGATCAGGGCTGGCTGGCCAATATGGAGCTACGTTACGCCTTAGCGCAGGCCTGGCAGTGGAAGGCCTTTGTTGATCACGGCGAAGTCAAAACTAATCTGCAGCCATGGACCAATGAGGCCAATACTCAGCGGCGCAGTGCCGTCGGTAGTGGCTTGAGCTGGTATGGCGATCAACGTCAGGTCGTGTTGCAACTGGCTTGGCGTTTGCATCATCCGGATGAGTCTGGCGGCAACCTGGAGAGCCAACCACGGCTGTGGGTACAGGCGACGCAACGTTTTTAAATGTTTAACTGGATAGCTGAGGTTAAGAACCGCTAACAAGACCTCGAAGAGTCCCTGAGCCGAGACGCGCCGATGCAGACAGTACCAGTAGTACGGCAAGGAGGCGCAACGCTGGATCAGGGGGGTTGTTAGCGACTCGAAGAGGCCCCACGATTCTGCGAGAAGCTCTTTGTGATAAATAAATACTATCCAAATAAGAAATAAATTTTAATGTCATTACATTTTTATGTAAAAAAATAAAATGGCATTTTTTATTGGAATTTGTTAAAACATACACCAGCAGATACGTAGATAAACTTATTACCAACTATTCCAATAGAATTAAATGTTGCCAGTAAGTATCGTGCCTGTCTGCATTTTGACAATCAATTTATGCAAAGAGCTTTTTATGAATAAGATTTTCAGTCTGATTTGGAATACCTCAATAGGTGGCTGGGTAGTTGCCAGCGAGCATAGTCGTCGTCACGGCAAAACCGGTAGTGGTAGTCGTGGGGCCTTAGCATTATTGGCAGGGACGTTGTTGAGTGGGGCCGTCTATGCGGCCGACCTGCCAACAGGGGGCAGTATCAAATTAGGTAGCGGCAGCATTAGCCAGCCCAATAGCCAGCAACTGAACATTCAGCAAAGTACCAGCAAGTTAGCCATTGATTGGCAAAGTTTTGATGTGGGGGCCGATAGTAAAGTCACCTTCCAACAGCCCAATAGCAGCGCTATTGCACTGAACCGGGTAGTGGGTACAAATGGCTCGCAAATTTTGGGACAGCTGACATCCAATGGGCGAGTGTTTCTGGTTAACCCCAATGGCGTCTTGTTTGGCAGTAATGCACAAGTGAATGTGGGTGGTTTAATTGCCTCCACCTTGGATTTGAGTGTGACAGACTTTGCCAGCAACCGATTTCGCTTCCAGGGCGGCGATGCGCCGGCCAGTGTGGTAAATGACGGAACGATTACGGCCAATGGCGGGGCAGTGGCTTTGCTAGGTGGCAAGGTAAGCAATCAGGGTTATATCCAGGCTAATCTGGGTAGCGTGACACTGGCGGCAGGCAAAGCAATCACAGTGGATTTTGCTGGCGATGGTCTGCTGAATGTCCAGTTGACCAGTGCCGCCAGCAATGCGCTGGTGTACAACGATGGATTATTGCAGGCAACCGGTGGTCAGGTAGTGCTGGCCGCGCAAAACAGTAATGCCCTCTTGGGTACTGTCGTCAATAACCAAGGTGCAATAGAGGCACTGAGCCTGGCGAACCAGACTGGCAAAATCATTCTCAGTGGTGGTAGCCAGGGTACGGTGCAAGTGGATGGTTGGTTAAGCAGCAGTGGTGCCGGTAACGCCAATGCCGGCGATATCCGTATTCAGGGCCAGAACATCAATCTGAACGCACAATTGGATAACAATAACTACAGTGCTGGCAATGGTGGGACAGTGCAGGTCGTTGCAGATAAGCTGCTGCAATTCAATGGACAAATTGATGTCAGCAGCAGCAATGGCCTGGGTGGTAGCGTTATCACCCGTGGTGGGCAACTGCAAGTAGGTAGTAATGCTGGTGTGGATGCACGTAGCAGCGGTGATCAAAACGGCAGTTGGCAACTAGCAGCCGATCAGCTTACTGTGGGCACCGCTGGTGGTGAGCTAAGTGCGGCGTTTATTAGCAATAGTCTGCGTACCAGCAATATTGAATTGCTTAGCCAAAAAGGCGATCTGAACCTGAATAGCGATATCAGCTGGAGCACGGTGAACAATCAGCTGACGCTCAGCGCACAAAACAATGTGCTGCTCAATGCCAATCTACGGGCTAGCGGTCGCAACGCGGGTATCGCCTTTAATACCGGTGCCAGTGGTGATTACAAATTGGCACAGGGTAAGAGTGTCACGCTATCCGGTTCGGGCGCACGTTTTGCACTGAATGGCGACGCGTACACTGTGGTACAGAACGTCGATCAGTTGCAAGCCATTGAACAGAACCTGAGTGGCCGCTATGTGCTGGGCAATGCTATTGATGCCAGCGCTACAGCTAACTGGAATGGCGGCCAGGGCTTCCGGTCACTAGGTCAAAGCGGCTCGCCAGGTGATGTTGTTTTCTCCGGTGTGTTCAGCGGTCTAGGCAACACGGTGAATAATTTGTCCATTCACACCGCCGATGTGTACAACGTCGGCCTGTTCGGTGTTTCGTCAGGCCATATCCGTAATGTGGGCGTGCTGAACAGCGATATTGTCGGTAGTGCTTTGAATAATGGCAAAGCCTGGTATGTCGGCGGAGTCATTGGTCGAAACAAGGGCTTGGTTGAGAATGTGTATAGCAGCGGCCAGGTGGCTACTGACTACATACAGCAGCAACTGGGTGGTTTGATTGGCTACAATGAGGGCACGGTGCGTAATAGCTACTCCTCTAGTACCGTCCTATCAAAGTGGTCTGACCATGGCGGTGTCGGTTCTGTTGGCGGTTTGGTAGGGAATAACGCTGGAGTCATCAGCGATGCCTATGCTACCGGCGCGGTAGTCGGTTTTGGCTTTTTGGGCGGCCTGGTCGGTTATAACGGCGTTTCGGCCAAGCTGGTTAACACCTATGCCACCGGGTATGTCAATTCGAGTTTCCGGGCAGGTGGGCTAGTGGGGCAAAACGACGGCGCTATCGAGTCTAGCTATGCTACTGGTCAAGTTCAGGGGGAGTCTGATACCGGGGGTCTGGTAGGGTCGAACGGTATTAAAGCCACCATTACCAATACCTATGCCACGGGCAAGGTTGTACACGCTGGCTATTATAGCGGTGCTGGTGGCCTGGTCGGTGACAATCAGGGCCAGATTAGCTTTAGCTATGCCACCGGCGATGTTAACGGCTATGTTGACGATAACGTTGGCGGTTTGGTCGGCGCCAACGCCGGCACGCTGAATACGACTTCTGCTTCTGGTAATGTGACCGCGGGAGGCCATCAGGGAGGCTACACCTACGGTGGTAGTGCTGGTGGCTTGGTAGGTAACAACTATGTCTATGGGGATCACCTTGCTTTTGTTGACGGCAAGTGGATATATGCAGTGACGGTGGGCTCTATTAACAACTCCTCTGCCAGTGGTACGGTGCTAGGGAAGACCGGCTATGTGGCTGGGGGCTTAGTGGGCCGAAACGTCGGTTCAATTAATGCTTCAATCGCCAGCGGCGCGGTTACCGGTATTGGCTCCCCCACGTTGGGTAGCCTGATTGGTAGTAATTATCAGAGATGGGAAAATAGCGAGCTTGGTAGCGGAAGCAGCAGCGTTACCCAGTCCTCCTCTTCTAGTACCGTAAATGGCAATCAAGGCCCGCAGATTGGTCTGAGTCAAGATGCTTTAATATGGTAAACAAAGGCCATTAATTGGCTTGAGAGAAACGGATAATCATCCCTCTCTTTCAGCGACACCCGCCCGACTATGTCTGGCGGGTGTTTTTTATTAGTAGCCACTCATCAAGCCACAGTGACAGTACTTTTCTCTCTTGTTGTCGTGTTATTGAAAAATTTATGCCAAAGGGTTAATTTATTAACTTCAAGGCCTTATGGTGATTTTTCTGCGATAGCGCCTTGAAATCACCGCTATTTACGGTGATTAGCGCCTGACTAAACCTCAAGGGAGAACAAGTATGAATAAGGTTTCTAATCTGATCTGGAGTGCAGCAATAGAGGGCTGGGCCGTTGCCTGTGAATACCGTCTTGGTCGTGACAAGCTTAGTAGTGCTTGTCGTCGTGAGCTGGCCTTATTGGCCGCTATGACGGTAAGCAGCACAGCCTTGGCGGCCGAGTTACCCACTGGGGGCAGTATCAAACTGGGCAGCGGCAGTATTGACCCTGTCGTTAACCAACAGCTCAATGTGCAACAAAGTAGCAGCAAACTGGCTATCGACTGGCAAAGTTTTGATATTGGCGTCGGTAAGCAAGTTAACTTTCAGCAGCCAGATAGCCGTGCGATTGCATTAAATCGAGTGGTTGGCACTAACGGTTCGCAAATTCTGGGGCAGTTGAATGCCAATGGCCGTGTATTTCTGATCAATCCGAATGGTGTGCTATTTGGCAGTAATGCGCGGGTGAATGTGGGCAGCCTGATCACGTCGACACTGGATGTAAGCGTCGCTGATTTTGCTGCAGGCAACTACCACTTTCAGGGCAACGATAAGCCAACTGCAACGACGAATCAGGGCATGATTACTGCCGATGGTGGCGCGGTCGTTTTATTGGGCGGCCAAGTCAGTAATCAAGGCATCATTCAGGCTAATCTGGGCAGCGTGACACTGGCGGCAGCCAAGGTAATTACCCTGGATTTTGCTGGTGATGGCCTGCTCAATGTGCGATTAAGCACGGCAGCCAGTAATGCGCTGGCTCAAAACAGTGGTTTGCTCCGAGCCAATGGCGGTCAGGTACAACTAGCGGCACAAACGAGTCATAGTTTGCTCAATACGGCCGTTAATAATCAGGGCATGATAGAAGCACAAAGCCTGCATAATCAGGCCGGCAAGATTGTGCTTGATGGGGGCAGTCAGGGCCTGGTACAGGTTAATGGCCGCTTGGTCAGTAGTAGTCACGACCATGCCAAAGGTGGCGACATCAGTATTCGTGGCCAAAACATTCAGCTAAATGCCCTGCTTGATAGCCACAGCGTTAACGATGCCGGTCAGGTGCAGGTACAAGCCGACCAACTGCTGCAACTAAACGCACCGATTAATAGCACGAGCTTTCGCGGGCATGGCGGCAGCGTTGTCACCACCGGTCAGCAAGTGCAAATAGGCAGCAATACTCTCGTCGATACGCGTGGCAGCGAAACAGGCAACTGGCAACTGGTGGCCGATCAACTGAATATCGACAACCTCGCCCAGGCCAATACCCTGGCCAGAAATTTAGACATCACTCATCTTGAGCTGCACAGCCGTCATGGCGACTTAGCGGTGAATAGCGACATCAACTGGCATAGCGCTAACCAGCTCACTCTCAGCGCGCAAAACAATGTGCGGTTAAATGCCAACTTGATCGCCACCGGCAGAGGTGCCGCTATCGCATTTAACCATGGCAGCAATGGTGACTATGTGCTGGCGCAAGACAAGAAAGTGACGCTATCCGGTCAGGATGCACGCTTCTCGCTGAATGGTGAAGCGTATACGGTTATCCATAACATTAATCAGCTACAGGCAATGGAAAACCAACTGAATGGCCGCTATGTATTAGGAAATACTATTGATGCTAGCGTCGCCACACAGTGGAATCAGGCGCTGGGCTTTAGGCCGGTAGGCAATAACACGAGTGCATTCAGCGGGGTGTTCTCCGGGCTGGGCAATACCATTAATCAACTGCTTGTTAATCAGGATAATCAGGGCTATGCCGGTTTGTTTGGCTTCACAAATGGGGCCCTGCTGCGCAATATCAGCCTGATCGAATTTAGCTCACAAAACACGGCGGGCCGGGCTAGTGGCAGCCTGGTGGGATGGTTGCAAAACGGGCGAGTACAGGTAGCCTACGTTAATGGCGCTAAGCTCAGTGGCGATGTGAATGTTGGTGGCTTGATTGGCTATAGCGAGCACTCAACCATTACGCAAAGCTATGCCAGTGTTGAGGTGAATGGCCGCAACACGGTCGGCGGGCTGATAGGCGCCAGTGATCACTCCATTGTCAGCCAGGCTCATGCCAGCGGCACGGTTAGCGGCGCTTATTTGCTTGGCGGGCTGATTGGTTACAGTGATAGCTCAACACTTCGTGATGTCTATGCCAACGCTAACGTTAGTGGCACTGATCGGTATAGCGGCGGGTTGATCGGCAGCGACTCATCATCCAACATCATGCGAGCCTATGCCAGCGGTCAGGTTAGTGGCCGTAGCGCTGTTGGTGGGCTGATTGGCGCCACTACCAGCTCAACCCTCAGTGATGTGCATGCTAGTGCTACGGTGCATGGCAGTGGTTTGCTTGGCGGCTTGATTGGGCAAGCATACTGGAGTGAGATCAAGCATAGCCACGCTAGCGGTAACATTAGCGGTGGCAATACTGTCGGTGGATTAATTGGCGAAAGTGACGGCTCAACGATGAGTGATGTCTATGCTAACGGTACGGTCAGTGCTAACAATTACGTTGGCGGACTGATCGGCAACGCCCTGCAATCCAATATCACTCAGGCCTACAGCAGCGGTCAGGTCAGTGGTCGTAGCATTGTCGGAGGCCTGATTGGCTATAGCGAAAACTCAAACCTCAATAAGGTCTATGCCAACAGTGCGGTAAGCGGGAATAACGGGGTGGGTGGACTGATTGGCTGGGCCAGCTCCGTGTCCAGTATTACGCAAGGCTATGCCAATGGTGATGTAGTCAGCCGCGATGCTGGCGGCGCCTTGATCGGTTGGGCTTCTATGGATACCAACAGGACTGATGCCTACGGCTCCGGCTTGGTAAATGGTCAGGATGGCGACCAAGTAGGGCAATGGAACGAAGACTAAAAACTCCGCAACAAGTTACCACAGACGCAGACAGTACCAAGAGTACGGCAGGGAAGCGCAATGCTGGATCAGCGGGATTATTAGCGACTCTAAGCATGCCAGCCGGACAATAGGCTGGCTTTTTTTACTGGGGGTTCACTCGCTCCTCCAAGCCAGATAGACTGGGCCTCATCCGCGTCCACAAGAAGAGCAAATCATGCAACAGCAGGTCTTTTCTCACCCTGTCCCGTCCATAAACCACCTTCCGTTGCCAGCTAGGAAACAGCCATGATGCGGTCTCTGGTCGCCATTTCGGCCGGGGCTTCGCTGGGAGCCATCTTGCGCTGGTGGCTGGGCTTGGCTTTCAACGCTTTGTTTCCAACCATCCCCCCCGGTACTTGGTTAGCCAATATGTTAGGCAGCTACCTCATCGGCCTAGCGCTAGCCTTTTTCGCTCAATATAGCCAGTTGGCTCCTGAATGGCGTCTGATGGTGATTACCGGTTTTCTCGGCGGCCTCACCACCTTCTCAACCTTCTCAGCCGAAGTCACCACTCTGCTGCAGCAAGGCCGCATGCTTTGGGCTGGCTTAGCCGTCTCAGCGCATGTAGTCGGTGCGTTGCTGATGACTATGCTCGGTTTCGCCACCATGGCGCTGTTTAAATGAGTTCTATCGAAAGGTAAGTATGATGCAAGGCTATCAACTAACATTCTTCACCCTGCAAAATCGACAGCATGGTGAGATGCCACTAGGCGACTGGTTGATTCAGGAAGCCCGCAAGCTCGGGGCAGGCGGAGCGACTTTAATCGTTGCCAGCCAGGGCTTTGGTCATGAGCGCAAGTTGCACTCGGCGCATTTCTTTGAGCTTACTGAGCAACCGATTGAAGTCAAAATGGTGCTCAGTGAAACCGACACTGAGCGCCTGTTCCAGCGGCTACGTGAAGAAAAAATCGATGATGTGCTTTATGTCAAAGCCGCAGTGGAGTTTGGCCGAACGATGAGCTGCTAACAAGCGCCAACAAAACCCCGATCCAGCATTGCGCCTCCTTGGTTCAGGGGCTCTTCGAGGTTTTGTTGGCGGTTCTAAGTTGTACACACGCCAGTCACTTTGGGTGATCTGGCTTGGCCGCTATGGCGTTAGGGGATCAAGAGCGCGGGCTTTGGCGCCAGCGCTTTAGCTCTGAACTCAGCCAGTTAGCACTGGCCACGGCCTGTTGTCCGCTACAGCGCACCTGATAAGCCTGGCCAGTCATGCTGCTTTTGCTGGCGGCTCTGTCAATAAAACTTTCGGCATTGCTCACCCAGTCTTTTTTCAGCAGGTATTCGTATTTGTCGCGCAGATGCTTGCTGGCTTCTACCGACGTATACCAACTACCGTTACGGTTGAATTCACAGCGAGACTTTTCCAGATAGCTCAATAAATGGTCGATCTCTTGCTTAGTCGTGGCATTGGGGGCGGCCAGCAGTAGCGGGCTAGTCAGCGCTACGCAAGCTGCCAGTAAAGTATTTCTCCACATTTCCTACCTCGTCAGCATTCAAGTTTATGGGGGCACCAGGTCGCCTAGTATGCGGTTTGTTCCTGACAATGACCAGTTTAGCGGCCCATTTGTTGCTGATATTCCGCTTTCTCGTCGGCAATGAAATACTCAATCATCTGCCGGTAAATGGCAGCGGTGAGCTGCGGGTCGGCGCCCAATTCACCGGCCAAGCGTTGTACTCGGCGGATGACCTGATCCACGCGTTTACCATCTTCCACCTCCGCATGACTGTGTTTGAATTGTGCCGCTTGGCGCACATACAGGCCGCGTTCGGCAATCAAGCTGACTAAGGCTTGATCAATGCGATCTATTTGCTGCCGTACCTCATCCAGATTTTGACATTGATAAATGCTGTCCATGCTTAGACTCCGGTATGTTGTTGAATGGCTTTAACAAAAGCGTGTACCAGCGGTGGCACTTGCTCTTGCAGTGCCGCGCGCTCCGGCTGAAACAGCGTGGCGACAAAGAAGGGGTGATCATTCAGCTCTACTGCGCGGACTTCCTGTGCGGCGTCATGAGCACTGGCACGCAATGCGCCCTGAGTCAGCGTGGAGGCAAACGCCGGGTTTAAGCCGTAACTACAGCGATAGCTTTCTTCACACTGCAGCCCTGCATAAGCGCTGGCTATTTTGCTGCCGGCCCGCAGTTGCAGAGCTTGATGGGTCTCTATCAGGGCGCAGCTCAGCGGAGCAATCACCACCCGTTTGGCGTCAGGATGAGTTTCGCCATGTTCAGCATCGTGCCAGCCCAGGACAGTACGGGCGAATTCCAGCAGCGCATGCTGAAAACCACCACAGGTACCCAGAAATGGCGTGCCGGACTCGCGGGCATAACGGATAGCGAGTAAGGCGCCATCGGTATGTTGATAAGGACTTCCTGGTACACACCAGATGCCGGCATAGCCGCGTAGCTGGTCGGCATGCTGAATACTCGGGGTCGCCAGCCACTCGCCATGTAGCGTAATACCTAATTGCTGCGCGGTCAGCGCGAGGGCTTTAGGAATGGCCTGATGTGCAGGAATGCTGGCCTGGTAGTCACCGACGAGGGCGATAGTGTAGCGATTCATGGCTGCTGTTCCTTTTATCTAGTAATAATTCAAACCCAATGCCGCCTTCACCTCGCTCAAGGTTTTAGCGGCAACATCGCGGGCGCGGCGGGTGCCGGTTTTGAGTATCTCCATCACCATGGCCGGGTCACTGGCGTAGTGCTGACGCCGCGTGCGTATCGGTGCCAACAGGCTTTGCAGGCATGTTTCCAGCTCTTGCTTGAGGACGCTATCAGCCAGGCCGCCCTGCTGATATTGAGCTTTTAGCTCGGCCACCCGCTGGCTATCGGGATGGAACACATCCAGATAGCTGAACACCACATTGCCTGCTACTTGGCCCGGATCGCTGATACGCAGGTGAGCAGGGTCGGTATACATGCTGTGTACTGCCTGACGAATCTCGTCGGCGCTGGCTGACAGACTGATGCTATTGCCCAGCGATTTGGACATCTTGGCTTTGCCATCCAGCCCTGGCAGACGAGCTCCGATAGTCGGTACCAGCGCTTGCGCTTCCACCAGAATGCTTTGCCCGACATTGCTATTGAAACGACGCACAATTTCATTGGTCTGCTCAATCATCGGAATCTGGTCGGCACCGACCGGCACGATAGTGGCCTTGAAGGCAGTGATGTCGGCAGCCTGGGCCGCCGGATAGGTGAGGAAACCCACCGGAATGTCACGCTGGTAGCCACGCTGTTTGATTTCATCCTTGACGGTGGGGTTGCGTTCCAGCCGTGCCACGGAGACCAGGTTCAGATAGTAGGAAGCCAGCTCGCTTAATTCCGGCACCAGGCTCTGGATGAAGATGGTGCTTTGTGCCGGGTCGATGCCAACGGCTAAATAATCCAGCGCCACTTGCAGTACATGGTCGCGTACTTGCAGGTAATTGCCCATATTGTCGGTGAGGGATTGCGCGTCGGCCAGCAGCAAGAACTGCTGACAATGGCTTTGTAGTCGCACACGATTACACAAGGAGCCAACATAATGGCCAAGATGCAGCGGGCCGTTGGTACGGTCGCCGGTGAGGATGATGTCTTGCGGGCTGATATTGTCGAGGTTCATCGTGATTTCCAAAGTAAAACTTTCGGGAGGAAACCGCCGACAGGAGCAGGGAGTATTACTGAAGAAACCATGGCTGCCATGTCGGCAGCTTCCGGTTGGATAAAATGCTTATCGCCGGTGCCGCCTAGAGTAGGCGCCACCAGTTAAATCGGGAGAGAGTATGGTTTACAGAGTTCATGGCACTATCAAAACATGGCACCCACCATTATGTCAACCATCTAAAAACGCCGGTTCAATGTCGCCTTATGCATGATGGTGGAGGCAATTTCCTCAATCGACTTGTGCGTGGTGCTGATGAAGGAAATGGCGTGGTGACGGAAAATAGATTCGGCTTCGTTCACCTCGCGGCGACAATTGTCCAGGCTGGCATATTTGGAGTCGGGTTTGCGTTCCGAGCGAATGTGGTGCAATCGTGCCGGGTCAATAGTGAGGCCGAAGATTTTATTGCGGAAAGGCAGCAGCATTTTCGGCAACGTGGGGCTGCTCAGATCATCCGGGGTTAACGGGTAGTTGGCGGCACGGATACCGTATTGCAGTGCCAGATATAGGCAGGTAGGCGTTTTACCGGAACGGGAAACACCCACCAGAATCACATCGGCCTCGTCTAGGTCTTTCAGCTTGATTCCATCATCGTGATTAAGCGAGAAGTTAACCGCTTCGATACGATGATCATATTGGGCTTCATTAACCATGCCATGGGCCTTGCCTACCGTGAGCGAGGCTTGCTGGCCGAGTTCCTGTTCCAGTTGACCGATAAAAGCATCAAAGAAATCCACCATGATGGCATCATCGATGTGTAAGGCACGACGCACTGCCGGGTTGATAATGCTGGTAAACACCAAGGGTTTGAGGTGGTCTTCCTCCGCCACTTTGTGTAGACGCTCCGCCAGTGCCTGCGCTTTTTCCACGGTGTCGATAAAGGGGATGGTTTCGCGTTTGAATGCTAGTGAGTCGAACTGCGTGAGCAGCGTTTGTCCTAGTGATTCAGCAGTAATGCCGGTGCGATCGGAAATGAAGAAGGCCGAGCGAAGTTCTGGCATAAGGTTTCCTATGATAAGTAAGAAAAAGTGAGCGGCAGATTTTTCGGAACCTGGCTACGCTAGAGTCTACAACGATAACAAGAAGCTTGTCTGAGCCAAGTCATGTAGTGTGGCAACTACACTTTTTGTGCTTGTGTTTCTCTGCTGCGTTTTCGCCAAGCGATTGATTTTTTTGAGCTAGCGCATGAGGGTTGTGGCAAAAATAGTGTTTAGTATGCAAAAGACGCTACGCCAAACCCGCGTAATTCAGCTAGAATGCGGCCCTATTGTCCCAATCCACATACAGGAAGTGAAGTGATGGCAGAGAACTACGTCATCTGGTTCGAGCAGCTACGCATGACCGATGTAGAACAGGTGGGCGGCAAGAACGCCTCACTTGGTGAAATGATTAGCCAGTTGGCTGGCTCTGGTGTCCGTGTCCCCGGTGGTTTTGCCACTACCGCGCAGGCTTACCGCGACTTTCTGCAACATAATGGCCTGGCCGATAAAATCAGCGGCGTGCTGGCCAAGCTGGATGTGGAGGACGTAAGCGAACTGGCGCGTATTGGCAAGCAGATTCGTCAATGGATTATCGACACCCCTTTCCCCGCCAAACTGGATGCAGATATCCAGCAAGCCTGGGACAAAATGGTGGCCGATGCCGGTGGTAACGATATTTGTGTCGCAGTGCGCTCCTCGGCAACTGCCGAAGACCTGCCGGATGCTTCCTTTGCGGGTCAGCAGGAAACCTTCCTGAATATTCGTGGCCTGGACAATGTCAAAGACGCGATGAAGCATGTATTTGCTTCCCTTTATAACGATCGCGCCATCTCCTACCGGGTACACAAAGGCTTTGAGCACGATGTCGTCGCCTTATCGGCCGGGGTGCAGCGCATGGTGCGCTCGGATCAAGGTGCCGCCGGGGTGATGTTTACGATTGATACCGAATCCGGCTTTGCTGATGTGGTGTTTATTACCGCTTCGTATGGCTTAGGAGAAACGGTGGTACAGGGAGCGGTCAACCCTGATGAATTCTATGTGCACAAGCCGACGCTCACCGCAGGCCGTCCGGCTATTCTGCGTAAAACCATGGGTTCCAAGCTCATCAAAATGGAGTTTACCGACGCTTCGCAAGCCGGGCGCTCTGTGAAAACCGTGGATGTGCCACCGGCCCTGCGTCAGCAGTTTTCGATCAGCGATGCCGAGATAGCCGAGTTGGCACAGTATGCGCTGATTATTGAGCGTCACTATGGCCGTCCGATGGATATCGAATGGGGCCGCGATGGCGTAGATGGCAAGCTGTACATCCTGCAAGCGCGCCCGGAAACAGTAAAGTCACAAGAAAATCGTAAGGACACCTTGCGCCGCTATCGCCTGAACAGTAAGTCCACCGTGTTGTGTGAAGGCCGGGCGATTGGTCAGAAAATTGGCCAGGGCGTAGTCCGCACCATCAAGGATGCGTCCGAGATGGACAAGGTGAAACCGGGCGATGTGTTAGTTACCGATATGACCGACCCAGATTGGGAACCCGTCATGAAGCGTGCAGCAGCAATTGTGACCAATCGTGGCGGACGAACCTGTCACGCCGCCATTATTGCGCGTGAGTTGGGCATCCCAGCAGTCGTTGGCTGTGGCGATGCCACCGCGATACTGCATGAAGGCATGGAGGTAACGGTGTCCTGTGCCGAGGGTGATACCGGCAATATCTATGATGGTCTGCTGGATGTGGAAGTGATTGATCTGGAATTGGACAAAATGCCCAAGGCCCCAGTCAAAATCATGATGAACGTAGGCAATCCGGAACTGGCTTTTGATTTTGCCCAGTTACCGAATGAAGGCGTAGGCCTGGCGCGGATGGAGTTTGTGATTAACCGCCAGATCGGCATTCATCCGAAAGCACTATTAGAGTTTGACCGCTTGCCGACCGACTTGAAATCGACGATTAGCGAGCGCATTGCTGGTTATGCCAGCCCGGTTGACTTTTACGTGGACAAGATTGCCGAAGGGGTATCCACCCTAGCCGCAGCCTTCCATCCGAAAAAGGTGATTGTGCGTATGTCGGACTTCAAGTCCAACGAATACGCGAATCTGATCGGCGGCCAGTTGTACGAACCGCACGAAGAAAACCCGATGATCGGTTTCAGAGGGGCTGCACGTTATGTGGCGGAGTCGTTCCGTGATTGCTTTGAGCTGGAGTGTCGTGCGATCAAGAAGGTGCGTGACAGCATGGGGCTCACCAATGTTGAGGTGATGATTCCGTTTGTGCGTACCTTGCGTGAAGCCGAGCAGGTGGTAGAAATTCTGGCTGCCAATGGCTTGAAGCGTGGTGACAATGGTTTGCGCCTGATCATGATGTGCGAGTTGCCCACCAATGCGATTCTGGCCGAGAAGTTCCTGCAGTATTTCGATGGCTTCTCTATCGGCTCCAATGATATGACGCAACTGACGCTGGGCGTGGATAGAGACTCCGGCGGCCCAATTTCGGCTACCTTTGATGAGCGCGATGAAGCGGTGAAGGCCATGCTGCATCTGGCTATTCAGGCGTGCCGCAAACACGGTAAATATATCGGCATTTGTGGCCAGGGCCCGTCAGATCACCCTGATCTGGCCAAATGGCTGGTGGAAGAAGGCATTGACACCGTATCGCTGAATCCGGATACCGTCGTTGAAACCTGGCTCTACCTAGCACGGGAATTGGGCTGATAGCATTAAGCTAACATATTGCCTTACTCAAACAAGCCTACGTTAAATCGTAGGCTTGTTTTTTTATGTGAGCCGTGGGCTACTCTTGTAGATACTTCGTCTCGGTTTATCTCCCACTCCCGCTTAATGGGACGACAAAACCAGCAGTGCAAACAAGGTTGAGCCCAAGGCACCAAAGGACGCCTTTGGGCTAGCCGTTCAATAACCTACTGCCCCTCCGTTCCGGCGATTATCCGCCGCCCCCTGGTAAGTCGGCAGCCCGGTGGTGGGATAAGACACCGCAATGCCGCTTAAACCACTGGTTAAACCCGTTACCGCCAATGCACTACTACTGTAGCCATAGTTTTGCATCAGCAACACTTTCAGTAATGCAATCGGCTTGCCACTTTCTAAACCTGCTGATGCACTGCTAGCGCTATTTTGTCCGGTCCAGTTATCGGCATTGATGGCGGCCTGCAAGTCCATATCGTAGACAACATTACCCAAAAAGGTTTTCACGATGTAGTCTGGAATCGGGCCACCGCCGGCGGCTCCCCACACCAGCCGCAATCTGCGCTGAGCATCAAAAGCCATAGAGGGTGCAATAGATGTGCGTGGACGTTTATTCGGAGCCAAACCATTCACATCAGCCCCGACATCACCCGCCGAGAAATTAGACAGCGCATTATTCAACATCATGCCGGCCGCCTCGATATGCGCCCCCCAGTGAGTATTGATCGTGGTAGTCATTGCCAGCGCATTACCATAGCCATCGACAATGGCGAGATTACTGGTGGTGTTCCAATCCTCGCTATAAGGAGTAGGCGCTGAGCGCTTGACCAGCATGTTATGCCCCTTATTCCGCATCTGACGCTGCACCAGCTGCACATTATTCGCCCGGAAAGCGGGAATGCCCATACTGCTGTCTCCTACCGGCACACTAGCCAAGGCGACATCCGTAATCAAGGCCGCACGCGCATCCAGATACGCCGGAGTGAGCAAAGCCGCCACGCGCTCATCGATATTGGAATAGTCCGGATCTCCAACAATATTGCGACGATCGGCATTAGCAAGACGGCTGGCCGTGGTGGCCTGATGGACAAATGCAGCAGAATTAAATGGCTGCTGCTGTAACTGGGTACGCTCTAATAACCCCAATATAGTCAACACCACAACGCCACCAAATGATGGGGCCGGCTGCGTGTAGATCGTGCTACCAAAACGAGAAGCCTGCAAAGGGCTACGTTCTACCGCATGGTAATGGCCAAAATCATTCGCTGCCATCAAGCTGGGAATACGAGCTGGCGTCGTGGCTTGTGCCGGCGCTGAAGCAGAACCCACTGGCAAAGTGGTATAACAATTATTGCTGCCATCCGGCTTAGTTTTATCAGCGGCAAAACGTTGCAGTATTGCCTGCGCAATCGGCCCATCTTCCTGATAAAACGCCTGCGCACCGCCATCACGCAGCTGCACCATAGTGTTGGCGAGTTCCTTATTTTGAATCAGCGTACCAATGGCTAATGGCTTCTGTTTCGTTGCATCACTCAAATCACAATAACGATGACGGATATCAGCATACTGACAACGCGCTGCCCCCTTGACGGTCCCTGCACTATTGACCCACGCCGCAACACCGCCAGCACTCTCACTCAGGCCGGTATCTTCGTCGTAATCCGCCTGGTCATTGTAAAGTGTCTTGTACATATATCGTGTCATCGGAAAACCATTCTCAGCCAAGGCGAT
The DNA here is from genome assembly GCA_020830965.2 of Neisseriaceae bacterium TC5R-5. Taxonomy (GTDB): domain Bacteria; phylum Pseudomonadota; class Gammaproteobacteria; order Burkholderiales; family Chromobacteriaceae; genus Chromobacterium. The sequence goes on from JACCFC020000011.1 coordinate 84,790, forward strand.
GGCATCGTCCCACAGCCGATTCCAGGCCGTTTTGCCATATTGCTGATGCACCAGATCCAATACTTTCACGCTACCTGGCACGCCAACGGCACGACCCGATATATTGGTATTGCCCTGCTGTGAAGACAAACTACTCACCCCCACAGTGAGGCCGCTTTTACATTTCAGATCATCCGTTACAGCGGCCTTATAAATCGCATCCACACCACCGGTCATTGCCGGTGCCGCCGATAAACCATCAAAGGTGCGAACTTTGTTACTGGCCGCGTCGTAATAAGTAATTAATGCGCCACCAGCCAGGCCAGAAGCAAAAGGCTCAACCACACCCAATACAGCCTGTACCGCAATAGCCGCATCAATGGCGCTACCCCCTTGCGCTAATACCTTACAACCGGCAGCAGAGGCCTGCACATCGGCTGACGTCACCATCATATTACTGCCAGTAATTCCGACGGTCTGTTCATAAGGGGCATCTTTTTGCAAGGTGCAACGGGCCGGATCAAAACTCACCTTGGGTAGCGGCGGCACAACCGGCTCAAGAGAACGTTGAGCAACGATGCCTCCCTGATTGTCACAAGCGGACAAGGCAGCCATCAGTGCCCCTAATACCAGTACCACTTTAAGCATCTGCATAAAATATTTACTCAGCACGAAAACCCCACGTCATAGCATTTTGACAAGAAAAAATCAATATAACCCCCACGCCTTATTATTCCTCACATTGCCTCGCTGGCACCCAGGCTCATTTTTGTTCCAAGCTGAATTGATAACAGCCCGGCTATCCCAGCCATGCCAAATTGTTATAGCTACTAGTAGCTAATTGCTATTTGTTAACAGCATGCGGCCGCTGATAATGACAACTATGCAAACACCTATTCCTACTTTATTCATGCGTGGCGGGACTTCACGCGGCCCCTTCTTCAACGAAGCGGACCTGCCTGCCGATCCACGCTGGCGCGACCCCATTCTGTTAGCGGTTATGGGCTCGCCCGATCCACGCCAGATTGATGGCCTCGGTGGTGCTCATCCACTCACCAGCAAGGTCGGCATTGTCGGTAAAGGTAAAACGCCAGGGGTAGACCTGACGTTTCTGTTCGCCCAGATTGCACCGGACAAGGACACCGTCGATACCAGCCCCAATTGCGGCAATATGTTGGCCGCAGCGGTACCGTTTGCGCTGGAGAACGGCCTGCTACAAGCACAGGGTGAGTACAGCACGTTCCGTGTGCTCGCCCTCAATACCGGCATGCAGTGTGATATCACGGTCGCCACCCCGGGCGGACAAGTCGCTTATAGCGGTGCCACGCATATAGACGGGGTACCTGGCTCGGCCGCGCCGATCACTATTAACTTTCTGGATACCGCCGGTTCGGTCTGTGCCAGCCTGCTGCCTACCGGGCAGATATGCAACCGGCTGGCCCTGCCGGGCTGGGGCGAGATTGACGTAACGTGCATCGATAACGGCATGCCGCTGGTGATCATGCACGCGGCCGACTTAGGCCGTACCGGCCATGAATCGGTGGCGGAACTGAATGCCGACAGTGAGTTACGAGCGCATCTGGAGAGCTTGCGCCTGCATTGCGGTGAATTGATGGGCTTGGGTAATGTCAGTCAGAAAAGTTACCCGAAAATGTGTCTGATCGCCGCGGCCAAACAGGGTGGCAGTATCGCCACCCGCTGTTTTATTCCCCATGTCTGTCACGACGCTATTGGTGTGCTGGCAGCGGTAACGGTGGCAACCGCCTGTGTGCTGGAAGGCTCAGTGGCTTACGGACTGGCCAGCTTACCGACAGGCCATAACAAACTGGTTTCAGTAGAACATCCATCCGGCGAATTTTCGGTGGAATTGAGCTTGGGGGCCGATGGGCAAACGGTAGAACGGGCCGCGCTATTGCGCACTGCCCGGCTGATTATGCGTGGCGAGGTGATGGTACCCGCTCATCTGGTTCCAGCCTGAATAGCACCGGCCTAGCCAGTGTTGAGGAGAGATCGATAATGACGAATAAAAATGCACTCGATATTCAACACCTGATTGATCACAGTCGATTTTCCCCGTTTCAGTACCTGACTTTTGTACTGTGTTTTCTGGTGGTGTTGTTAGATGGTTTTGATACCGCCGCCATTGGTTATATTGCGCCTTCGCTGATGCAGCAATGGGGTGTCGCCAAGCCGGATTTGGCACCGGTACTGAGTGCCGCGCTGTTTGGCCTGGCCGCCGGCGCACTGTCCGCCGGGCCGCTCGCGGATCGCTTTGGTCGTAAACCGGTACTGCTGGGTGCCGTATCGCTATTTGCTCTGTTCAGCCTGGCATCGGCCTATGCCGCCAGCCTTAATCAATTGGTCGCACTGCGTTTTGTCACCGGCGTGGGCTTGGGGGCTGCTATGCCGAATGTGGTGACGCTGATGAGTGAATTCAGCCCACAGCGCCGGCGTTTATTGCTAACCAATGCGATGTTTTGCGGCTTCCCCCTGGGTGCGGCTTGTGGCGGTTTTCTCGCCTCATGGATGATTCCACACTGGGGCTGGCGCAGTGTGCTATTGCTGGGCGGCCTGGTGCCTTTATTGCTGCTGGTACTGTTATGGCGCTATTTGCCGGAGTCGGTACGTTTTCTGGTAGCGCAAGGTCGACCACAGGAACAGATACGCCGCACTCTGGCGCGCATCTCGCCATTGGCCCTCTCTGCCAACACCTTTGTGATGAGTGAAACAACCACCATTCAGACACCGTCAGGCCTCAGCGGTTTGCGGCTGGTGCTGTCGCGCTCCTATCTGCTCGGCTCGCTAATGCTATGGCTGAGCTATTTTATGGGCCTAGTCATTTTCTACGCACTCATCAGCTGGATGCCATTGCTATTCAGAGAAGCTGGCTTGGATAGCCGCAGCGCGCTGCTGATCTCGGCCTTGTTCCCACTAGGCGGAGTTGGGGCGATTGCTTGCGGCTGGCTGATGGATCGCTTTGATGCCGACTTCACCATTGCCGCCTGCTATCTACTCACCGCCATCGGCATCTATGCGATTGGACAGGTCAGCGCCGAACTGGGCTGGCTGGTGGTAACGGTCTTTGTGGCCGGCACGCTGATGAACACCGCGCAATCGTCGCTGCCCGCGCTGGCGGCCAGCTTCTACCCCACCAGCGGGCGGGCCACCGGCGTGGCCTGGATGTTAGGTATTGGCCGTTTCGGCGGTATTGCCGGTTCGTTTCTGGTGGCGGAACTGGCGCGCCAGCAACTGGGTTTCAGTGAGATTTTCACGGTATTGGCTTTGCCCGCCCTACTGGCCAGTGCCGCCCTGCTGCTGAAGCGCCAGCAGCGCAAATGGCCAGACCAGCAGGCTATTGTCACGGCGACCACCGCTCATGACTAGTCCAGCCTTTTACCACCACCCTCATGCTGTAGAGGTCAAGCTATGATTATTGATTGTCACGGTCACTATACAACGGCACCCAAGGCACTGGAGGCCTGGCGCCAACGGCAGATTGCCAATCTGGCCACCCCGGCCCTGGGGCCCAAAGTTGCTGAGTTGCACATCAGCGATGATGAGCTACGCGAGAGTATTGAGCAGAATCAGTTGCGTCTGCTGAAAGAGCGTGGCTTAGATATGGTGGTGTTCTCGCCCCGTGCCAGCTTTATGGCACACCATATCGGCGACTTCAACACCAGCGCCACATGGGCCGCCATCTGTAATGAGCTGTGCTATCGGGTGGCGCAGTTGTTTCCCGAACATTTCATCGGCGCGGCGATGTTGCCACAATCGCCAGGGGTAGACCCGAGCAGTTGCATTCCAGAATTGAAGCGCTGCATCGGGGATTACGGCTTTGTCGCCATCAATCTCAACCCCGACCCTTCCGGTGGCCACTGGACGGCTCCACCACTATCTGACCGCCATTGGTATCCCTTATACGAAAAAATGGTCGAGTACGATATTCCGGCGATGGTGCATGTCTCCACCAGTTGCAACGCCTGCTTTCACACTACCGGCGCGCATTATCTGAATGCCGACACCACCGCCTTTATGCAGTGCCTGACCTCGGATTTATTCACAGACTTCCCCACCCTGCGGCTGGTTATCCCGCACGGTGGCGGTGCCGTGCCCTATCACTGGGGCCGCTTCCGTGGTCTGGCACAGGAGTTGAACAAGCCGCCACTACGCGAACACCTGCTGAACAATATCTTTTTTGATACCTGTGTTTATCACCAGCCGGGGATTGATCTGCTCACCCGGGTGATTCCGGTAGAAAACGTGCTGTTTGCCTCCGAGATGATAGGCGCAGTACGTGGCATTGATCCGGAAACCGGGCATTACTACGACGATACCAAACGCTATCTCGACCAGGCACAACTCAGCACCGCCGAACGCCACTTGATATACGAAGGTAATGCGCGCCGGGTGTACCCGCGCCTAGATGCTGCGCTCAAACGCCAGGGCCGTTAAAGCAAGGAGAACAAGATGAGTAATATGCAAACACTAGGCGTCGTCCGGCGCACAATTGAGCGGGCCGACCCGGCCGCAGTAGCCGCCTTATCACGCTTTGGCGTAGCCACCCTGCACGAGGCGATGGGACGGCTGGGACTGATGCAGCCCTATATGCGCCCGGTGTACCCCGGCGCCAAGCTGTGCGGTACCGCCATTACCGTGCTGCTGCAACCGGGCGACAACTGGATGCTGCATGTCGCCGCCGAACAGGTGCGCGCTGGCGATGTGGTGGTCGCTGCCTGCACCAGTGCATGCGAAGACGGTTTCTTTGGCGACTTGCTGGCCACCAGCCTGCGTGCCCAAGGCGCACACGGTTTGGTGATTGATGGTGGCGTGCGTGATGTGCAGGAATTAGCCCAGATGGACTTCCCGGTATTCTCACGCGCCATCCATGCTAAAGGCACCATCAAAGCCACGCTCGGCTCGGTAAATATCGCCGTCGTCTGTGCCGGTGTGCTGGTCAACCCGGGAGATGTCGTCGTCGCCGATAGTGATGGCGTGGTGGTGATCCCCGCCAGCAGCGCCAGTCAGGTGGCCGCCAAAGCGGCAGAGCGCGAAGCAAAAGAACAACAGAAGCGTGCCCAGCTGGCTGCCGGTGTACTGGGGCTGGACATGTACCAGATGCGCGAACCGCTCAGCAAGGCCGGACTACGTTATATCGACTAAACGTTAGCTACACCGATAACAAGCGAGAACAATCATGTATGCAGAACAAACCGCTAGCTTTATCAAAACGCCGGGCTGGCTGGACTGGTGCGCCAGCCCCACTAAACCGCAGTTTCGCTTACCCCCTGGCAGCGTAGACGCGCATTGCCATGTCTTTGGCCCTGCCGCCCAGTTCCCCTACGCACCGGAACGCAAATATACGCCATGCGATGCAGGCAAAGAGCAGCTGTTTGCGCTGCGCGATCACCTAGGCTTTAGCCGTAATGTGATCGTGCAGGCCACCTGCCACGGCTACGATAACCGGGCGCTGATGGATGCCTGTCTGGCTTCGGCAGGCAAGGCACGCGGCGTCGCCAGCGTGGCCGCCGATATCAGCGACCGGCAATTGCAACAACTGCATCAGGCCGGAGTACGTGGCGTGCGCTTCAACTTCGTCAAACGCTTGGTCGACTTCACCCCGCCAGCAGTGCTACAAAAAATTGCCGCCCGCATCGCCGCGCTAGGCTGGCATGTGGTGGTGTACTTTGAAGCCGCCGATCTGGCCGAGTTGTCCCCCTTCTTCATCGAGCTACCCACCATTGTGGTGGTTGACCACATGGGGCGGCCCGATGTCAGCCAAGCGCTAAACGGCCCGGGCTTTCAACGCTTCGTCGAGCTGATGACGCATCACCCGCATATCTGGGCCAAAGTCGGCGGCGCCGAGCGACTATCCCTCTCCGGGCCGCCAGCACTGCCTGGCCAACACCAGCCTTATAACGATGTGGTGCCGTTTGCGCGTCAGCTGGTCGACAGCTTTCCTGACCGGGTGCTCTGGGGGACCGACTGGCCACATCCGAATCTGAAGCAATACATGCCGGATGATGGTCTGCTGGTAGATATGATCCCGCGTCTGGCAGTCAGCCCTGAGCAACAGCAACAGCTGCTGGTGAGCAATCCGATGCGCCTGTACTGGCCGGAGGAGCAATAGCATGGCACTGGACAAACCGTATAAAGACGTCCCCGGCACCACGATTTTCGATGCCGAACAAGCCCGCAAAGGCTACTGGCTGAACCAGTTCTGCACCTCATTAATGCAGGCAGAAAACCGTGCGCGCTTTAAAGCGAATGAACAAGCCTATCTGGATGAATGGCCAATGAGCACAGCACAGAAACAAGCGGTACTCGCCCGTGACCTCAACCGCTGCATCGCACTGGGTGGCAATATCTATTTTCTGGCTCGCATCGGTGCCACGGATGGCCGCAGCTTTCAGCAGATGGCCGGCAGCATGACCGGCATGAGTGAGCAAGCTTATCGGCAGATGATGCAACAAGGCGGGCGCTCTATTGAAGGCAACCGCTATTTACATGAATGGGAGGGCCGCTAAATGGCACGCATTACTGCCAGTGTGTATACCTCGCATGTTCCCGCCATCGGTGTGGCACTGGACCAGGGCAAAACGCACGAGCCCTACTGGCAGCCACTGTTCGATGGCTACGAGTTCGCTAAAAACTGGATGCGCCAGCAACAGCCCGATGTGGTTTTTCTGGTGTACAACGACCACGCTACCGCCTTTGACCTGGACTTTATCCCCACTTTTGCCCTGGGGACAGCAGCCGAGTTTGCCATTGCCGATGAAGGCTGGGGGCCACGACCGGTTCCCAAGGTCATCGGGCATCCGCAACTGGCTGCCCATATCGCCCACAGTGTGATTCAACAGGACTTTGATCTGACCCTGGTCAACCGTCTAGTGGTAGACCACGGCCTGACGGTGCCGCTCTCGCTGATGTTTGGCCAGGTAAGCGCCTGGCCCTGCACCGTCATCCCCCTGGCCGTCAATGTGGTGCAATACCCGATACCGTCCGGCCAGCGCTGCTTTCAATTAGGCCAGGCGATCCGTCGGGCCGTTGAATCGTTTGACGACAATCTGAACGTGCAAATCTGGGGCACCGGCGGCATGAGCCACCAACTACAAGGGGCACGCGCCGGCCTAATCAACCAGCCATGGGATCAGCGCTTTCTGGATAGGCTGATCAGCGAACCGGCGCAATTGGCCACGCTCCCGCATATTGAATATGTCCGTGAAGCCGGATCGGAAGGCATAGAACTGGTGATGTGGCTGATTGCTCGCGGCGCGATGGACGATATCGCCGGCGGCCCCACCGTCACAGTACGGCAACGCTTTTATCATGTGCCGGCCTCCAATACCGCTGTCGGACATTTAATTCTGGAGAACAGCTAATGAGCACCACCCCGCTGAAACTGGCGCTGGTCGGCCCCGGTGCATTTGGTATCAAACATCTGGATGCACTACAACATATTGCCGATGCCAAAGTGGTCTCGCTGATTGGCACACGGCTGGACAGCGCACGAGATCTCGCCCGCCAATACGATATCGAACAGGTCAGCACCGATCTGCACGAGGTGCTGGCCCGGCCCGACATCGACGCGGTCATTCTGGCTACGCCCACCCAACTGCACGCTGCCCAAGCGATAGCCTGTCTGCAAGCGGGCAAGCATGTGCAAACCGAAATTCCACTAGCCGACAACTGGCACGATGCCCAGGCCGTCGTAAACGCACAGCAACGTAGCGGCAAAGTCGCCATGGTTGGCCATACCCGCCGCTTCAACCCCAGCCACCAATGGCTGCACAAACGTATCGTCGCCGGTGAGTTCGCTCTGCAACAGATGGACGTACAAACCTATTTTTTCCGCCGCAGCAATCTGAATGCACTAGGCCAGCCCCGTAGTTGGACCGACCATCTGCTCTGGCATCATGCCGCCCACACCATCGACCTGTTCGCCTACCAAACCGGCTCACGCATCGTGCAGGCTCATGCGCTGCAAGGGCCGATCTCTCCGACACTGGGTATTGCACTGGACATGTCCATTCAGCTCAAAGCCGCCAACGGTGCTCTGTGTACCTTATCGCTGTCCTTTAATAACGATGGCCCGCTAGGCACCTTCTTCCGTTATATCGGTGACAGTGGCACCTATCTGGCACGCTATGACGATCTTTATACCGGCAAGGAGGAAAAAATTGATGTGTCGAATGTGGACGTCTCCATCAACGGCATTGAATTACAGGATAGAGAGTTCTGTGCCGCCATTCGCGAACAGCGCGAGCCCAATAGCAGTGTGCAGCAAGTGCTGGATTGCTACCGCGTACTGGCCGAACTGGAACAACAACTCGCACAAGACGCAAGCACAACAGGCAAATAGCTGACAGCCCAACAGATCAGCCCAAGCAGAAGGAGAAACACATGAAAACACAAGTTGCCATCATCGGGGCCGGCCCGGCTGGCCTATGCCTGGCCCGCATGCTCAGCCTGCACGGCATTCACAGCATCATTCTGGAAAGACAGACCCGTGCCTATGTCGAAGCCCGCGTCCGCGCTGGCATGCTGGAACAAGGCATGGTGGAGCTGATGCGCCGCGCCGGTGTCGCCAGTCGCCTGGATAAAGAAGGCTTGGTCCACAGCGGTTTCAAACTAATTTTTGACAACCAGATCAGCCATATCGACCTGGCCAGCCTCACTGGTGGCAAACAAATGGTGATCTATGGTCAGACCGAACTGACCAAAGACCTGTACGACAGCGTACTGGCTGATAGCAATATTCAGGTCTTCTTTGGTGCCCAAGAGGTGTGCCCGAGTGGTTTTTTGGAAGAAAAACCCCGCGTCAGCTTCTACTACCAAAATACCGCATACACCCTCAGCTGCGACTATCTGGCCGGCTGCGATGGCTATCATGGCGTCACTCGCGCCGCCATCCCCAAATCCTGCTTGCGCGAATATGAACGTACTTATCCATTTGGCTGGCTGGGGCTGCTGTCGGACACCCCACCGCTGGATGAAGAAGCCATTTATATTCATCACCAACGCGGCTTTGCGCTCTGCTCAATGCGCTCACGTACCCGCAGCCGTTACTATCTGCAAGTCCCCCTCAGTGAGCAGGTCAGCGACTGGTCAGACCAGGACTTCTGGGATGAGCTGCGCCGCCGCCTGCCGGCCTCGCTGGCGGATAGCCTGATCACAGGCCCCTCATTTGAAAAAAGCATCGCCCCACTACGCAGCTTTGTCGTCGAACCACTACGCTTCGGCAGCCTGTTTCTGGTGGGTGATGCCGGGCATATCGTACCCCCTACCGGCGCCAAAGGGCTGAACCTGGCCGCCTCCGACGTACACTATCTCTCCACCGCGCTGATTGCCTGGTATCAGGAAGGTCGTAGCGACCTGCTTGATCGCTACTCGGCTACTGCGCTGCATCGCATCTGGGCGGCCGTCCGCTTCTCGTGGTGGTTTACCTCGGTCACCCATAAGTTCTCGGATGATCCGATCGAACAAAAAATCCAGTTAGCCGAACTCGACTATCTGCTGCAATCCACCGCCGGCCAAACTACCATTGCCGAAAACTACGTCGGACTCGACTTAGCCGAGGATTTTGTCTGAGTGGCACCACTTTTGCCGCTACCGCATGATTGATTTGCCCCCCGCCCGCTTTATAGCTGGCCGGTTTCACCCTAGACTGGCAGACTGTTTTCTCTTAACCGGCTACCGCCCCCTAAAACGCGGTAGCCAATTCACCCAACCAGGAGAGTGCCATGTCCACCCCCATCCATGTTATCGCCATCCTCATCGCCAAGCCCGGTCAGGCAGAAGCGTTGCAACAAGCGCTAACCGCCGCTGTTACGCCGTCGCGTGCCGAGGCCGGTTGCCTGCAATATCACTTACATATCGATAGCGAAAACCCACATCGTTGTGTGTTTGTCGAGCTCTGGAAAGACGAGGAAGCGATTGCCCTACATCGTCAGATGCCGCACTACCTGGCACTGGGCGCTGCCACCAAAGACCTGATCACCTCACGCGAATTACTGGTTGTTAACCAGTATCTGGAACATATCGTTTAATACCCGCCGCTAGGCCCAAGCGCTAATGGCAGCACATGACTCGGCCTTCGCATCATCGCCTCGCTACCTTGTTGGGGACTGGGTTGGTAGCTCTCAGCCCTAGCGGCATCGCTGATAGCGCTAAGCCAAAATGCCGACTCAAAGCCTGCTGTCCGCTGGCCGTCAGTTGTAACTGGCGGCTATCCAGCTCACGCCTTACCCAGGCAGAGGCCTCAAAAGCCTGCAATAAGGCACAGCCCAGCCAGCCACCAAGATGGAATTGCCGCTCACTCCAATCCAGACAAGTCCCGGCAAAACGTCGCCGGGCATCGGGTGGCTGGCAATTTACCCCCAATGCAGTTAAATGCTGGCGCCCTGTCCCCGTCAACGCCGTACTACTCGGATCCAGCCACGCCATCGCTAACAAACGCTGATGCAAGGCCACCGCCATTTCACCGGCCATATGATCGTAACAGGTACGCGCAAAACGTAATGATGGTGGAGTCTTGCTCACCACCAGCGGCCTGGCACCGACCACCAGACCCATTAAAGACTCCAACATCGCTGCCACCTCAGCATTCGCCAGCCGAAAATAACGATGACGGCCCTGCTGTATACAGTGCACCAACTGCTGCTCAGCCAAACGAGAAAGATGCTTGCTGGCGGTTGACGACGCGACGTCGGCAACCGCCGTCAATTCGGTAGCGGTATACGCACGCCCATCCATTAACAGACACAGCATGCGCGCCCGGGAAGGATCCGCAATGGCGGCAGCCATAGCGGCCAGTTTTTGTTCCAGAAAATAGTCATCCATATTTCGATAGTAAGCGAAGCATTTAAGCGAGAGACGGCCTATTGTGCGGCTTCCATTCTCAGCACAAAGTAGACCCGACATGCACACCACACCCACAGCATTGCCTGATAACCCACTCGCTGCCATCACGCATGATGCACCACAAGACTATTACGCCAGTCTTGCACAGCGAGGTTTATATTTTGAACCGGTATTAAACAGCTGGGTCGCCGCAGAGGCAAACAGTATACAAGCCGTTCTGTCCCATCCTGCCCTCAAAGTTCGCCCTCACTCCGAACCGGTGCCCCCCGCCTTACACCACACCCCCGCTGCCACTATTTTTGCGGCCTTGGTACGCATGAACGATGGTCAGCAACATGCGGCCGTAAAATCAGCGATACAACAGGCCCTTAACACGGTTAGCGCAGCCGATATCACCCAGAACACAACCTTCTTAGCCACCTCCCTGACACAGCCACGACCCTTAACCGGGCCAGCGCTTACCCGCTTCAATTACACCTTGGCCAGTACGCTACTAGCACACTACTTCGGCCTGCCCGCCTCTCAGCATGAGCTATTCAGCCAGCAAGTACTCGCCTTGCTACCCTGCATTGCCCCGGGTGGCTCAGCAGAAGATATTCGTGCCGGTATTCAGGCGGCAGGCAAACTGCAGCAAACCATTTACTCACTGCTGGCCTGCTCCGGGCCTTTATTACAACAACTGGCTATCGCAATAGAACAAACCAAACTTCCCGACCAGCTAAATCTGTTAATAGCTAACGCTATCGGCCTGTTGTTTCAGGCTTGTGAAGCAACGGCTGGCCTGATTGGCCAAGCCCTGTTACATGCACAACGCACACCGGGGCCACATAGCGGGAAAACACTGGTCTCAACCATACTCCGCGAGGCACCGCCTATTCAAAATACCCGCCGCTTTGCCGCACAAGACGCCCAGCTTTCTGCTTGTCCCATCCGAGCAGGCGAGACAGTATTGCTAGTCTTAGCAGCCAAATGCGAGCAGAACACGCAAAACTTCGCCTTCGGTTACGGCGTACACACCTGCCCGGGCGAAAGCTGGGCACGGGCGATGGCCAGCGCAGGCATCGACTATCTATTACAACTGGACTTGACGATGGCACTAGCCAAACCCACCTGGCGTCGTTCGCTCAATGCCCGTGTCCCCGAATTTTTATAAGAGCCGCTAACCAAACCCCTGATCCAGCGTTGCGCCTCATTGCCGTACTACAGGTACTGTCTGCGTCGGCGCGCCTTGGCTCAGGAACTCTTCGTGGTTTGGTTAACCGCTTTAAACAGGAGCCCATCATGATTGCCGTGATATTTGAAGTGGAAGTTGCCGCGAATAGACAGGATAACTATCTACAACTGGCCGCAGCACTAAAACCGCTGCTGGAGCAAATGGATGGATTTATTTCGATAGAACGTTTTCAAAGTCTGCAGAACCCGCAAAAATTATTGTCCTTATCTTTTTGGCGTGATGAAGAAGCCATTCGCCAATGGCGCAATCTTGAGCAACATCGGGAAGCGCAAATAGCAGGCCGAACACAGATTTTTGCTGATTATCGTCTGCGCGTAGCAAACGTCATTCGTGACTATGGTATGGAACAGAGAGAACAGACACCGGGTGACAGCACCGTGTACCACCGCTCTGAATAAGCGTTTATTGCATTCGCCATTCGTGCAAAGCATATTGCCTGCGTGAATGGGGAAGCACCTTTTGACAGGAACTGATGCCGTCGTCAGATAGCATGGCAAAGCAGCCCACCTTCATCGGTTTCAGCTCCTACTCCCACCCTCACTAAGAGCCGCTAACAAAAGCTCGCAGAGTCCCTGAGTCAAGGCGCGCCGACGCAGACAGTACCAGTAGTACGGCAAGGAGGCGCAACGCTGGATCAGAGGTTTGGTTAGCCGCTCTAACTATGACCAACGCTCGGTTCATATCAAACACCTTTATTTCATAAAAATTTCAATTATATTTAAGAGCATTTAACACAATAAAAACCCATGCTTTCTCACATCCTTAATTTCAATAGTGCTTGATGTTTCTAAATCAACCTCTAATACATCCACACAAAGCAAGTACCTGCTATTAAGTAGCCACCTTCGCAAACACCGTATATACCCACCGCTCACTTCACAAAACGTTGAAACAACAACAACTATTTATGTTAATGTAAGCACTTTCTACAGGTCCAGTTGCGGTATCCGAACCGCCCGTACAGGGAGCCAAACAATGCCCAACAGGGTAAGTCTGAATTTCTCCGAAACATTAGCCTCAGCATTAATACCGCAGATAAATATATTACCTATTTACATTTTACAGGCCATTGGACTCATTGGTCTGGTTTCCACCATACTTATCTTTTATGGAAGTCGTGTTTTTTCTTTTGGCCAATCTAAAAAGCTAGGTTTAATTTTCGGCTTAGCCAGTTTTATGCTAGCAGCTATTATGTCTCAGTGGATGGGAGGGACCTTCAAACCCTATTTACGTCACGACATGTTATTTCTGGCTGGCTTTTTTGGCGGTTGGATCAATGCTACGATCACAATATTATTTACTTGTGCTGCTCGTATATTTTTTGGCGGCACAGTCAATGCACTACCGGCTAGCATTGACATCATGCTGGTTGCCTATGGCTCGGTATTATTGCGCAAACTCATTAACAAACCGGACATTGAAAGCATTTCTAATAGCGATGTTTTTAATATTCTTTGCTGGCGAATGATTGTTTTTTTAATTCCAGTTTCTGTTTATTATTTCTACGACACAATTGATCAGAAAAAAATTATTATCAACAGCATATATTTGCTAATCACCTCCAACTTCACCATTTCTATTTTTATAGTTTACGCCATTGTCTTTTTGATACGCCGGGAAATCATCAGAGAAAAGTCTCTTTATTTTGATAATTTAACTTCTCTTCCCAATCATCGCTCATTGCAGCAACATCTTACCGATAAGTTCAAACAGTCGAGATCAAGTGCGACACCAATACCACAGGCTCTTATTCTGGTCAGTATTGATAATTTTCTGGAACTGGTACAAGAAAATGCCCATGATTGGGCCGATGACTTTTTTCAAAAATTAAGTAGCTATTTACAAAATACTATGCAGACACCGTTGCTACAAACCTATCAGCCCATGGTGTATTATTTTTCAGATAGCTCTCTGGCCATCATTCTTAACCACACCTCAATGAGTGAAGCACGCGACTGCCAACTAGTAGAGCGCCTGCATGCTGAGTTGCTTGAAATGGAAAATGTGAACAATAGCTCCCTATCTATTCGTTTTGATATCAAAGCAATTGACATTCAGTTTAACAATAGTTTCTCACCTTCTTGGTTTTTACGTACCATTAACTCTTTAGAAAACAACTGGCGACCTGGCATTCATTATTTTGAGGCCGACATCACTAAACAAATTCAATTAGAAAGTCATTTACGTAGCCGTATTGAGCATTGGATTAATGATGGCGATATTCCATTGTGGCTGCAACCAAAAGTCGATCTGATAAAAAACCATTGTATCGGTGCCGAAGCTTTGTTAAGAGTAAACGACAGCACAAGTCGAAGCGCCTACATTCCGCCAGGCTATGTTCTATCTATTGCCAGAAAACACCATTTATTAGAAAGTCTTGAACTAGCCTGTATTAAAAGCATTATTGAAAAATTGGGTCAATTACCAGAAAAATTTCAAAGTTTAGTATTCTCAGTAAACCTCTCAACATTTTTACTCAACAATACCAAACTTTCTCACTATATTATTGATTTATTAAAACACAATAAAGTGCCAGGAAAAAACTTAGTCCTTGAAATTACCGAAACCAATCAGCTGATTAACTCAGAAATAGTTCAAGACAATGTCTCAGCATTAATTGACTATGGAGTCACTTTATCTTTGGATGACTTTGGTACAGGTTATTCCTCCCTTGCCTTACTGGCGGAATTACCTTTTGGAGAGCTGAAAATAGATTACCTAATGGTATCTCGCCTAGAGCATCCCAGGACCTTAGCGGCTATTTCATTAGCTATTGACGGTGGCAAGCGCTACCAGGCAAAAATGGTGGCCGAAGGCATCGAAAACGAGAAACAACGCCAGCAATTAATTGCTATGGGTATTAGCTATGGCCAGGGGTTTTTATTTGCTCGCGCCATGCCCTTTAGCGACTTTTTGCAATATGCAGAGGATCATTTGGCTCCGGCAACAGCAAGCACCCTTGACGATCTGAATCTGTATGCCTGAGAGCCGCTCACAAAAACCCTGATCCAGCGTTGCGTCTCGGCTCAGGGGTTCTTCGGGCTCTTGTTAGCGGCGCTAAGGATGCTGCTGCCACGCCATCACACTTATTTCATCGTCGGCATCACAAATTCGGCGGCCAGTTTATCCGGCCAACGACTGGTCACGGTCTTCATACGGGTATAGAAACGCACTCCTTCCGGCCCATGCATATGATGATCGCCGAATAGAGAGGCTTTCCAGCCACCAAAGCTATGAAACGCCATCGGTACAGGAATAGGAACGTTAATGCCCACCATACCCACCTGTATACGATGACTGAACTCGCGCGCAGCGGCGCCAGAGCGTGTAAAAATACTGGTACCGTTGGCAAATGGATGAGCATTAATCAGTTGCACAGCCGCCTCAAAATCTGGCACGCGGACGACGGCCAATACGGGGCCGAAAATCTCTTCTTGGTAAATCGTCATCTCTGCCGTGACATGGTCAAACAGACTTCCCCCCAGGAAAAAACCTTGCTCGTAATCGGGATGACGATAATAGCGGCCATCCACCACTAGGGAGGCCCCTTCTTGCACACCCTGAGCAATATAGCCACATACCTTATCCAGATGCTGACGTGTCACCAAGGGCCCCATTTCAGCACCGGCGTCCTCACCCATTCCTATTTGTAGATGACGGCTGCGTTGCGCCAGCTTGCCGACTAAGGAATCCGCCACCTCTCCTACGGCTACCGCTACCGAAATCGCCATACAACGTTCACCGGCAGAACCGTAAGCCGCACCGATCAAAGCCTCTACTGCTGCATCCAAATCCGCATCCGGCATCACCACCAGATGATTTTTAGCACCGCCCAAGGCTTGCACGCGCTTGCCATAGTGAGCACCAGTTTCATAAATGTATCGCGCAATCGGGGTAGAGCCGACAAAGCTGATGGCGGCGACGTCAGGATGTTGCAGCAGAGCATCCACAGCTTGCTTATCGCCGTGTATTACACTGAAAACCCCATTAGGTAATCCAGCCTCTTGCAATAGCTCAGCCATAAATAATGCAGCTGATGGGTCACGCTCGGAAGGTTTCAAAATAAAGCAGTTACCACATGCCAGGGCTATCGGGAACATCCACATCGGCACCATGGCCGGAAAATTAAATGGCGTAATCCCTGCCACCACACCCAGAGGCTGACGCATAGAATGGCTATCGATGCCGCTGCCGACTTGTTCGGTAAAATCACCTTTCAACAATTGGGGAATGCCGCACGCAAACTCCACCACTTCCAGGCCACGAGTCACTTCTCCCAAAGCATCTGAAACCAATTTGCCATGCTCACGGGAAATCAATTGCGCCAGTTGCTGCTGCCTTTGTTCCAACAATTCCTTGAACTTGAACAGCACGCGCGCGCGTTTTAACGGCGAAGTCTCCGCCCACAGCGGAAACGCACGCTGTGCACTAGCTACTGCCGCCTTCACTTCATCGCTATTAGCCAGCGGCACCTGTGCCACTACCTGCCCCAGCGCAGGATTGAAGACATCGGCAAAGCGGGCACTTTGTCCTTGACGGCGTTCACCACTGATGAAATGAGGGAGAGTTTGCATAGACATACCTGTAGAGAAGAGAGAGGAATAGAAATAAGCTGCCCCGGGGTCTCCGGGGCAGCTACTGACTAAAACAACAGGGACTTACTCGGTTTCACGCAGTGCGCTGGCAAGGATTTCGAAAAGACGATCGATTTCATGCTTTTCGATAATCAAGGGTGGGGAAATCGCCAGAATATCGCCGGTACAGCGAATCAGCAGACCCTTTTCCCAACATTTCAGGAAGACCTCATAAGCACGACGGCCCGGCGCAGCAGGACGGCTCTCTAACTCCACACCAGCAACCAGACCAAGATTACGCACATCCTTGACATGCGGCAGCCCTGCGAGCTGATGTGCCTGACCCTCAAAGTAAGGCGACATACCAGCAGCACGTTCAAACAATTGCTCTTCACGGTACAGATCCAGCGCCGCCAGTGAGGCAGCACAGGCCAAAGGATGTGCTGAGTAGGTGTAACCATGTGGGAATTCAACCGCGCCATCTGCAGCTGCCGCCATAAAAGCATCATGGATTTCCGGCTTGACCAGCACTGCGCCCATAGGCACTACCGCATTAGTCAGGCCCTTAGCACAGGTCAGCATATCCGGTATCACGCCAAACTTATTCGCCCCCCAATCTGCGCCCAAACGTCCAAAGCCGGTGATGACCTCATCAAAAATCAGCAAAATACCGTATTTGTCACAAATCTGGCGCAGGCGCTGTAAATAGCCCTTGGGAGGAATCAGCACACCGGTGGAGCCTGCCATCGGCTCGACAATCACCGCGGCGATTGTCGAGGGATCGTGCAGGGTCAAGATGCGCGACTCCAGTTCATCCGCCCATTCCGCCCCATGCTCAGGCTGGCCACGACTAAAGGCATTGCGAGCCAGGTCATGGGTGCTGCGTAAATGGTCTACGGCGGGCAAGCTAACCGGGAAATGCTTGCGATTACCCGCCATCCCTCCTACCGAAATACCACCAAAATTGACACCATGGTAGCCACGCTCGCGGCCGATTAATTTCACACGGGCAGCATCTCCACGCACCCGATGATAGCCAATCGCCATCTTCAGTGCAGTATCCACCGCCTCCGAGCCTGAGTTCACAAAAAATACTTTGGACAGACCTTTAGGAGCCATCGCGGCCAGTTTTTCTGCCGCCTCAAACGCCTTGGGGTGCCCCATTTGAAATGGCGGTGCATAGTCGAGCGTGGCAATTTGCTTCTGCACCGCTTCGACAATGGACTTACGATTATGCCCTGCCGTCACACACCACAAACCGGCGCTACCATCCAGTATCTGCCTGCCTTTATCATCGGTGTAATACATACCATCGGCGCTCACCAGCATACGCGGTGCTGCCTTGAACTGGCGGTTTGCCGTGAAGGGCATCCAGAACGCTTCCATATTCGGCTGTGTCATTTTATCTCCTTATGATTTAGACCCTTTGCAGTCTGCAATAATTTAGAGATGACGCCAACACAATTACAGATACACTTTCAGTTTTTTAACATAATCTGTATTGGTATAAAAAACAGTACAGTTAAGTGCAAAGCCGAAAAAATAACGCCAAACCGGCTATGGGTTTGGCGCTCAGAATGATGGCTGACGACAATCAATCAGGTGCGAAAACTGGAAAACAACTGGCGCAGGTCATTCGCGGCTTGCGATAGCCCACCTAAAGTATCGTGCACGCCCTGTAAGGCCGCGTCACTTTCGGCAATACGCACATTGATCTGTTCCGTGCTCTGAGCAATCGCCGTGGTGGCCTTATGCTGTTCGCTGGTAGACAGAGTAATTTCGTTCATTTTGTGCATGGCTTGATTCATCGCCTGCTGAATCTGCTCAATACGCTGTACCGCATTACCAGTCAAATCCATCCCCTCGTCCACCGAGCTCACTGTTGTATGCATATTGCTGACTGCCTGACTGGTTTCAGTTCTTATCGTACTGACCATATTTGAGATTTCTATAGTTGCCTGACCAGTACGCTCTGCCAGCTTACGCACCTCATCCGCTACCACCGCAAAACCACGCCCCATTTCACCGGCACGAGCCGCCTCAATAGCCGCATTCAATGCCAACAAATTAGTTTGGTCGGCAATATCCTTAATCACACTGGTGATTCCACTAATCTGCTGCGAACGCTGATCCAAGCCCTGCAACATACCCGACAAACCATTTACTGCTGCCACCGTATTACTCATTTCGCTGGAAATACGCTGCATCTCAGCAGCACTCTCGCTGGACACCTGACCTGTGTTGTTCACTAGGGAATCCGCCTCACGCGCAGCATCAGCAATGTGCGCAATACTAACGGTAATCTCCTCTAAAGTTGCCGCATTGGAGCTTGAAACGTCGGCAATCTCTCGCGAGTCATTAGCAACCTGATCAACCGTGCTGCTCACACTTTCCACGCCATTGGTTACCCGTTCAGCCTCTGCTCTCACCGCAATAAACATCGTTTGTAAACGCTCAATAAAGCGATTAAAAGCATCGGCCGTCTCCGCGATCTCATCGCGCCCCTGCACCTGAATACGTCGCGTCAAATCGCCTTCGCCTTGCGAAATTTCCAACATAGCATTACGTAAGCGCCCCAAGCCGGCCAACATCTTGCTAAGTAGTAAACTAGCTAATGGCGTTAACACCAAGACACAAATAGCACTTAACGCGATCACGGTGAGTAAGAGCTTCTCTAAAGGCTCACTCACAACAGATTTATCAACCATCACGCCCAGCAACCAGTCAGTTCCAGGCACGGGATCTACTTGCACCAGCTTAGCCACCCCATCGACATCAACCTGCATCATTGTGCTATTACTTGCCAAAAAATTTAGTTGTTCAGCAGTCAATGTCGGTACCTTATCCGACAACAATTTTAAGGTTAACGCAGGATCAGGATGAGCAATCACCTTACCGGCTTTGTTCACTAAAAAGGCATAGCCACCGCCACGCAGCTTAATGGACAGCACTGTTTTGACCAAACCATCAATGAAGATATCTCCACCGACCACCGCCTTAAGCACTCCGCCATCAAACACAGGGGAAACAAACGTAACCACCAAATTTTTGGTAGTAAAGTCAACATAAGGGTCAGATACGCCTGGCTTACCACTACTTTGCGCGCTCTTATACCAGGGCCGTGCAACCGGGTCATAACCTGGTTTCGGCGGTTTACCATCGGAACGAATCATATGATGATCCGCTGTGCCGATATAAGTTTTATCGTAACTCCCTGCCTGGCTAAGCCTTGCCAAAATAGGAATGGGGTCGGCTACACCTACTAGGTTATTCCCTGCCAGTACCACGTTGAGCTTACTGGTATACCACTCGCCGACCAAACGCGCATAGCCTCGCGAGGTACTATCCAACTCATTATCCACCCCACGGATTACTTCGGTTTTCATTCGGTCATAAACAAGGGTCGTAATGATGGCACTAATTAGCACCAACAATACGGCAATAAACACAATCAGCTTTACCCGCAAAGAACGCATTCTCTAATCTCCATAACAACTGGCCGATGCAACCGACGGATTCTCAGCTGTGACCTTGGCACTGGTATGATGTCGTGTAAGGCAATACCCACTACTAAGTGGTTTAGCTTGCTTAAGGGCAAAGCTCAAAGAGAATTTGAAAAATAAGTTCTCTACCACATAATATGGCATCACCATCAGCCTGCGCTAAACAGGCCCACAGGACAATTTTCTATGGGATTAGTGATGACAAACTTTACTTGCTCTCTCAATAACGGTACGACGCTGGTGGAAAGTATCGTTAATTCGGCAACAACTGCGATTCAGTCCGGCCAGTGGCAAGCGGAGTCCAAAATTCCGTCCATCCGTCGCATGGCAGCCCAACTAGATGTCAGCCCTTTTACTGTTGTTGAAGCCTATGATCGACTAGTCAGTATGGGATACATACAGGCACGTGCTGGCTCCGGTTTTTTTGTCGAAACACGTTATCCAGTCAACTCTCAGGCCAAGCAATCGACTCAACGCAGCTGGCCTGTCGATGAATCCTGGTTACTACACAAGGTTTATCAGCTTTGCCCACAAACACTATTAGCTGGCTGTGGCTGGCTACCTGCTCACTGGTACGATCTCAAAGCGCAACAAAAAGCTTTGCGTAGGTTGGGACGGCAGCAGCACAGCATCATCCAAGATTATGGCCACCCTAAAGGCTACCCACCTCTCCGGCAACACCTAGCTCATCGCTTGCAGGAAAATAATATCAATACCACTGCAGAGCATATCCTACTAACTCAAGGTGCCAGCAGAGCCTTAGATATGGTGATTGGAGCACTGTTACAAACAGGTGATATGGTATTAGTCGACGACCCTGGCTATTGTAATTTATTGTCTTGCTTGGCATTTCGCGGCCTCAAACTACTACCGGTGCCATGGACAACTCACGGGCCAGACTTAGAAAAGCTAGAAACACTACTCCAGACGCACCGCCCCAAAGTATTTTTTACTAATCCCTGGCTACAAAACCCAACGGGGGCTAGCTATAGCACTGGCACCGCTCATCGTGTTCTTAAACTGGCTGAGCAGTATGATTTACTTGTGGTAGAGGACAATGTATCAGGGGACTTTACCTCCGGTAGACAACCCACCTTGAGCGCCCTTGATGACTTAAATCGCGTAATCTATATCGATAGCTTTTCCAAGACTCTGTCACCTAGCTTGCGAGTCGGCTATCTGTGCTGTGCATTAGACATATTAGAAAAAATCACACACTATAAAATGATCTCTGGCTTAAGCTCTGCTGAACTAAATGAACGATTGGTATTAGAGCTTATTTCAGAGGGAGGCTATCGCCATCAATTGGAGAAGCTACGCATCCGGCTGGCTGAAGCGCAGGCATTTTGCCAGCGACAATTTCTCACCCTTGGTTGGCAGTTATTTGCTCAACCAAGCAATGGTATGTTTTTACTAGCTAGACCACCGCAAGCTCTGGATACGGTTCAACTAACAGAGCTAGCACAAAAACAGCAAATTCTGCTCGCCCCCGGGCACCTATTCAGTGCTGATCTGAAAACTTCCAATTGGCTACGCTTTAATGTCGCGTTCAGCCAAGAACCCCGTCTATGGGAGTATTTAAAAGAAGTGACATCATAAATCACAATGTACAAATGGAAATTCTTATGCAACTTATCAATATATTTGTTCACCCGTTGAAATCAGGCAGAGGCATCGCATACAGCCAAGCATTCGCAAGCAGGCAAGGCCTACTACACGATCGGGCATGGTTACTGGCCACGCCAGACGGTAACTTCATCACAGCACGAACCCATCCACAATTAGTGCTTCTAGAGACCGAACTTATTCCTGGCGGGCTATTGCTCAAAATGGCCAACAAGAGTGCCATCTTGGCAATGACAAATTGCTATCAACGACAAGTAAGAGCCCAGGTATGGAAAGATAATTTCTCTGCTTGGCACGGCGACACACAAGTAGATAACTGGTTAAGTGAGCTTATGGGTGAGCCTTGTCAACTGCTATGGTTGGGTCAGCATAGCCAGCGTTTACGTGGATCAGCACAAGATAGCTACCCGGTTTCCTTTGCGGACGGTTACCCATATTTACTCGTAAACCAAGCATCATTGAACGACTTGAACAGACAACTCAAAACACCTGTCACACTGAGGCACTTCCGCCCAAATTTGGTCGTAAATGCAGCATACCCTTGGGAAGAAGATGAATGGAAAAGCATACAAATTGGGAACATTATCTTTGATGTCGCCAAGCCTTGCACCCGCTGCACATTTATAACTATAAACCCAGATTCCGCAATCATCTCTACAGATAACGAACCACTGGAAACGCTAATTAAAACACACAGCCTCGGTGATGGCGTCTGCTTTGGACTAAATCTTATTCCGCGCAATGAGGGTATTCTTAAATTAGGCGACCCAGTGCAGATCTTGGAAAATCAGTATGTGTTTTAATCTGTAGGCAAATAAAAAAGCCAGCTAGATGCTGGCTTTTTTATCGAAGGAAAACCTTTACTCTGCGGAATCATCCACAATTGCAACGGCATCTTCGGCACGATCCACTAACTCAATAAGAGCCATTGGAGCGTTATCTCCCTTGCGAAAGCCATACTTTAAGATACGTACATAACCACCATTACGAGTGGAAAAACGTGGGCCAAGCTCATCAAAAAGCTTAACTACGATAGAACGATCACGAGTACGATCAAACGCCAAACGACGATTGGCAAGAGAAGGTTTTTTGCCAAGCGTAATAAGCGGCTCAGCTACACGACGCAACTCTTTGGCTTTAGGCAGCGTAGTCACGATCACTTCGTGCTTTAGCAACGAATTGGCCATGTTGCGCAGCATCGCCAAACGATGGCTGGTCGTACGGTTCAGTTTACGATTACTGTAACGATGACGCATTGTTAATGTCCTTTAGTCTCAAACTTACGGCTTTTCCAGCCCGGCCGGAGGCCAGTTCTCAAGCTTCATTCCCAGAGTTAAGCCTTTGGAAGCAAGAACCTCTTTGATTTCATTTAACGACTTGCGACCAAGATTCGGAGTCTTCAGAAGCTCAGTTTCAGTACGTTGAATCAAATCGCCGATGTAGTAAATATTCTCTGCCTTCAAACAGTTGGCTGAACGAACCGTCAATTCAAGATCATCTACCGGACGCAGCAAGATTGGATCAATCGGCAGCGCCTTTTCAACAACTTCTTCAACTGCCGTACCTTGAAGATCCGCAAAAATGGATAGCTGATCAATCAGAATACGTGCAGCATTACGTACAGCTTGTTCCGGCTCAATGACGCCATTAGTCTCGATATCTAAAACAAGGCGATCCAGATCAGTACGCTGCTCAACACGTGCGCTCTCAACTGCAAAACTGACACGCCGTACCGGAGAGAATGAAGCATCTAATTGAATAGTACCGATAGAGCGGCTATCGTCATGATTAAGCCGAACAGATACAGGCTGATAGCCTCTACCCTTCTCAACTTTGACTTCCATATCGATTTTACCGCCAGCGGACAAATGACAAATCACATGCTCTGGATTAATCACGTCTACATCATGCGGCAACTCAATGTCACCAGCGACTACTGCCCCCTCCCCTGTTTTCGTCAGGGAAAGCACGACGCTATCGCGGCCATGAAGCTTGAGCACCACGCCCTTGAGGTTAAGAAGAATATCAACAACATCTTCACGAACACCATCAAGTGCTGAATACTCATGCAAAACGCCAGAAATAGTCACTTCGGTCGGAGCATAGCCAGGCATCGACGATAACAAAATACGGCGTAACGAATTACCCAAAGTATGGGCATAGCCGCGCTCAAACGGCTCCATAGACACACGAGCGTGAGTTGCGGAAACCGGCTGCACGTCAATAAGACGGGGTTTCAGAAATTCCGAAGCGCTGTTTTGCATAGTCATTCCCTAAAAGCTAGCGATTACTTGGAGTAAAATTCCACAACGAGTTGTTCGTTGATATCGCTAGACAGTTCGGAACGTTCCGGAGCAGATTTAAAAGTACCTTCCATTTTCTTGGCATCAACAGACACCCAAGTCGGAAAACCACCTTGCTCAGCTAGAGCTAAACCTTCCACGATACGAGCTTGCTTCTTAGCTTTTTCACGAACGGATACAACATCCCCAGCTTTTACCTGATAAGAAGGAATGTTGACAACCTGGCCATTAACAACAATAGCCTTATGACTAACTAACTGACGTGCTTCTGCGCGAGTGGAACCATAACCCATACGATAGACAACATTATCTAAACGTGACTCCAGTAGCTTTAACAGATTCTCACCAGTAGAACCTTTACGCCGTACAGCTTCCGCAAAATAATTACGGAACTGGCGTTCTAGAACGCCATAAATACGACGGATTTTTTGCTTTTCACGCAACTGCACCCCGTAGTCAGAAAGACGCGACTTACGTGCGCCGTGCTGACCGGGTGGACTATCTAACTTACACTTAGAATCAAGTGCACGACGAGCGCTCTTCAGGAAAAGGTCTGTACCTTCACGACGAGCGAGCTTACATTTTGGGCCGATATAACGTGCCATGTTCTCACACTCTCCGAATTAAATACGACGTTTTTTAGGTGGACGGCAGCCATTATGAGGCACCGGCGTCACGTCGGAGATACTGGTGATTTTGAAACCCAGTGCATTCAGTGCTCGAACAGCGGACTCACGCCCCGGTCCAGGACCTTTGATACGGACTTCCAGATTCTTTACACCATACTCTTGGGCAACTTTACCAGCATGCTCTGCCGCTACTTGCGCAGCAAAGGGTGTACTCTTGCGTGAGCCTTTAAAACCAGCGCCGCCAGAGGTAGCCCAAGACAGTGCATTGCCTTGACGGTCGGTGATAGTGATAATTGTGTTATTGAAAGAAGCGTGCACATGCACAATTCCCTCACTAACAGACTTACGCACTTTTTTACGTACACGGACAGCTGTGTTTGCTTTAGCCATTTCTGTGTTCCTTTAATTACTTCTTGCCAGCGATGGCTTTACGCGGCCCCTTGCGGGTGCGTGCATTCGTGCGAGTACGCTGACCACGACAAGGTAAACCACGACGATGACGTAGGCCACGATAGCAACCCATGTCCATCAAACGTTTAATACTCATAGTGATTTCACGACGCAAATCACCTTCTACGGTGAACTTTGCGACTTGATCACGCAGAGTCTCCATTTCGGCATCTGTCAAATCCTTCACTTTAGTAGAAGGATTAATGCTAGCCGCAACACAGATCTGTTGCGCACGAGTTTGACCGATGCCAAAAATTGCCTGCAGACCGATAACGGCATGCGCATGATTCGGGATATTTACCCCTGCAATACGGGCCATACTCTTTCCTTAAGCTTTAAGGGCGTAAAAAGCCGATGATTCTAACACGCAAACCAGAGTCAAACAAACTATTAACCCTGCTTTTGCTTATGACGAGGATCTGTGCAAATTACTCGAACAATACGATTTCGACGAATAATCTTACAGTTGCGACAAATCTTCTTTACTGAGGGCTGTACACGCATATAACTTCCTTTTTGTCTATTCTATGCTCAAAAATATTTAGGGCCCATTACAACAATCAAATCCTAATTTTACTCAATGAGCACAGTTGTATTTTCGAAAGATAAATACAATCTAGCAATTGACACTATTAGCGGGACAGCGGACTGCCTTTAAAGTTAGCTTTCTTCAGCAAACTCTCATACTGATGAGACAATACGTATGATTGCACTTGTGCCATAAAATCCATTGTTACCACTACAATGATTAACAGCGAAGTTCCACCAAAATAAAATGGAACATTCCACTTTAAAATAAGAAACTCTGGAAGCAAGCAGATCAAAGTAATATAAATAGCACCAACCAACGTCAACCTCAGGATGATTTTTTCAATATACCTTGAGGTTTGCTCACCAGGACGAATACCTGGAATAAAAGCACCACTTTTTTTCAAATTTTCTGCTGTTTCTTTTGGATTAAAAACCAAAGCCGTATAGAAATAGCAGAAAAATATGATAGCGGCGGCATACAACAACACATAGATAGGCTGCCCTGGATGCAGCTTATCTGCAACACTTTTCAACCATCCCATATGCTCGCCTTGACCGAACCACCCTAAAACTGTCGCAGGAAACAAAATAATACTTGAAGCGAAAATTGGAGGAATGACACCGGCCATATTAAGCTTTAGCGGCAAATGGGTACTCTGGCCCTGCATTACACGATTACCAACCTGACGCTTAGCATAATTCACCAAGACCTTACGCTGCCCTCGCTCAGCAAAGACCACCACATAAGTCATCAGAATCACACCAAAGAACAGAACCACAGCAAACAACACGGGTAACGAACCTTGACTAGTTAAAGTTAAAGTTTTACCAATTGCAGATGGAACGCCAGCAGCAATACCAGCGCAGATAATCAGAGAAATACCATTGCCTATTCCACGCTCTGTGATTTGCTCACCCAACCACATCAAAAACATGGTACCGGTAACCAATGACACGACCGTGGTTAAATAAAACTCCGCCTGAGTAGTTAATACTAAATTGGGTTGATTATATAAGGCAACGGCAATTCCAAAACTCTGAAAAGTAGCCAACATTACTGTCGCATAACGCGTGTACTGAGTTATCTTACGACGTCCTGCATCGCCTTCTTTTTTTAACTGCTTAAGACTGGGGACAACCTCAGACGCAAGCTGCAAAATAATAGAAGCAGAGATATACGGCATAATGCCTAAAGCAAACACCGTAAACCTAGAAAGAGCGCCACCTGAAAACATGTTAAACATGTCAAGCAGCCCCGTTTGCGATGACTGGAACAACTTCGCTAGCTCGGCAGGGTTAATACCTGGCACTGGAATATGCGCACCAATACGATAAACGATCAGAGCACCAATCAGAAACCATATACGACGCTTAAGATCACCAAACTTACTGGTATTTGCCACTAGAGAAGTATTCGCCACAAATTAATGCCTTATTCAATACTACCGCCAACAGCCTCGATAGCAGCACGTGCACCAGCAGTAATGCCAATGCCACGTAACTTCACTGCTCGTTCAATTTTGCCAGATAGAATCACCTTAACCTCAAGAATCTGAGTTCCAACCAAACCAGCTTGCTTAAGAGCAAGCAAATCAATTTCATTGACTGGTAAGAGGTTTAATTCAGACAAACGGATTTCAGCATTAAACCGTGCAGTCAGCGACTTAAAGCCTCGCTTGGGCAAACGGCGTTGCAAAGGCATCTGACCGCCTTCAAAACCAACCTTATGAAAGCCACCAGCACGACTTTTTTGCCCTTTATGACCACGACCACAAGTCTTACCCAAACCACTACCAATGCCACGACCTACGCGACGCTTAGAGTGCTTGGCACCCTCAGCAGGCTGTACAGTGTTCAATTGCATCTGTTAACCCTCAAATTTGAGCAAATAGCTAATCTTATTGATCATGCCACGGTTTTCAGGGGTATCAAGCACATCTACAGTCTGACGAATTCTCTTCAGACCCAAGCCACGAGCACAAGCTTTATGCGCCTCTAAGCGACCAATCAGGCTTTTGACCAGAGTTATCTTTACTGTCGTCTTAGAATTACTCATGCCCAACTCCCAGAACGTCCTCGATACTTAAGCCACGCTTAGCAGCAATCTGTGCGGGAGTATTAAGATTGTTCAAGCCATCTAAAGTTGCACGCACCACATTATAAGGGTTAGTAGAACCATGAATCTTGGCAGAAACGTTATGAACACCCATCGCATCAAAAATAGCGCGCATAGGACCACCTGCTTTTACACCGGTGCCCTCTTTAGCTGGCTGAATAAACACAGTAGTAGCACCATGCTTACCTACTACAGTATGGTTAAACGTACCATTCTTCAAAGGCACTTTCACCATATTATGACGCGCCTGTTCCATTGCTTTTTGTACAGCAACAGGAACTTCCTTAGATCGACCTTTACCCATGCCAATCCCGCCATCTCCATCACCAACCACAGTCAAGGCAGAGAAAGCCATAATGCGCCCGCCTTTAACTACTTTGGTGACACGATTAACGCTGATCATTTTCTCGACCAGACCGTCGCCACGATCTTCCGTTTCGTGCTTAGCCATTCTTCACTCCGAATTAGAATACAAGACCGTGTTCACGGGCAGCATCAGCAAGTGCTTTCATACGTCCATGGTATTTAAAGCCAGAACGATCAAAAGCTACTTTTTCGATACCCGCCGCTTTTGCTTTTTCAGCGATACGCTTACCAATCACACTTGCTGCAGCAACATTACCGCCGTTAGCAAGATCAGCACGCACATCAGCCTCTAAAGAAGAGGCACTAGCCAATACTTTGCTACCGGTCTCGTCGATGATTTGAGCATATATGTGACTATTGGTACGACATACAGT
Source organism: Neisseriaceae bacterium TC5R-5 (assembly GCA_020830965.2). Lineage (GTDB taxonomy): Bacteria > Pseudomonadota > Gammaproteobacteria > Burkholderiales > Chromobacteriaceae > Chromobacterium. Next base: position 113,335 of record JACCFC020000011.1, read on the forward strand.
GAGTCGCACCATCTTGAGCTCCGCAATACGAGCACGGGTTTTACGTGCGCGGCGAAGTCGAGCTTGTTTCTTGTCCATGTCAGTGCCTCAGTTACTTCTTCTTGGTTTCTTTCAGAACCACAACCTCATCGACATAGCGAACACCTTTACCCTTATAAGGCTCAGGAGCACGGTAAGCACGAATTTCAGCTGCAACCTGGCCTACACGCTGTTTATCAGCGCCTTTCAGCAAGATTTCGGTCTGAGATGGCGTTTCCACTTTAATACCCTCAGGCATCTTATGAGCCACTGGGTGAGAAAAACCCAAAGAAAGGTTTAAGGTGTCACCTTGAGCCTGAGCGCGGTAACCTACGCCAATCAACTGCAATTTTTTCTCAAAGCCTTTGGAAACACCCAACACCATATTATTCAACAAAGCTCGCAAAGTACCAGACATGGCACGTGCAAACTTGCTGTCATTCTTGGCCGCAAAAGTAAGCTGGTTATTATCCAGCTTAACCTCCACATCACTAGATAAAGCTGTGCTTAAGCTACCCAGAGCACCTTTTACTGTCACCTCCGCTACGCCAAACTTAACTTCAACACCAGCAGGAATGACCACAGGATTCTTTGCTACGCGAGACATTAGACCCCCTTACCCTTAAGCCACAACACAAAGCAATTCACCACCGATACCGGCTGCGCGAGCTTTGCGATCAGTCATAATGCCCTTAGAAGTAGACAAAATAGCCACTCCCAAACCATTCATAACCTTAGGGATTTCAGTAGAGCCCTTGTATACGCGCAAACCAGGACGGGATACGCGATCAATTCGCTCTATTACCGGACGGCCAGCATAGTACTTAAGCTGAATGTCGAGAACAGGCTTCTGAGCTTCGCCAGCAACTGCGAAGTCCTCAATATAACCCTCGTCTTTTAACACCTGAGCCAAAGCAACTTTCAATTTAGAAGAAGGCATTGCTACAGTTGTTTTTGAGGCCATTTGTCCGTTACGGATGCGAGTCAACATATCGGAAATAGGATCGTGCATGCTCATTTATGGTTCTCCTATTACCAGCTGGCCTTAACAATACCCGGAATTTCGCCTTTTAATGCGATTTCACGAAGCTTGTTCCGACCTAAACCGAATTTGCGAAACACCCCACGCGGACGACCAGTAATTGCGCAGCGACGACGCTGACGAACTGGCGAAGCATTGCGAGGCAGCTGCTGTAATTGCAAGCGAGCTGCGAAGCGCTCCTCATCCGAGAGGCTTTGGTTGTTGATGCTCGCGATAAGAGTCTTGCGCTTAGCAGCGAATTTCTCAACCACCTTGGCTCGCTTCTCTTCACGCTTAATCAATGCAATTTTTGCCATGTACTTAACCCTTGAACGGGAACTTGAACGCAGCCAGCAATGCGCGGGCCTCTTCATCAGTCTTAGCCGTAGTAGTGACAGTAATATTCATACCTCTTAAGGCATCAATTTTGTCATACTCAATCTCTGGAAAGATGATCTGCTCTTTAACACCCATATTGTAGTTACCGCGCCCATCGAAAGACTTTGCGGATATCCCACGAAAATCACGAACACGGGGTAACGCAATAGTAACCAGACGATCCAGAAACTCATACATGCGTTCGCGGCGCAAAGTAACTTTACAACCAACTGGATAATGGTCACGAATTTTAAAACCGGCGATTGACTTGCGGGCAGCAGTCACCACTGGCTTTTGACCAGCAATCTTTTCCATATCACCTACCGCAAACTCCATCACTTTTTTATCAGCGACAGCTTCACCAACACCCATATTGATCGTAATTTTTTCAATACGCGGAACTTGCATGATAGATTTGTAGCCGAACTGCTTCATCAAATCCGGCACAACACTATCTTTGTAAAAATCATAGAGACGAGCCATAAAAACCCCTTACGCGCCAACAACTTCGCCATTAGACTTAAACACGCGCACCTTACGGCCATCTTCAAGAATCTTGAAGCCTACGCGATCAGCCTTTTGACTTGTCGGGTTAAAAATTGCAACGTTAGATGAGTGAATGGGCATAATTTTCTCTACGATGCCACCAGCAATACCACGCACTGGATTTGGCTTCTGATGCTTCTTGGCGATGTTAACACCTTCCACAACGAATTTTTCATCCAAAACACGCAGAACGGTACCGCGTTTACCCTTGTCTTTACCGGTGATAACAACTACTTCGTCACCTTTACGAATTTTACGCATCTACTGCCCCCTTAGAGTACTTCAGGAGCCAGCGAAACGATCTTCATAAAGCGCTCATTACGCAGTTCACGCGTAACGGGCCCGAAGATACGAGTGCCAATTGGCTCAAGCTTATTGTTGAGCAAAACGGCAGCATTGCCGTCAAACTTGATCAACGACCCATCTGGGCGACGCACACCTTTAGCAGTGCGCACCACAACCGCATTATAAACGTCGCCTTTTTTTACGCGTCCACGCGGCGCAGCATCTTTAATAGCCACCTTGATGATGTCACCCACGCTCGCATAGCGACGCTTAGAGCCACCCAACACCTTGATGCACATAACATGACGCGCACCGGTATTGTCAGCAACATCAAGCATTGTCTGCATTTGTATCATTTGATGATTACCTTTTCTAATCCAACTTTACCCGTCACTTTTACTTGCCAACTTTTTGCACCACAGCAAAAAACAAGCAAACAAAACGCCTTATAGGCGTATCTAACGGCTAGTTTTGGACCCCGTAAGGGCGGAACCTCACTCCAGTCAGGAATGAGAAGAAAGCGATTATACAGAGGGCTTACGCCCTCTGCAAGCTTTTACACTTGACGCGATTTATCCACCAAAGCCGTCACCACCCATGACTTAGTCTTAGACAATGGGCGCGACTCACTGATCACGACAATATCACCAGCCTTAAACTGATTATTTTCATCATGCGCGTGAAACTTCTTAGAGCGACGAATAATTTTACCGTAAATGGGGTGCTTTACTTTACGCTCCACCAAAACAGTGACTGTTTTATTCATCTTGTCGCTAACAACTGTACCAGTCAACGTGCGTACTACCTTAGCCTCACTCATCTTAAGCTACCTTTTCTTTCAGAACAGTACGAACACGAGCAATATTGCGTCGCACTTTCTTTAGCTCAGAGGTCTTAGCGAGTTGCTGAGTGGCGTGCTGCATGCGCAGAGCGAACTGAGCCTTTAAAAGACTAAGCAATTCCACCTTCAGCTCGTCTACAGTCCGTGTTTTCAGTTCGGATGCTTTCATCACTGACCTACCTGTCTAGTTACAAACACAGTGGCGATCGGCAACTTAGCCGCAGCCAAACGGAAAGCCTCACGAGCAAGCTCCTCGGAAACACCATCCATTTCATACAGCATTTTGCCTGGCTGAATTTCGGCCACATAAAACTCCGGCGATCCTTTACCCCCGCCCATACGTACCTCTGCAGGCTTAGAGGTAATCGGCTTATCTGGAAAAATACGAATCCAAATACGCCCACCACGCTTAATGTGACGAGTCATCGCGCGACGTGCGGCCTCAATTTGACGCGCAGTGAGACGACCACGCCCAACGGCCTTAAGCCCAAAATCACCAAAGCTAACTTTATTACCGCGAGTTGCAATACCCGTGTTGCGGCCTTTGTGCTGTTTACGGTACTTGAGTCTAGTTGGCTGCAACATTTCGAGCACCCTTTCTCGATTTTTTCTCGGCCACTGGTGCAGGCTGAACCTGACCCGGCTTCAGCTCACCTTTATATACCCACACTTTAATGCCAATAATACCGTAGGTAGTCTTGGCTTCTGAAGTAGCGTAGTCGACATCAGCACGTAAAGTATGCAGCGGCACACGGCCTTCTCGATACCATTCACTACGAGCAATATCAATGCCATTCAGACGGCCTGAGCTCATAATTTTGATACCCTGCGCACCCATACGCATAGCATTTTGCATTGCTCGCTTCATAGCACGACGAAACATAACACGCTTTTCTAATTGCGAAGCAATACCATCGGCAATGATCTGTGCATCTAGCTCTGGTTTACGAATTTCTTCGATATTGACATGAACTGGCACACCCAAGCGCTTTTGCAATTCCTGCTTAAGCAACTCGATATCCTCACCTTTTTTACCAATCACCACACCAGGGCGAGAACTATAAATTGTGATACGAGCAGATTTAGCAGGACGCTCAATAGTTACACGACCAACCGAAGCGTGACTCAGGCGCTTTTTCAAATATTCACGAACGTCAATATCCTGCTTCAACATTCCAGGGAAGTTTTGCGAATTTGCAAACCACTTGGAAGACCAATTTTTCGTAACAGCAAGACGGAATCCCGTCGGATGAATCTTCTGACCCATTGCTTACCCCTTAATTGCCAACGGTCAATGAAATGTGGCAGGTTTGCTTTTCAATGCGATTGCCACGACCCTTGGCGCGGGCTGTAAAGCGCTTCAGACTAGCACCCTTGTCAACGAAAACGCTTGTCACTTTTAGAGTGTCAATATCAGCGCCCTCATTGTGTTCGGCATTAGCAATAGCAGACTCCAGCACCTTTTTAACGATTACCGCACCCTTCTTTGGAGAGAAGGCCAGGATATTCAAAGCCTGATCAACAGACTTACCACGGATCAAATCGACCACCAATCGACATTTTTGCGCCGATAAGCGAACACCATTTAGATTTGCAGATACTCTCATCGCTTCACCTTATCTCTTCTTCGCCTTCTTATCAGCCGCATGGCCTTTAAAGGTACGAGTCAATGAGAACTCACCTAATTTATGGCCGACCATATTTTCGGAGACATAAACAGGCACATGAGTGCGACCATTGTGCACAGCGATAGTCATACCAATAAAATCTGGCAGGATAGTAGAACGACGCGACCAAGTTTTGATCGGACGCTTATCTCCAGTAGCCCGCACCGTATCCACCTTTTTTAGAAGGTGCAGATCAACAAACGGGCCTTTTTTCTGCGAACGTGCCATTATGTTAATTACCCTTTAGTGGAATAGCGACGACGTACAATCATATTGTCAGTACGCTTGTTTCTACGAGTACGGAACCCTTTAGCCGGAGTGCCCCATGGACTAACTGGTACACGCCCCTCACCGGTACGACCCTCACCACCACCGTGCGGATGATCCACTGGGTTCATAGCAGTACCACGAACGGTTGGACGAATACCACGCCAACGAGTTGCGCCCGCCTTACCCAACTTACGAAGAAAATGCTCTTCATTACCCACTTCACCAACGGTAGCGCGGCAATCCACATGCACCAATCGAATTTCACCAGAACGCAAACGTAATTGTGCATAAGCACCCTCACGAGCCAGCAGCAAAGCCGACGCACCAGCGGAGCGAACCATCTGCGCCCCCTTGCCTGCCTGCATTTCCACGCAATGAATAGTAGTACCTACTGGAATATTGCGGATAGGTAAGGCATTGCCCGCTTTAATAGGAGCTTCGGCACCAGACTGCAATACAGCCCCAGCTTTTATACCGCGTGGCGCAATAATGTAGCGGCGCTCACCGTCGGCATAACACAATAATGCGATATGAGCCGTACGGTTTGGATCGTATTCGATACGCTCAACCCGCGCGGGAACACCATCTTTGTTGCGACGAAAATCAATAATACGATAATGCTTCTTATGGCCACCACCACGATGACGCGTAGTGATATGACCATTATTGTTACGGCCACCGGTAGCAGATTTCTTCTCTACCAACGCAGCATGCGGTGCACCTTTATGCAAATCAGGGTGCACAATTCTGACTACAGCCCGACGACCCGCAGATGTCGGTTTTACTTTAACGATAGGCATGCTCTATCTCCTTACTCCGCCAAAGCCGAAGCCGCGCCGAGATCAACCTCTTGACCATCAGCCAGTCTTACATAGGCTTTTTTCCAGTCACTGCGACGACCCATAGAACGGCCGAAGCGCTTAACCTTACCTTTGACCTTCACTGTAGAAACGCCACCCACTTTTACATTGAATAGCATTTCAACTGCAGCCTTGATCTCTGGCTTGGTTGCATTACTGGCGACACGAAGTACAATTTGCTGATATTTCTCAGACAACAAAGTACTTTTTTCAGAGACAATAGGAGCCAGAATTATTTGCAATAGACGCTCTTGGTTCATCCCCACTGCTCCTCCAATTGCTTCACGGCAGCACGAGTAATCACAGTTTTCTTGAAACGTAACAGACTATATGGATCAGCCTGATTTGCCTCAATCACCAAAACATTAGGTAGATTACGCGAAGAAAGGTAAAGATTTTCGTCGAGTTCACCAGTGATAAACAGCGCTTGCTGTAATCCCATAGGCTGCACAGTACCAACGAACTCTTTAGTTTTAGGGCTAGCAATCGTCAACTCATCCAGCACGATCAAGCGCTCATCACGCACCAGTTGCGACAAAATAGCAGCCATACCGGCACGAAACATTTTCCGGTTAAGCTTATGAGTAAAATTCTCATCTGGCTTATTCGGAAAAGCACGACCACCACCACGACGGTTTGGAGTAGAGGTCATACCCGCACGAGCATTACCGGTACCCTTCTGACGAAAGGGCTTTTTAGTTGAGTGCTTAACTTCGGCACGGGTGAGCTGAGCACGATTACCACTACGTGCATTAGCCAGAAATGCAGTGACAACTTGATGAACCAGAGCTTCGTTATACTCACGGCCAAACAAAACCTCTGACACTTCCAAACTACCAACTGCCTGACCCTGGGTATTGATAACATTCAATTCCATCACGCACCCGCCTTCACGCTAGGACGCACAATGACATCGCCGTTTTTGGCACCAGGAACCGCTCCTTTTACCAAAATCAGCTGACGCTCGGCATCGACACGAATCACTTCCAGACACTGAACAGTACTTTTAACATTCCCGTACTGACCCGCCATGCGCTTACCTGGAAACACTCGACCAGGATCCTGCGCCTGGCCAATGGAACCAGGTGTATTGTGCGAACGGGAGTTGCCGTGCGAGGCACGATTAGAAGAGAAGTTGTGACGCTTAATCACACCAGAGAAGCCTTTACCTTTAGAGGTCCCAGTCACATCTACTAGTTGACCAACAGCAAAAACCTCAACAGCAATGACATCACTAGGCTTATAGGTAGCCAACTCGGCAGCAGGCAGAACAAATTCGCTCAAACCCAAACCAGCCTCCACACCAGCCTTAGCAAAATGGCCCGCAGCAGCGCCATTTACACGACTAGCTTTACGAGCACCATAAGTAACCTGTACGGCATTGTAGCCGTCAGTTTCTGTGGTTTTGATTTGTGTGACGCGGTTAGCAGACATGTCCAGCACGGTTACCGGAATGGACGCGCCATCCTCAGCAAATATGCGAGTCATGCCAACCTTGCGGCCAACAAGACCTAAACTCATGTTTATTTCCTTTTTCAGGTGTCGATTACGATTGACCGACATAAAAACACGACAATAAATAACAAAGCGGACTTACCAAAATGGCAAGTCCGCTAATGTATCACAAAAAACTCAGGCATCGCAAACAATTAACAAGCAAGACCCTGAATTTAAGGCTGTTATTGCAACTTAATCTCTACATCGACACCGGCAGGAAGATCTAACTTCATTAGGGCATCAACTGTTTTATCAGTTGGATCAACAATATCCATTAGGCGCAAATGAGTACGAATTTCCAACTGATCCCGAGAGGCCTTATTCACATGCGGCGAACGTAATATATTAAAACGCTCAATTTTAGTAGGCAGTGGCACAGGCCCCTTAACCACAGCACCAGTGCGCTTAGCAGTTTCAACAATTTCCTGCGCAGAGCGATCAATAAGATTGTAATCAAACGCTTTTAGGCGGATACGGATTTTCTGACTAGACATACAATACTCCGATCCAAATTAAGCAATGATTTTAGCGACGACACCGGCACCAACAGTACGACCACCTTCACGAATGGCAAAGCGCAAGCCTTCTTCCATCGCAATAGGCGCTATCAACTCTACTGTGATTTCCACATTATCGCC
>JACCFC020000110.1 GCA_020830965.2 Neisseriaceae bacterium TC5R-5
ACATGGAGGCACGCAGCTTGAATTGCTCAGCCAGCTTGCGATAGCCGTGCGAGCAATACTGGCTACCCCGATCCGAATGCAGAATCAAACCTGCATCAGGCCGTTTCCATTTCATCGCTTTCCACAGCGCTTGGCTGACCAGCTCCTGCGTCATGCGCGATCCCATCGCATAGCCGACGATCTCGCAGGTGAAGACATCCTTGAGGCCAGCAAGATACAGCCAGCCTTCATTCGTCGAAATGTAAGTGATGTCACTGACCCACACTTCATTGGGCTTGCCGGGGGCAAACTCTTGATTCAATAAGTTATCTGCCACTGGCAAACGGTGATTTGAGTGGGTCGTGGCCTTGAATTTGCGCTTCTGGATGCAGCGAATCCCTTCTTCTCGCCGCAGTCGGGCTATCCGGTCTCGACCTGCCTTGATACCTTCTTCTGCCAGTTCATCTTGCAGGCGCTTGGC
>JACCFC020000111.1 GCA_020830965.2 Neisseriaceae bacterium TC5R-5
CCGACCGCAGCGAACAACGCTTCTATGATCAGGATGGCCGTCTGAGCTACAGCCTGGACGCCCTGGGCAACCTCAGCGGCTACCGCTATGACGCCAGTGGTCACCGTACCGCTACCACCCGCTACGCCACCCGCGTCACCGGCGCCTTCAACGGCACCCCCACAACCCACGCCAAGGACCAGACCGACAGCGCTAGCTATGATGCGGCCGGTCGACTCACCCTCAGCCGTAATGCGGCAGGCTACGCCACCGAATACCGCTACGATGCGGCCGGTAATGTGATGAGCAGTCACCGTTACGCCAGTGCCAGCCAAACCCAAGCCGGTGCCAATGACCGTATCGACCGTACCGTCTACGACAGCGCTGGTCGCGCGATCTACAGCGTCGATGCTGCCGGCTACGTCACCGAAAAGCGCTATGACGCGCTGGGTCAGGTGATCGAAAGCCGCCG
>JACCFC020000112.1 GCA_020830965.2 Neisseriaceae bacterium TC5R-5
CGGCACATCCACATAAATCTTGGTGGAATCGTACAAAACGCCTTCGACGGTATCTTTGAAACGTTTAGCGCCGGTGATCTTCACTTTTGACGTAAATTGCATGTGTCTTGCTCCTGAGTAGTGGCGCTTTCCTTGGTTTCCGCATCGCGCCAACCATGCGGAAGGTGAGGCTTATGCCGAAGGCTGCCAGCCGGTATTAGCTAGCGGCAGATGCAAATTAGCGAACACATCAAAATCGATTTTGATCGCGTTATGGATGAAATCCTGATTGCCTAAATCGCAAGATAAATTCGCCAGTTTGAGGCGTTGCGGATAACCAGCTTTGGGGCGCGCCAGCTTGCTAACAATGTCCTCCAGCGACCACTTAGCGACGTCTTTCATGTAGTTGACCAGTCGCCCCACTTGTAAAGCAGCATGGTGTAAATAGTGGTCTAGCGCGTGTTCCTGTTC
>JACCFC020000113.1 GCA_020830965.2 Neisseriaceae bacterium TC5R-5
ATTACTTCCGGATCCAGCACATCTCCACCGATCAGCAAATACTTTAATGCCCCACAGGCATCACTCAGCACATCAACGTACTGATTGAATAGCCCTACTGTTAACCATAAAGCCGTCACACGTTCGTTCAACAGCACAGATCTGAAATTCAGTGCCTCCAACACAACCGATTGAGGAAGTAATACTAGTCTAGCCCCATTGAGCAAGGCCCCCCAGACTTCCCAGGTCGCCGCATCAAAAGCAATGTTGGCACAGTGAGCAATACAATCTTCTGCTGTAATTGGGGCATAAGTATTATTGATCACCAGGTTAATCACATTATGGTGTTCCACCATCACGCCCTTAGGCAGTCCCGTCGAGCCCGAGGTGTAAATCACATACGCCAGATGCTTGGCATTGAGTCCTAAAGCCACGGCGTCAGGATTGTCGCTAGCTTCTGCCATCCAT
>JACCFC020000114.1 GCA_020830965.2 Neisseriaceae bacterium TC5R-5
CGCCATTCAGTTCTGTTTGAGCATCAAGAGCCTATTTGGACTGCCTTTGCGGCAAACCATTGGTTTCATCCAAAGCCTGCTCAAGCTGGCGGGTCTGGACTGGAACGTTCCCGACTACAGCACGTTATCCAGACGGCAGCAGACGCTGCAGGTCAAAATTCCCTATCAGAAAAGTTCAGGCGCATTGCATCTGCTGGTCGATAGCACCGGCATCAAAATGCTGGGCGAAGGCGAGTGGAAAACCAAGAAGCACGGCGCGGAATATCGCCGGCAATGGCGTAAGGTGCATCTAGGCATTAATGCAGAAACCCTGCAAATCTGCGCCATCGAGGTAACAGACAACCGCCAGGGCGATGCGCAAATGCTGCCTTCGCTCTTGGTGCAAATCCCGGTCGATGAGCCTATAGCCTGCGTGAGCGGCGATGGCGCTTTCGATACCAAGACG
>JACCFC020000115.1 GCA_020830965.2 Neisseriaceae bacterium TC5R-5
TGCTCATATTGACCCGAGCAGAGCGTTTCGCTGACGGTGACTTTATGCAAATATTCTTGATCGACATAACCCTTGGTCGGGTGATAGGATAGCTGTCGGTAGCCACTGGCCGGCAGACGATGGGCGCCGCCCTGATCCGCTAAAACCAGCCGGTGAACACTGTCCTGATGCTCAAAGTAGTAATAAATTCCATACTCTTGCATCAATCTATTAATAAATGAATAGTCGCTTTCGTTATATTGAACTTGAAACCATCTGGGTTCATTGTTCGGGCTATCACTGACCACTTGGTACTTCTGAGCATCCAAACGCCGCTCTACCGGATAGGGATAACGCTGCAACACCTGATCGAGAATCCCGACGACGTTATTGTCCTGATAAATCTGACAATCCTGGTTCTTGGTCAGCAGGTACAGCCAAGGGCGTAGCGTCAACTGATACAC
>JACCFC020000116.1 GCA_020830965.2 Neisseriaceae bacterium TC5R-5
AAGCCGCTTCTCGTCCACAATGAACCAAGGCGCGGCAAACTGAACCAATAGGCCAAACTGCTATGGACAGGTACTAAGGTTTTATCTTGATAAGCCTGCATACCTTCAATAGCCGCTTGCGTAGTGGCTCTATAACGTGGTTCGTCGCCCTTCTCTCTACGAAGGTCAACGGCATCTGCTGGACGGAAGCGGCGAGCCATGGCGGGAGCTTTCAGAAAAGAGACAGTTGAGAAAATGCAGGAAGGCGCTTAGGGTAAGACAGAGAAAAAATAACGCTGCCACGCCTCACCATCACACTGAGACAACGACGATGCCCGACAACAAAAATAGAACCGAGCGATCTAGCCCTAGGGAAACAGGGATACATAGCTAGCTTTGGCGCGTGTGGCTTGTGAAGGCGGTATGTCATAGCGTCTATTCCTTAGCTATAAT
>JACCFC020000117.1 GCA_020830965.2 Neisseriaceae bacterium TC5R-5
AGTGATCTATTCGATAAGAGAACGATCCAGCGACTAGAAGGCCAATTAGAGCGAGTGCTGACAGCAATGGTGGCTGATGAGCAGCAGCGAGTGCTGGAGCTGCCGCTGTTATCGGCTGAGGAACGTCAGCAAGTGCTGGTGGAGTTTAACGCGACCGCAGCGCCATACCCGCAACACGCCTTAATCCATCAACTGTTCGAACAGCAGGTAGCACGAGCCCCGGCAGCCATCGCACTACGTTATGGCGATGAGGAACTGAGCTATGCCGAGCTGAACCGGCGGGCGAACCAACTGGCGCACCATCTGATCGCACTAGGCATTCGGCCGGATGACCGGGTAGCGATTTGTGTCGAACGCAGCCTGGAGATGGTGGTGGGGCTGCTGGGGATCCTGAAGGCCGGTGGGGCGTATGTGCCCTTAGACCCGAGC
>JACCFC020000118.1 GCA_020830965.2 Neisseriaceae bacterium TC5R-5
TATAACGGCCAACATCTGGCACCGTGGGAGTTGGCCAGCCAACAAGCGTTAACCGGCATTCGCAGCCGCGAGCTGGGCGGTAGCCGGCGGGGCAATCAACTGATTCTGGACGACAGTGCGCAGCAGATTCAGGTTGTCTTGTCTTCAGACCATCAAAATACCCTCTTAGGCTTGGGTGCTCTCACTCATATTCCTAATCATCAGGGCCGACGTGACCCGGCGGGTGAAGGTTTTACCTTATCCACCCTCGCGTGGGGCAGCTTACACGCTGACCAGGGCCTGCACCTGAGTAGCTGGAAGCATACCCCGCTTAGCGGTAGCCATACCGAGATGAGCCGACCACTGGCGAGTCTGCAACAGGCGCAGCAGCAAATCCACAGCCACAACCAGCTCGCCAGCCAGCAGGGGGCCGAAGCGCTGGCGGC
>JACCFC020000119.1 GCA_020830965.2 Neisseriaceae bacterium TC5R-5
ATGGTCAAACAGAACTGAATGGCGGCATCGCTATAGGTCTGCGTCCGGCCGCGCTTGCCCTGTGGAGTTGCCTGCCATGACATGCTCGTGTCCAGCCAGACTGACAGAGAGCCGCGCAGGATCAGGGCTTGGTTGTAGGCGTTCCAGTTGGTCGTTCGGTAGCGTTTTGGCGGGCTTGGTCATGCCGCTATCTTACCAAGCCGCGGTGCGCCGGATTTGTGCAACAAAGCCGCGGATATGGCGATTAACGAAGAATCGGGCGGGTTCAACATCCAGTTGCTCGCTCACATCTTCGCCGATTTTGACCAAGTTATGGCCACATTGACCACAGGTACAGGATTCAGGTTCGTGCAGGTGTTCTACTCGGGGGAGTTCGGCAGGCAGAGGCTTGCGACCTGTGCGTCT